>CAYXDS010000134.1:0-7543 GCA_964463805.1 uncultured Elusimicrobia bacterium | reverse complement strand
GGCAGTGGTACCGTTCCTATGCCGCCGTTTTCGAGACGTTTGTGGCTCGAGTTATACCGGTTGTTATTTTGCTTGGGCTTACCGGCGGTTTTCATTCAGTTGCCTTTTCATCGGTGCTGCTAACGATGGCTGCCATTGTGGTGATTTTCAAATTTGGCCATTTGTTTCGGGGATGGCGGGCCACGTTCGCAAATCCCGATGTGGTCGAAATGACGTGGCTCACATTTTTATCCACGCTTCCGCTTCTTCTTTTGCCGGTGTTCCCGAGTGTTGGATTAACCCTTTATTGGGGGACAGCGATGTTGCTCATGTATCACCATGATCGCGTCGACAACCCGAAAGGAGACGACATCACAGTAGAAACGGAAGAAGTTTGGGGGGCTTCATCGATGGATCCCGAGTTCCGCGAAGCCGTGGACGTTGTGATGCTGTCGATCGGGCGATTGCAACGCAACGTGGTGAGCGAGATGATTCCTTCGAGAAATGCAGCCCGATCAATTCTTGAAAGACGATTGGCCGCGCAAATCGTGCTTGTGAACGGGCTGCGGCGTTCGGGAAAACCCCATACTCAACTCGAGCCTCTCGTGGAGAATATCGCTTATTTGGTCGGCCGCGCCGGTCTTTCAGATGAGATCGTCAATTTGTTGTTCGCCGAAATCGAATGGAAACCTTTTTCATTTTCCGCGCGTGTGGAAAGAGCCCGCGGCCGATTCATTCAATTTATACGCGACACGCTCGCAGCGGCTCGGGCGCCGTTTTATGCGATTCATTCGGCCGTTGCGATTTCATCCAATATCGTCGTCGGTTTTCACCTCGATGCGTTGGATTCGATGATTCCGGCGAATGATGTGCGTCGTCAGCGTACGATCGAACACTTGTTCGCGCGAATTAAAAATTTGGACGCCAAGGCCGAAAGCGGCCGAAAAGATGTGCTCGTCGTGAGTTCATTAAGTAAAACGGAAATTAGCGAAACGCTTTTGAAGTTGGCGGCGGAGCGGAATTTGTTGCCGCAAATGACCACTTATTTAAAACATCACGCAGTGATCGTCGTTGAAGAAGCCGGCATGATCAACCCGCTGCAAGTCTTAAGTGATGCGCAATCACAATTGAATGTCGCGAGTTTGACCAGCGTTCGGCTCGACTTGTATACGGCCATGCCGGAGCTAATTGATATGACGGACCCTACGCTTCGCTGCGTCGTTTATGCGCTGCTCGATAGAATGGAAGTTGTGCCGATTTCGCTGCAAGTGGGAGCGGCGCGCATCCTATCTCTGAACGCCTAAGCGTTTGTTTCATATCATTGAGCCGTTATGGGTACTTTCGAAGTTGTTTCTAAATTCAAACCGGCCGGCGATCAAGTCCAAGCGATCCAAGATCTGACTGAGTCCATCCGAGCGAACAAGCCATACAACGTGTTGCTTGGTGTGACCGGTTCCGGCAAGACGTTCACGATGGCGAACGTGATCAAAAACATCGGCAAGCCGACGCTTGTGATGTCGCCCAACAAAACGCTGGCCGCGCAGTTGTACGCCGAGTTCAAATCGTTCTTCCCGAAGAATGCGGTCGAATACTTCATCTCTTATTACGATTACTATCAACCGGAAGCGTACGTGCCGCAATCGGACACGTTTATTGAGAAAGACGCGAGCATCAACGAACATATTGATCGGTTGCGGTTGAAAGCCACCTCGAGCCTCATGGAACGCGAGGACGTGATCATCGTGGCCAGCGTTTCCTGTATTTACGGCTTGGGATCGCCCTCCGAATACAAGCGGCTCGGTGTGTTTCTTGAAGCGGGCACCACGAAATCGAACCGAGCGCTTCTTGATGAGCTGATCGCGATCCATTACACGCGAAACGAAATGGAATTCTCGCCCGGCAAATTCCGCGTGCGCGGCGATACCATAGAGATATTTCCGGCCTATTTGGAGACTGCGTTGCGCGTTGAATTTTTCGGCGACGAGATCGAAAAGATCCGCGAAATTCATCCGGTGACCGGGTATGTGCTGTCGGAAAAAGACAAGGCGTATATCTATCCGGCCAAACACTTCGTCACCACGCGGCCGACCATTGATAAGGCACTCGTTGAGATAGGAGCCGAGCTTGAGAGTCAGTTGAAGGTGTTTAAGTCCAAGGGGAAGTTGCTTGAAGCTCAGCGTCTTGAGCAACGAACTCGATACGATATGGAGATGTTGCGCGAGCTCGGTTTTTGCAACGGCATCGAAAACTATTCGCGTCCTTTGTCCGGCCGGAAGCCCGGCGAGCGACCCGATTGTCTGCTCGATTACTTCCCTAACGATTTCCTTGTTGTTGTCGATGAGTCTCACGTGACGATTCCGCAGATCGGCGGCATGTATGAAGGCGACCGCTCCCGCAAGCAGACGCTCGTCGATTTCGGTTTTCGGCTGCCGTGCGCGCTCGATAACCGTCCGTTGAAGTTTCCCGAGTTCGAAGCGATGGTGAAACAGACCGTGTTCGTGTCAGCCACGCCCGGCAAATACGAATTAGCGAAGGCGAAGGGGGAAATCGTCGAACAAGTGATCCGGCCGACCGGTTTGGTCGACCCTGACGTTGCGATTCGGCCCACCAAAGGCCAACTTCAAGATTTGATGGACCGTATGAACAAACACATCGCGAAAAAGCACCGCGTGTTGATCACCACTCTTACGAAAAAAAGCGCTGAAGACCTCACCGATTATCTGACCGAACAGAAATTTCGCGTGCGCTACATGCACTCGGACATCGACGCGCTCGAACGCATCGAGATCATTCAAAAACTGCGGAAGGCGGAATTCGACATATTGGTCGGCATCAACCTGTTGCGCGAAGGCCTGGATTTGCCCGAGGTGTCGCTGGTGGCCGTGCTCGACGCAGACAAAGAAGGTTTCTTGCGCTCTGAAACCACTCTGATTCAGGTTTGCGGCCGCGCCGCGCGCAATGTGGAGGGGGAAGTGGTGCTTTATGCGGACGTAATGACCGGGTCGATGAAGCGCGCGCTCGATGAAATGGACCGGCGTCGCAAAAAACAGACCGCCTACAATGTGAAAAACAACATTTCGCCGAAGTCGATCGTGAAAGCGGTTGAGGATCTTGAAGAGTTTCAGGTAAAAGCCAAAGAGCAAGGCATCGCATCCGCCTATTCAGCGGAAGCGCTGCGCGTCACCGACCGCAAAAGTTTGTCGACGGCTCTTAAGGAGTTGGAAAAGCAGATGCGCGATGCGGCCGACGTGCTCGACTTCGAATTGGCCGCGATTTTACGCGACAGAATCAGCGAGCTGAAGAAGATGGAAGTGAAAGTCTGAACGTTTTCCTGATCGATCTCACCCGCCGTAGGGCCGGGAAGACGACTTTCTCCGTTCGCCAATTGTTACCGAACGTTTACAGCCTTCTAAGAAATTCTTAATCCCAATTCCTTAAACTTTCCGCATGCGAATGCGGATTGTTATGCGATTGCCGGCAGCGGTTCTGGCGACGATTTATTTTGCTACGAATTGCGCTTTTGCCCACAAAGTCGAGACGAATTTGTGGGACGAACGGCGATCGGCTAATATCCGGACCTCTCCCGTTCAAGTCGCACAACTTCCCGCCGAAATCTTACCGATATCTTCGTTGAAAGCTTTTGTTAGGCCGCAATTTGAAAAATCTCTGCCGAAACAAACCATCGCTCGACTAACGCCGATCTTCGAGAGTTTGCCGAATACGTTCGGTACGATTCGGAAAATTCTTCTGCCGACGGCCTCGTCCACCGGCCGAACCGTCATTCATATTCAAGACGTGCATATGAATGCGGACGCGCAGCGGAACATCGGGCTGGCCGTTCAAAATCTCGTTAAAAACAAACAAGTGGATATGATCGCGCTGGAAGGCGCGTTCGATCCGATCGACCTGACGCCGTTCCAAGCGTTCCCGCATCCCGACGTCATTCGGACCGTGGCGAACTTCATGCTTCGAGAAAATAAAATTTCCGGCGCGATTCATGCCGCATTAACGAACTCGCCCAAATTTCCCCCCATCGTCGGCGTCGACGATAAAACCCATTATGACGCGAACGTCGATGCCTATCGCCGTTCGGCGTCTTTAATGGAAACGTTGAAAGCGCGGCTCGCCAAACAGCGACAGGAGTTGATCGATCGAAAAACCAATGCGTTCAATGCTTCATTGTTGGCGTTCGATCAAAAGGTGGACGCGTTTCGCCGTGGAACGTTGCCGATGGAAGCGTATTTGAAGTTTTTGTCGGCGGCCGATCGACAAGTCCCTGGCGTCGTTTCTAATTTTATCGAAGCCGCGAATCTGGAATCGCAGCTGAATTTTTCTCAAGTGGAAGCGGAACGCGCGCAACTTCTTAGCCGGCTTGCTCCGAAACTAACACCGTCCCAGTTGAACCTTTTCACCCAGGCTTGTCTCAACTATCGCGCGGGTGCGTTGAGTCATGCCGATTTTTATTCGTATTTGAAGCAATTGTGTAACCGTCATGAGGTGCCGCTTGCGCGTTTTTCGGCGATGGAAAAGTATCTACGTTACATTTTGCTCGTCGATCAGATTGACACCGAACGATTGTTCGTGGCGGGCAAAAAAATGGAGCAAGAGTCGTACGCTGCGCTCGTAAAGACCCCGGAGGAGCGGCGAATTGTCGACGCGTCGAAAAAACTGCATTTGGTCGCCAAGCTTTTGGATTTTTCGCTGACGAAAGAAGAGTGGAGCGAATACAAAAGCGCGTTTGCCATGCCGGAGGGCGAACTCAAACCCTTTGAGGATTTTTATCGCGAAGCTGAATCGCGCGATACGGCGATGCAGCAAAACTTATTGAAAGTTGGCGGCGAGCGCGTTGTGCTTGTGACGGGCGGTTTTCATTCGTCGGGCATCGATCAAAAACTTACCGAGGCGGGCGCTACCGTCGTCGTTTTCACGCCGAAGATTACGAAGACCGATACGATCGACGGCGGATCTTCTTATTTGAGCGTGTTCGCGCAAGAGAAGACGCCGCTCGAAAAGTTATTCGCCGGACAAAAATTATTTTTGTCGGCCCAACAATGGACCGCACCACAACAGGTGGAGACCGCCGCCGCAGCGGCCGGATTGATGGGGCCGGAGCAGGCACAGCGGGCGTTTAAGTGGTTGGCTCCGATGTTGCGGGTGGGAATCAGCGTCATTCGACTCGGAATCGATTCGGTGCGGATTTTTGTTTTCTTGGCGAAAGGCGCGGTCAGTTACAAGTTGGTGCTCGATTCGAATCACAACATCGCGTCGATGGATTCCCAAGACTCGACGCCCGGCTACGATCAAAGCCTCAATTTCCTTCAGAAACTATTTCGAAGAAACGACGTGCCCGCTTGGATGGATCGGCTCGCGATTCTTGGCGCCGCGTTCACAAACGAAACGTGGAAGCACGAATTGTTACGAACCACCGCGATCGTCGATGAGAATCCAAAAACTCCCGAAGAGGCGCGGCGCATCGGTCTCGCGCTGCAGTCGCACTATCGTTTCCTTGTTTCGTCTATCGTCGCATTCACAGTTTTATTTTCCAAATGGGGATTGCCATCCCTCATCGCTTTCGAAATCGCGGTTTTCCTAACACTTTATCCGATTCAGTCGATCTCGCATTTCTTTATCAATGGTTACGGATTGTTCTTGGGCGGCGCTACGCTTGCCAAGAAACAACCTCAGCCGCCGTCGCCGGATGAAACTCGGTTTTTTGATCTTGCTGACGCGTTGGAAGCGACGGGTTTGTCCGATGATCAACGCTTCTCATCGGCGATTGAAATTCTTCCGTTGTTGGGGCGGGATTTTATCCCAGTAAGTGTTCGTCAAAGGCTTTTGAAGACGTTGGAAGAGAGATTTGCCGATTGGGTCGAAACGGACCCAGGTCGGTTCGCTACTTTAGCGCCCGCGTTGGGCGCCTTGGCTCAAACGGGTGGTTCCGCAAGTTCACAGGAAACGGCCACGACGCTGCGCGAATGGGCGGTCCGGGGCGAATTTACCGCCATCAGCCTATTGGAATTCTCTGCGCAGCACCTGCAAGCGCATATGCGGTTTCTCAGCTTTTGTGAACGTCTCGAAGGAAGCTCGCTTGATTTGTTGTTGAAAGAAGAAAATGAACATTTTTCAAACGTTAAAGAACTCGAACAGCAAAGAGAGTTCATGTCTATTTTGGCGAAACACGCATCTTCTGGTCACGATGCTTTGCCGGTCCTCGTGTTGGCCGAATGCGTGCTGCCGAGACTGAAAAATCGCGATCTCTATGCAGAAACGATGAAAGAATTGGCGAAGCTTGTTCCGCAAGCGGATCGATTCTCGGAAAGAGTCAGCTCGGTTGTCGAACGTTCCATCTTTTTATCGCCGGCGGAGCCGGGAACGAGCGCGACGGGTCACAATCAATACATTTACTTTTTAAGCAATCTTGAAAAAGCCGAATCCGTTTCCGATCGTCTTCAAGCGTTGCAAGGTCTTGCAGGCCTGGTGTCCGAGCACACTTTCCCGGTCGAATTGGATCGTAAGGTCGCTGATGCGTTGTTTGCGCAATTCCCGGAATTGATGGATGCGGTCGCGTGGGCCGATCACCGAACGGATCCGTTACGCCCCTGGCTCGTCAGGGTTGCAATGTTGTGCTCGCTTGAACGAACCGAAACGCAGGATCGGATTGCGGAAATATTCGCACATGCGTCAAATGAAACGCCCGTGGTGATTGTCGCTGCGCTTCAGTCTCTGTCGCGCTCCTATGAACACGATTTCCATGTGTCCGATCAGGTTTTTACCAGGATGGTTCCGTCGATGTTTCATTTGCTCTCAATTCAACATGAGCGAACGTTGTGTATTGCTTTGGGTGTGTTGGGCGGTATGGCGGGGTCGGTATTCGTTGAGGGGCGGTCCGACGCGTTTCGCAAGGCGCTCAACCAAGAAAAATGGGTGTCAGCCGTACAGAAATTAACCCTTCACACGGTGCCCATGGTCGTCGTTCGGGCAAAACAATTTCTTTCCTATATCGGCGTAACGAAAAAGTTTTCCTTCGACGAAAGGGTACGCATGGATGTTTCGGCCGAACGACAAACCGAGTTGGCCGAAACATTATCTGCGGCACAGCTGTCGTCGCTCGTTCAACAAATTCGCGAACAGAATGGGCGCTCGACGCGGCGATGGCTTGCATCGCAACGTTTCGATGAAGGCAAGGATGCGGTGTTTATTTCTCTTGGGGTTCCGATAGAAAGAAGAACGTTTTGGCGGGTTTTGCGCGACGCCATTGCGCTCAGTCGTCGTCGGGAAAACCCTTTGCGAAGATTTTTTCTGCCAATGGATGAGAAATGGCTTGAGGCTTTTAATCGATTTCTTGATGACGGCTCTCTTTCCGAGGATTTTGTCACGGCTCTTACCGCGGAATTCTCGAAATTGGAAGACCTCGGCCCTAAAGCCACGAAAAAAGGCTTATCGCAGCTGCGACTCATCTTACGACGACTTCGATCCGCCGGAGTTAAATTTATTTTGTTCGGAACACCAAAGTATTTGGAAGATGAACTGGCGCTCCCTATCATGACGCGACGGCTCGTTGCCG
>CAYXDS010000133.1:0-7573 GCA_964463805.1 uncultured Elusimicrobia bacterium | reverse complement strand
ACATTCGGAATGGAACGGCTGCACGCCGACGGATTTGATCTTTCCGTTCTTCGTTTTTATCGTCGGCGTGTCGATCGTTTTTTCGTTCGTTCATCGACGCGAGAGCGGCCATGACGAAAAAAATATTTTCCGGCAAATCTTACGTCGCACCGCGATCATCTTCGGTCTCGGACTTTTCTTAAACGGTTTCCCTTATTATCACTTGGACACGATCCGAATTCCCGGCGTTTTACAACGGATCGCATTGTGTTACGCAGCCGCGTCAATAATGTATTTGACGCTGCGCCCGCGCGCGTTGGCCGTTGCCGTCGTCGTTCTTTTGGCCGGATATTCGTTTGCCATGCTGCGGTTCGGCGATCTGACGCCCGCCGGAAATTTCGCGGCGCGCATCGATCGAGCGCTGTTGAGCGGTCATATGTACACGCCCGAATTCGACCCTGAAGGAATCTTGTCGACGATTCCGGCGATCGTGACGGCCTTGGTCGGCGTGTTAACCGGCGTCTGGTTGTTACGTCGACCGAAGGCGGGCGCTTTGTTGGCGGCCGGCGCAGCGGGCCTCATTGCGGGAAAAATCGCCGATCATTGGTTTCCGATCAACAAAGCGTTGTGGAGTTCCTCGTACGTGTTGTTTACGGCCGGAGCGGCGCTCGTGCTGTTTGGGATTTGTTATTGGCTGATTGAGATTAATGATCGACGCGCATGGGGAAATTTTTTCGAAATCTTCGGCGTGAACGCGATTGCGGTTTATGTGTTGTCGCTCGTCGATTTAAAAATCCAAAACAGAATCCCCATGACGATGCCCGATGGTGCCGCCGGAAACTTAAGGCTTGTGATCACGCACACGTTGTTCGAATCGTGGGCCGGCCCCGAGCTTTCTTCTCTTCTGTACGCCTCGTGCCACACGCTGCTGTGGTTCTTAATACTCCGCGAACTTTACCGCCGGAAAATCTTCATTAAAGTCTAAAGCAGCAGCGTTTCGAGTTCGCGGTCCGTTTCTTTAAACGGCGTGTCGATGCGCGCGCGCGCGAATTCGGACGATTTCCACCGCGTGCGTTCGTTTGCAACCCAACGATAACACTCGAGAGCTTCCTCGCGTTTTCCACGCAGGTCGAGCGTGTAACCTTTGTAGAGGGTGGCCCATACTTTAAACGGTCCGGTGTCATTCGCGGATCGGATCGTTTCATCGAATGCGGCGGTCGCCTGCTCCCACTGGTGAAGTTTGAAAGAGGTGAGCGCGCGAAAGAAATGGGCCTGGGCCGAAAATTCCGGCCGGTATTGGCCCTCTTTGACGCGCAACTCGTATTCGGCCGCTTCAAATTCCATTTCGGTGGAACAGCCGCCGTTGTAGAGCGCGATGAACATCATGAAATCCACGAACGGGCTCGAAGGAAATTCACCGCGCAACGTGGAAAGGATCTCGACCGTCTTGTGCGGCGACTTTAAGTCTTCGGAATAAATGCTGGCGATGAAGAATGTGGCCGGCAGCCGTAAATAAGTGCCGTGATCGGCGGCCGATTGCAATTGCCGAAGGCCCACCTGCGGATCGCCGCTCGCGCCGGCGCCGGGCAGCATGCGCACGATCTTCGGCATCGTGGACAGCGCGTACTCGAAAATGCCGAGGCCCATGTTCGCATCGATCGCCGCCGGATTGATCTTCAGCGCTTTCCTTAAATAGACGCGCGCTTTTTTCTCACGTTGATAAACGGCCATCCAATTGTGATTGGCCGCCTCCCAACGCGCGAGCAACGCATAGGTACTGCCGGCCGCTATATACGCTTCGCCGGTACGGTCGCCTTCACGGATCTTTTTAATGGAAATCCGCAAGCAACGGCCCGCCGCCGTTAAAAACGGCCGGCTCGCATTTTTGTCGTTTTCAGTGACGTCGACCGATGCATGCCACCAATACACGCTGCTCAGACAAAACGCAACGATCGGATGTTCATCGGCGCGATCTTGAATTGATTCGAACGTGGTTTTCGCTTCGTCAAAGTTCAAATCGTACAGCTGATGCAGGCCCAAGCGGATATTCTGATCGAGCGCGTCTTCGATTTTGTACGGATTCTCAACGGCGTGCGCGAGCAATGTTGTTGCGCCGATCAAAATCGAAAAAAAAGACAAGCGAAGCTTGTTCATTCACCCTTAACTTTCGACTTCGTCACAAAAAATAAAAGAAGCAATAAGAAGGAAGGCGCCAGGTAAAAAACAATCGGCGCGACGGTATTTTTAAAAAATTGCGATTTCCCATTGTCCGGTTCTTCGGCGGTCAACAAATTCGGATTCACATAATTTTTATTTAACCAAGCGCTTATTGTTCGCGCCTCATAAAGCGCGTAACATCCTTCTTCCACGTTATACGACCGATAAGCTTGTGGGATCGGTTCGTTGCAAGGCATCGGCGTGCGTCCATTATTTTCAAAATAAAATAAAACAAGCCCATCCTTGTCGTATTGGTTAAGGAATCGATTTATGCCTCGCGTGAGCGTGGTCTCAGGCGTTTCACAACCCACTACACCATACACAAGACATTCGGCTTGATCCGGCAACTTGTTTCCCACATAGCGCATGTACAAATTGGGAATGGTCGTGAGCCAACACTGATTCGTCAGTACAAGCGTTGATTTTTGGAAGGATTTCACCTTCTCAAAAAACTCGGAGCGCGTCGAATAGTTTAAAGGCTTTTCTTTAAGCATGTGCCAGCCGCGTTGGGCTTCTGCGGGATAAGCCTTCAGCGATGATTTAAAAAGAATCCCAATGGCCAAGACGCTCATAAGGGCGACCATTCTTCCCATGCCGTTATGAAAACGAGCGATCCGTAAAGTGATGCTTTCAGCGCCCAAAAGGAAAAAAAGAAAAACGGGAGCCAGGTAAGAAATAAGATAACGGTCCTGAATCGTATAAGAAGACCTGGCAAAAAACATCAACACGAGAAAATAGAGTGCGGGACCGGCCGCTATGAACGAAGCCAATGATAAAGCCCGCTGTTCTTTTTTTGGATGCGCAAAACCTGCAAAGGAAATCACGATGTACATGGCCAATGGAATACCTGCATAACGATAAAAAGTTTGAATATGGTCCCACGTTGGCTTCCATTTGAGCACGAATTGTTCATTACTGGCGGGAGCGTTGACGACCATGTTGATGAGCGGATAGCTGTTGACGATGAGGCTCACTCCAAAAACCACGGCGACGCCGGTGATGAGCCGCACGCCCCATTGCCGCTTTTGATCCGATGGAATGGCTTGAAGAAAAAGCGCCGAATAAAGCAGCGCGATGGCACCGAGATAAGGCCACGCGAAGAAATGCCCGTTCAGACCCACAGCCAAGCCGAGGAGAAAAATCCAAAATGAGCGATTAAAAAATCGCTTGGACAATTGCCTTAACGACCATCCGAGACAGAGAAAACTAACCCACCCCATTAAACTGGAAAGAGAATATCCCTCGGCATCCGCACTAAATAATTCTTCCAAGCTGCAAGTGCCCACCAGCAGAACACCCAGAAGTCTCAGTTCAATAAAGGGGGTCCATGGAGTAAAAAGAATCAAGAGCAGCGTAAGTCCGGCATAGAACCAAGGGACCAATGAAAAACCCACTTCAGAGGCGGAAAAAAGTTTAAACCAAAACCATTTCTTTAGAGAAAAATCGACGACCGGTTTAAAAAAAATACAAACCGCTTTGCTTAATGCGTGCAAGCCACCTTGCACCGATAAATAACCCTGGTTGTAACACACCTCGTCGGTCCACAGGCCGTTGAAGAGTCCCGGGGTGCGTTGCAGTTGCACCAGCGCGATAAAAACGACTCCGGCGCTCAAAAGTAAAACATTCAGCCAATCCTTACGGAGTCGTTGAAGCAAGTTACTCATAACAAGACGTCAATTTTTTAATGTAAAAAATTCTCCAGAAGAGATTTTCCATTTTTGTTTTGGGGCGGTGAAACAACGCTCTTAGCGGATGCGCGAAAAACGCCCAGGGATGGGAAAAAAACTTGGAGATGAAAAAGGTACGAATCAAATCGTTCCTTCGAGCGTTTAACACATGCCAATCGTGCCGACCCTTTGGACTGAAGCTTAAGAGCTTTTGCGAATCGGCCAAATTAAGTTTGTCGGTGCGTTCGAGTTTGCTTCCGGGAAGCGGCGACAAAATAAAAAAGGCGGCTTCCGCCAATCCCGCCTTCACAAGTTTTTTCAAATATTGCTTGGACAAAATATGATCGCGCTCGGTTTCGCTCGGATGGCCGACGACAAAACACGCCTGCGTATAAATACCGTTTTTGCGGCAGGCCTTGATCAAACGAAGTCCATGATCGTAATCAAATGGTTTACCGATCTGACTCATGACGTCTTTGCTTCCCGACTCGGGGCTGATGGATATATATCGGCAACCGGCTTTGGCCAAAAGAGGCACCTGCTCGAGCGGAATGGTTTCGGCTTTGGTGCCTGAAACCATATAGAAACGGACACGCGCCTTTTTCTCGATCAGCAAATCGCATATTTCTTTCGTTCGCGCTTTTGAAACCGTGGGATTTAAATCTTCGATTTGAAAATCCGAAACGTGAAATTTATCTTTGAGCGCGATCATTTCCTCTACCACTTCTTGAGCGGACCGGCCGCGCCAACGCATGTTGTTTGTTTGAGGGACAACGCAGAAATCGCACGGATACGGACATCCGCGGGAGGTGAGAATCGGAAAAAAACGCTTGGTCTTCGGCCCATGCGAATAAGGCAACGACCAATAGCCTTTTAAATTAAAAAGTTCCCACGCCGGAATCGGCGTCGACGGGTTTTTCTCGAACAACCGTTTCACGGCGCCCGTCGATTCCTTGGTCATCATATTTTCAGGAACCGCGCTCTTGAAATTACCTTCAATCGCCGCTTCGATATCCGACCAATTCCAATAAGGCTCTCCACAGATGAGAGCATCGGCGCCGGCGTCAAAAAAACTTTGAGCGCGTTGATCAATGGCAAAAGCGGTCACAGCCTGTGAGTTCTCGAGAATAAGGACGGGTTTGGAGAAACGCGATTTAAGCGCCTTTGTGATTTCCTGAATTTCCCCATGACTCATCGTCGAGATCGCATAGACGATGAAGCAGGATGCTTCTTTAAGACGGGCATCGTCGAAATATTTCGAGAGGGGGAAGCCCTGGAGGAAGTGATCGGATTTTTCTTCGAGATGATTAACGCCGTTGCCGAACAAATCGACGACGGAAACGGCTTTCCCTTTCTGCTTCAAAAATGAAGCCAAGATCGCCAATTCGACGGGCCAATACGGAACCCCGGATCCTAAGAAGTCGCCTTTTTGAACGGCCAATCGCGGCGATATGAGCGTGATCATCTAATCCAAAACGGGGAAATGAGCCGTGCGCTCACGCTCGTTTTTCCAAGCGTGGTTTGAGCGCTCGCTCATCGCTTCATTTAAGAACCACGACGAAAAACCGTAACCGACGTTCATCGCGTCCAACGATCCGATGTAGTTGAAGCTGCCTTGTCGCCCGATCGATTTGAAATTCTCCAACGCGTCCATGCCGGAAATGATTTTTTTCAACGCAGGCTCATAACCGACTTGATAAACCGGATAGGATTTCGGCAAGCGAATGACTTTTGAATCCCACTTCTCCGAATCCGCGGTGTCGAACCCCATGGCCGTGAGCCCCTTGATGCACAACTCGCGCAATTCCGAATCCGTCTTGTCATAAAACGGCCGGTTCTTGTACGACATGATTTCGCAGCAAACGATGCTGCCGTTGGGCGTCATGGAGGGATCAAAGGCCGCTTGTTCGCTGATCCGATGAAACGGTGAACCGGCGTCCGGAACAAAGACCCACGCGTCCGGCATAAGCCGCGGTTTATTTATTTTGAGAAACACAAGAATGAGATCGTTCAAGCGGACAAATTGATTGACCAAAGAAAGCGTGTCCGAGGGAAGCTGATTTTTAAGAAAGCCAGCGGTCTGCGCGAGAGGCATCGTGGAAACAACCCAATCGTCCGCTTGAACGGCGATCCGCGTTTGATGCGGCGCCTCGTCTTTTTTCTCCACGATTATTTCATGAATGCGATTGTTTTTTATTTCAAATCCGCTGATGCGTGTTCGCGTTTGAATGTCGGCCTTTGAACTTTTCGAGAGGATCGCGTTCCACAACTTCTGCAATCCGCTTTTCGGATAAAAAAATTCGAGCGCCTCGGAGCTTTGGGTGGCAGAGGAAATGCCGATGCTTTTTGCAAGCAACTGCAGCAGCGACGGCGTTTGCACGCGGCTCTTCGACAATTTCGCGTCGATTTCAGCGGGATCGCCCCACAATTTCGTGGCGATCGGTTTAAACAAGCGCCCGTACAACTTATTTCCGACGCGAGACGAAAGATCGGATTCAAAAGTCTGTTGGCCATTGGTCGTTTTCGACGGGGTTATTTTGGCGGTTAAATAATTGATGCCCATGCCGGCGAATTCTTTAATGCCATAGACTTTAAGAAATGAAACAGGCGATGGCGGATAAGGAAGAAAATGCCCGGCGATATAAATACGGCTGATCTTTGGACGAACAAGCCAGTCGCTCGACGGAAGCAACGAACGCACGCGCGCTTCGAGCGCCGCATCCAACGTAAATAATTTATGCGGGCCGAGATCGTGATGGCCGTACGATCCCCACGGGAGAGTTTGAGCCAATCCGCCCACTTGGTCCGACGCCTCGATTAAAACCGGCTTAATATCGGGATCGTGGGAAAGACCGTCTAAAACGGCGAGGCCCGCCGGTCCGGCCCCTAGAATAAAAACCTTTTTCATATTTTCGCTAAGCAGGTGGTTTGACTCGCGTAATAAGACAGATTCTTTTTTCGAATAAAGCCCGGCACGAATTTTTCAATGA
This sequence comes from uncultured Elusimicrobia bacterium, assembly GCA_964463805.1. Classification (GTDB taxonomy): domain Bacteria; phylum Elusimicrobiota; class Elusimicrobia; order F11; family F11; genus JAJVIP01. Next base: position 720 of record CAYXDS010000133.1, on the reverse strand, counting down.
GCGAGCCCAATTTCGGAAAATAGAGTTTCGAAATATCAAGCAAATATCCGAATTGCAACGTCTGCCAGTAGGGCTTCCAGAGAAACGGCTTGAAGCCGGCCAGTTCACACGTTCGTTTTAAAGACGCTTGATTAAAATGCACGAGATGGACCGAAAGAATCCACCAAAATTTCTTTCCGGCGGCTTTGGCCATCCATGTGCCGATGTCCGGATAATTGATCAGAAGAATCCCGTTCGGTTTAAGAAACCGTTTGGCTTGCTTAAGAACATCGACGGGATCCACCACATGCTCGAGCACATCCCAAAAACAAACCATGTCGAATGATTTTTCGTCATATGGCGCTTTGTCGAGCGTTCCCTGCTCGATTTGAAGTCCGCGTTGTTTGCCCGATTCGACCAATTGAACCGACACTTCAAGACCATGCGCGTCGTAACCGAACTTCTTGGCGCCCAAAAGAAAAGCGCCGCCGGCCGTACCGACATCCAAAACTTTGGCACCTTTAGGTGGCAATTGAGAAGAGAGAGCGTTCAGCGCCCGATAAAAACTTTCGACACGCATCGGGAACTGACTGTCGTGATGCACTTCGTTCGACGACTTGTATCCTTCGATGATGGCGTCTTCGGGGAAACGAGGGTTTTCATAGACCAACTGACAACTCGTGCATCGCACGAGAGTTTGAGTTCCGGGCACGCCGGAGGCCGCGCCATAAAGCAAGTTAG
>CAYXDS010000132.1:0-7575 GCA_964463805.1 uncultured Elusimicrobia bacterium | reverse complement strand
TAGATCTCATGGATCGCTCTCACAAGTTTTTTTGCGGGCAGTTGTCCGGGCGCAGCCGACCACCCGAGATGCCCATAGGTGAGAATGGAACCGAAACTAAAACCGACGGTCCGAGACACGAGTCCCACCGAACCCATGCCGATCAGCACTTTGTGAGGATTCTTCAACGACAATCCCCATCCAAGAAATTTTTCAAGGTCGTCGTTCGTTTGCGGCGCAACGGCCACTTTAAACACGTCGCCTTTAAGTTTTAGGGAGCGCTTACTGAGTTTGTTGAGTTCGGCAAAACGTCCGGGGCCTTTAAAATCGTGTGCGGAATGCAGCACGTCGACGCCGTGAATGTGGGCGATCACGGTGATGCGCCGCGCAAAGTCGGGCCGGCGGATTTCGACGTCGACGAGATCGACGGCCGGCAACAATCGCGCGAGAATTTCAGCGCGCCGCGCGTCGTTGATCGATTGACGGCCGCCTTCGTCGGCCGACCGCAGCGTCAGCAAAACGGGCAATTTATATTCGGATTTGATGCGGCGGATCACCGCGCGGCCGAACTCTTGAACTTTCTGGAATGGCCCGCCGACGGCGGCGAACCCGTCGAGACGCAACTCGACCAGGTCCACGCGCGCGGCGCGAGCGGCGTTCAATTGCGACGGAATCGACAACGAATGGGTAAGAGTACCGACAACCAAAGGGCGGGACTTCAGCAGCGCGGCCTGCGACCGAAGAAACGAACGTTTCATGGTCGAGAGTTTACAACAATGTTTTGAACGTGACCGTAGGGGCGGGCCTCCGTGCCCGCCCGCCGCCATGTGCCGACATCAGGAATCGTGCTCTCGGGCCGGCGCGGAGGCCGGCCCCTACGAATTTTTCGTCCAGCGAAAAGACGGCAAGCTGCTTTTGGGATCGACCGCTTTTTCCAGTTTCCACTGCCGATCATGATTCCCGCAATGAAGCTGACGCACGTCATTCTCCGGCGATAATTCAATCACTTGTTCGGACTCGGCCAAGCCGGCCCATTCTTTAATCAACGTCACACAATCATTCATACACACAACACGACACCTCTCTCAACAATATAAATCGATTACGCCTGCGCGCGTACCAACTCAATGATTTTCAACATCGCGCGCAAACCGGGCAGCGTCGATATACGCACAGCGGTCGTATTCGCCGCGATCACGTTCATCAAAACGAGTCTCACTTTTTCCGGATGACGCGCAAGCAGAAACTGCACAAATTGAACGGGGATCTTATCGGCGCCGTGCACGAGCAACTGCAGGTAACCGTCGTTCGGCACCAACGTATCAAAGTCTTCGGCCGTTTTCAGCTCGGATTCTCGAATGAACGTAATACCGGGCATGCCGTCAGCGAACAAAGCGTGGTTCCCGTCGCTCAAGAAAACCCGCAGCGACGCCATCGGCTTATGTTGTCGCAATTTAATGGCGGCTTCGATTTCGCCTCGAATCCCTTCTTCGGTCGTGGACGCCGGAATCAACAATTGATGATCGCGCGGTTGAATCATAAATCCAAGCAACGAGAGTTCAACCCACTTTGAATAAAACGCCAATGTGCGCCGGACCGCGGGCTTCACGCGTTCCGGAGAATAACTTCGTAATCCCTGATCGACGACCGCCGCGATGGCGTCGATGCGTTGATGGGCCACCTGCTCATCCACTCGTTCGTTGCGAACCGCGTGCAAGATCGCAGAGGCAGCCAAACCAATGGCGACGAGCGCGCCGATCGAAGCGATATCGACCGACGGCTGCACGAATCCAAGAGCGATGAACCAAACGCCAACCCATCCGCTTGAAAACGCGACCCAGGTGGCCTGAAAAACCGAACGCACATCCAACGCAACCGGCAAATGATTTCCCACATGCACGCCGTTCTTATGCAGCAAGAATGAAAAGAATGCGAGCACAACCGTACCGGTGGTTAACAATAAGCCAAATTTCCAAAGTCCTGCCATCGGCGGCAATCCCATCGCGATGAGGCCGACGTAAAAGGCTGCGATGGCCGCCAATCCAAACCCTTCGATCGCTCCGATCCGCGTAAACGAGAAACGCGTACCGTGCCAAAGATTCGAGGCACCGGGCATAGACGTTAAATCCTTCGCTTGAAGCAATCCGTCGGCAACGCCCAACGCGAAACGATTGATATCCAAAAGTGCCGGAAGATTGGGCGCCGATTTCGTCTGTTCACCGAGTTCGACGATAATGGTTCGAAAATCCGTGACGGAGGGAACGGCGCCCGCCGCATAATGGAGATAATTGAGAACGTCACCGATACCGCCGTGATTTTGCGCATGGGCGATAAAACTCTTTTCGCCGCGAACTCCCAAAGAAACGACCCGATAGTATCCATTGACGATACCCGGAACACCGCGCCCGGAATAAAGGACCTCTTCCGTATGGTCGTCCGGACGATATTTCCATAAAAAAGGTTCAAGCCGGCTGAGTCTCGCCAACAACAATTGACTGGCAAATCTCGATAACGGACGATCCCGAAAAAACGCTTTCGCGCGTTGCCGCCCCTGTTCGATCAGAGCCTCGATTCTTTCGGCCTCCCACATCTCTTCTTTGAGTCGCTGGGCCATCAATTCCAAGGAAAAGGGAGCGACGACCGGTTGACGAGCGTGAGCGGCCTTCCGAGAAAACTCGGTAAGCGCGCTAAAATTGGCCGGAGACAACGAAGTGGCCCATAACTCGTTGTTGAAAGACGACAACATCAATAGATCGACGCCGCCTCCCAGACGATTCATCGCCTCAATAAAATGTTCGGAGCGCGGCGCATCCGCGGGCAATAAAATCTGGAATCTTCCCGGTTTCTCTTGATTCAATGTCAAAAACAACCGATAGATGTCCGGATGTTGCGCTTCCATCACATATTGGACCGGAATCCTTCGGCCGTTAATGAAAATACGCGAGGCGTAACCGGTTTCTTTACCGAGAAAATCGGACAAACGTTTTCGTGTTTCAGGCACATACACGAGGATCGGCGATGACAACGGAGCATCCATCCATGAAATGAGTTTTCCGACCTCGCGCTCCAAGCCATGAATAGTGTCGGCGTTCGTCACCAAAACCATTGGTGCGGCAGGATGAATCACAAACGACGCCAAATCCGTCCGAAGTTCACGCCCTGGATGAAGACTCTGATACAAGAAAAATGCGTCATCAAGATTGTCCGGAAGGAATTGAGACCGGGCGATATTAAACAGCAGCGGATCGTCGGCCTGATTATTTCCGGTAAGCGTCGCCGCCCATTCCTTTTCAACCTCCGCAACACGCTTCAAACTTTGAGCGGGATTCTTGACTTGCCGTGCCCAGCGCCGTTCGTCGTCCGTCAAGCTGGGTCGTTCGGAAATATTGACGATTCCCAACACGCCCATAAACGGCAGAAGCGCCACGATCGACAACAGCACCGATGGAAACGCTGTGCCGCGCACGAGAAAATAAAACATAAAGGTCGACACAATCGCGACAACCGCGATCGAAGCCAACTTTACGATTTGACCGTTTGGCGCGACGCCGTTATGAGATACGCCGTTCCTCGCGGGTTCGCTGATCAAATAACCGGGTTCGGAATTCCACCCGTCGATCGAGAAACGGAACGGACGGCCGCCGGACCAGGTGGCCGGAATTTCGGCGCGATACACACGAACGTCTTGATCCGTTTTATGCGCTTCTTTCAAAACGACTTTCTCGCCGTCTTCAAAAATCAGTTCGACATTGTGTTGGCCGCGAACGGTTGCGTCGACAAGAAAACTTTCGCCGGCCCGTCGCGTTTGCTTCATCCAGGGACCTACCTTCGGATGGCTGATCAGCAATGGCGTCGGCACCGACTGCTGATACGTGTTGCGTTCTCCGACTTCGGCCGTCGCGTGCATCAACGCAACCGTCTGATCCGCATGCGAATTATCCGTGCCGGAAGCATCCGCGCTTTTCAACAACGGTTCCACGGCCACCGACGCTCGAACCGTCCAATGCCCCTTTTCTCCGGGCACATTAACCCGAATATCGGACCCCGTATAATCGGTCATCGGCACCACCACCATCGATGCACGTGAGCCGGCGACCCAACGGAAAAAGTTGCGCAATGCATCGAAAGGATGGCCGGGAACCGAACGCAAATATTGGCGCGCTGTCTGAGTATCGAAATTGGTGGTCGCGAATAAACTGTTGTCATTGGAAGGGATTCCACCGTTCAAATAAAACGCGGCAATTTCATATCCAGGAACACCTAGTTGATACATCGAATCGAGAACGTCGCGAGGAACCCAGCCGAGCGCTTCTCCAACTAAAGTTTTCCCTTCCAATTGCGCCAGCTCAAGGAATTCGACGATGATTCGCTCTCCAAACGACGGGGCGAAGAAGCCGACGCGGAAGATATCGTCGCCGCGCAAAAGATGCAACGCTTTGTCGGGCGTAATCGGGCTGAACCAAAAAGACCGGCCATGAACCGCCGAATACTGCTCATACCAGCCGTCGACTTGATCAGGCTTTTCTTTCCGAGCCGCCAAGATCATGCTACCGTTCTTCAGATCGCCGTTGGCCGTAAAAACCAAATCACGGATTTCAGCCGGTAGTTTTTCGCGTAATTTATCCTTAATGATCTCGAATTTTCGATCGCCACGGATGCCGAGCCCGTCGAGAGTGAAAGCGCCTTCGAGATCTTCAGTGAGTTGCCACGTGTAATAGTAGCCGGGAAAGTAATCTATACGCAGAATGGAGCACAGACTCAACAAAAAGAGAAATCGGTTTAACAGAAATTCTCTCGCCTTCGGATTCGCCGGATTCGGCAAAACAAATCCCCAATGTTGTGGAATCATGCCGGGTACGCCTTGCGTCACGCTCGGTTTCATCGTTTGAGCGTTGATTTGAAATGCCTCCGGATGAATCCAAACGCTGGCGAGACCCGGAGCGACCGGTTTATCGAGCATGATATCGACGGGCCACTCACCGGCTTTTGCGATCGCGTTCATGCGCTGCGTTTGCTCACGCAATATCCACTGCACGAACTTCTCGAACTCGAGTTCATTTCTCAACTTTTGTTTAAGCGACCGAATCGTTTCCGGTTTGCGCGTACGAACATCATCGAGCCAACGATGCATCTCGGTGGTTCCTTGTTCTGCGGCGACCAAGAAAAACAACAAACGATCTTCGAGAGCGTAATCTTGTCCACGCGCAACGAACGCCCGAAAACGAGCGACCGGCGAGTCCGGCGATTCGCCAGAAGATGAAAATGTTTTGAACCACTCAAACGCAAGACGCGCCCATTCGTATTTAAGACGTCGAAATTCATCAGGATTCGTTTTTCCACGCGACGTTTCACGCAACGCGACTGCTTTAGGTTCGATTTCGACGCGAATACGCTCCATCAAACGTGCATAACCGACGGGATCGCGATCGGCCAAAGGACGGATCATCTCGGCAAATAGTTTCGGACCGACATAAGCGGGATCAAATGTGAAATCATCGCCAGGAGAATAAGGCGAGTTGTCGGCGATTGAACGGTTCAATGGCGCAATCTGGATGATCGAATGGCGCGTTTTCTTAGCCAACTCCACATGCAGCAAAAGAACATCGATATCGCCGCCCCCCCAATCGTGGTCGCTGCGCAAGTAAAGCAACGGCGCGCCGAAACCGACCGTGCGTTGGCCGAGGAAATGCCGCGAAGGGTTTTGAAACGGAAGAATTTCGACGGATGCCATCAGAACGCCGGACGCGAACAACGCATAAACGCCGTTCGCCTGATAATACGCGCACAACAAAACACCGGCCGTCAACGTCCACCGCGCGAGTTCAATCAAACCACTCGTCGTCAAAAATAAACTCTTCACGATATTTCCAACGGGAATTCCACGATGCGAACCGGGCTGCTCCGCATCCAGAAATTGGCCGTTCACTTTTTGTGCCGGAGGCGTTGCCATCGCAATGTCTCTCGGGTACAAGAACAATTTCTCGCCCGCGAATAATTTTTCAAGCGGCGTTTTGTTACGAGAGAAAACCGACAGATAGCCGACGCCGCTGGCATCGGCGATTTTCGTTATTTTGGGACTAACAAGTTCATAAGCGATGCCGCGTTGCTTCAATTGAGCCGTCAGCAACGGCGCATGAAATCCGCCAACGATGAGAACGTCCGTCCCGGCGCGGGAAGGTTGTTTAAGAAAATTGTGAATCATTACTTCGCTGCGTAAATCGGCAAATCGATAGAAATTTTCGAACGGCCGAAGATTTGTTTGATAACCCAGCGTATTATATTCCGTCCATTCATCAGGCGTTAGCGAGAAATCGAGTAATTTTCCGATGAGCCACAACCGGCGGCTTTCAGCGATCAGGCGTTTTTGCTCCTGGGTTTGAGCGAGTTCCGACAACGATGAAGAGATAACAGCGTTCGTCTCGCGGATCAGTTCGGCGGCGTCGATGGAATTGGAAAGCGTGGTGTAACGAAGGTAAGCGGCAAAGTCGGGAGAGTGGGAGAGAGAGAGTTGGTGGCGATTCAGAAGAGTGATCAAGGTTTGTTGCGCGTCGGAAGAAGCGGACTTCATTAGCTCTTGAGCTTCCGACGCATCCACCCGTTTGGCGAGTTCTTGAACCACCCGCTTCCTCTGCCGCTCGGCCAGCGCGAAATTTATTTTCCCCTCCAGTCGATAAGCCTCGAGAAATTTCTTTGCGACAGGCCCGGCCTCGCCGATCTTCTCGAGCAACACACCGAGACTCATCTGTCCGTTGCGATACGCATCAACGATGCGATCCCGCTCAAGAAGCGCCGGGCCAAACACCCGCCGTTTGTTTTCAGCGAGAACCCGTTTTCTTTTTTCAAGATCCGCCTTTAACCGCGGGACCCTTTTGACGCCGTCCAAGTAACCGGCGAGATTCGCTTCATAAAGCGTTTCATCATCGACGCCGATGAAGTTCGTCGGACACTGCGCGGCGGTGACGCCGACGTACGACGGCGCGCCGATGCGATTGGAATCAAGAAATTTATCGGCGATGCGCTTTCGGGTCTCTATATCCCCCGCTTCATAAAAAGGTTTAAAGTCGAATCCGACGAACGCGCCTTCGACGCCGACGGTGCCGAGACGATTTTGATTTTGAAGTTGGGAAAGAATACCGGCGATGTTGCGTTGGGCTTCGGTGTTCAGGTGAATGTCTTGGACAATTAGGAGAGGAATTTCGGAAGAGGGTTTAAAAGATTCGCGGATGATGCCGTACTTATTAATCGTCTCCCCCGCGAAGGCGGGGGCCCCCACCTTCGCTAAAGCTACGGTGGGCAAGCCCGTGTCCTCCGTAGCCTTGGCGAAGGAGGATGCGCGGGAGTGACGGCGTTCAGACCAGACAGAGATTTGCTGAACATTTGCGAAAGCCGCCGTATTCACCAAAAACGCAAAAACAACGGTAACGGCAACACATTTTTTCCGTCGCACGTGGACACGATGATCGGCTTTGATCATAAGGTCATGTTAATCGCGGCGAATTAAAAACGTCTTAAAAACTCGTAAACAATCTGTAAATTTTGGAAAGTTAGTTGTCATTGCTAATGCACCACTAAGCCGATAGGTTGTCCGCTGAAGGA
>CAYXDS010000131.1:0-7661 GCA_964463805.1 uncultured Elusimicrobia bacterium | reverse complement strand
GTTGTTACCAATGCCCGGATGCTTGCCCACCACGAAGTTATCGACGCGGTTATCATGAAAAGCAAGATTTACTCGCGCTTCTTGAGCAACAATGACCATCGCGGCGAATTGGATAAGCGTCGAATAGGCGGCTCGGATACCAAGCGAGTCCGCAAGAATGGAATCCGCGGATTGATCTTTTGGAGGGACCAACGATGCATCCGCAGCCGTAGAAAACAGCGTCAACAAGCGCAGCAGACGTTCTCCGTTCGACTCTTGTTGCCCTGAGTCGGTCCGATCTCGCCACGAAAGAAATTCAGCGGACCAATTTTCCATGGACAATTTGACCTGCGGCAAAACGGAAGGATCCTTCGGATCAAACTTTTTTAATTCAAGAATAAGGCTCTGCAAGTCTTTATTGACTGGATCGCTTTCCTCTAAATTATTGGCCCATGCGCTTAAAGCTTTCAACAAACTCTCCAGTGGGCCTATTTTTTCAATCTGCGTGCCTCCTGATTTGGCCGTAAAATTTGCCCCGCCCCAGAGCAACGCGTCTTGAAAGATCGAACGGAGTTTCAGTTTTGTTTGTACATCCATGGCTTGATACGAATTAAGGAAAATGAGTTCGGTCGGCTCGGGATGAGGCTTCCCGCTGATTTGCCGAAAAGCTTCCGGCAGTGAAACATAGCGGGACGAAATTTCATCTAGCGCGTCGCGATAGGCGATATCGCGCAGACTGCCGCGCTTATGAATGGACATTCGGTGATACTCGATCTCATCTTGCGACATCGAATCAATCACCGCGTGATTGTTCGGACGCATCTCATTCATCCATTGCATCATCAAACGAATAAGAAATGCTCTTTCATCGCCGGCGAGGTCTTGGTCGGCATATTGTCGATAAAAGACATCAAAGAGATCTTCAGTTTTTGAAATGTGTGCGAGATGTTCAGCAATAACTCTGGGAACGCGATGAAACTTTTCGTGCGTTTCTCGAACCGCGCGTTCGAGGAAATTTTTCCATTCGGCCGGATGAGTTTCCGCCACATATCCGAGAAGGTGCGTGCGCTTTCCGTTTTTCAATGTGTTGAACGTTCCGAGCAGGCAGCAATTCTCAAACGTGTGCGTGAACAATTCTCCGGCTGCTTGAACGTGCGTGGAACTCGCTTGCAGGCGTGCCCAAACGTCGGGCGAAACTTTTTTCTGACTTATCGCATTAAAAGCATCCCGCAAAAGCTCTTGGGCTTTATCTGAGCGCGGACGGACAAAACGCCCGCCCGATTCTCCTCTGGCGGCGCTGATCCAAAGATCCCTCTCGGAATCCGACAACAGAAACTTTCGGTGTAACAGTCCGACAAACCTTTCCGTATATTGACCAACGCTTTCTCCATTGGCGAAAAGCGGCGCCCGCGTTCGTTCCACCTTTTGAAATTCGGTAAACCACCGTCGATAGACGAGCTCCCAAAAATCAGGGACATCGGATTGTATGGAGGCTTTGACCGCTGAAAACAACAGAGTCAAAAACGCTGTCGAGATCAAAAACACCGCCGAAAATAAAATGAGCGAAATCGGCAAGATATAAAACGTCGCGATAGCTCCGACGACATAGCCGACCATCGCCGCGCCGAATATTGATCGGCGGAACTGCGGATACGTGACGCGATTGGACCGTAGCGCTTGTCCAAAACCGCGGAGAGGATTAAGCGATCTCCATCCGACCAGACTTCGAGCGGTATCGCTCCAAATCGCACCGCTCAAAACCCAATAACTACGGGCCGCCGTCATGAAGTGATAAATGGAAATACCGGTCGGGATTGCCGTTAAAACAAGCAGGAATATCGTGGAGAAAAATCCGAACGTAAAAAAGTCGATCACCGCGATTTTCCAAAACAGGTAGTACGTGAGTAATCCCATCACATAGAAACCGGTTGCCCCGAGAATCGCGCCAAAAAAGATCCGTTCTTTGATCGGAAAGTTTTTCGCCCAGATAACCGGAAGCAATGTGAAAATCATTGAAACCAATGCCAAGCCGCCCGCCAATGCCGATGGAACGTACCAAACCAACCCGAACGCAGCGATTAGCACCAAGATCGATGAGAACGCATAACCCACTTTCTGAGTGCGACCCATATTCCAAAAACCGGAGAGCGAACCGATCGCATAGAGAATTCGCGAATACAATGCGATCAAACCGACACCCGCAAACTGAAACGATCCGATCGCAAAAATAAGCGCCAATCCGGCAATTGTCAGTTCCAGCCAGAACGATTGTTCGGCGAACATTCCATTCGTCAGGCCCCCTACAAGCGTCAAAATTCCGAATGCATACGATATATATCGGAACTTAAACGGACGTTTTGTCGCTCGATCTAATTTTGTCGCTTTAACATGAACGGCTCCGGCAAATTTCAACGTCGCGTCTTGGAGCGCCTGCCCCAGCTCTCTCTTTTGTGCATCCGTTCCTTGAGCGTACGCTCGAAGTGCGGCGAGCGTGTGTGCATTCCCAAGCGAAACTTTTTCTTCGAGCTTAAAAGAATTGTCCTGTAAAAATTCAAAAAGATCCCAGAGATTCAGATCGATGAACAAGTCGACGAGCTTTTTATCCGACTCCGTTGAAGGATCTCTGCCCGTCACTTTTTTGAATTGGTTGATTTCCGATTGAACCGTGGGAATAATGGTTGATGCGATATCATCGATCAAAGCCAAGCAGTGCTCTTTGGATTGATTCTCACGCAGCGCTTGATCAACTTGGCGGACGATATACATGGCAAACGGCCACATGGCCGCAAACTGTCCGATCGAGAAATATCGTTCGGATTTGACCGTTCCTGTTTGCGATGGATTTAACTGAATGAACTTCAGCAAAATAAATTCACGCAAGGTGGTCGGCTCGATCGCTCTCACCATCGGATAACGGTTATAAGCGACATCACGATGTTCAGCGAATTCCTTCAGCAAGCGGGGATTCTGATAAAAGAACGGCAACATCTCGGCGATGATGGATTCACGCACATTCTCGTAAACGCGTTCGTCGACCAATCCGCCGTACGTTCGAGACATAATTTCACGAATGGTCGGATCGATTACTTTTTCAATCAACAGCGAATTGGTCATCGCATCGAACTTCTCGTTATGGTTCGCCGTCTGCGCCACTTCCGCCGTCGATGATAAACCGTTTGCGAGCAATGAACGGAGAACGTTCGCTTCCGAAGTTAGAGGAAGTTCCTGGATCGCCTCGGCGATCAACATCGTATCGCCGGATCGCATTTGATTGTGAAGAATGTTTTCTTGCGCTTGGTTCACCAAAAGTTTTGTTACGTTATCCCACAACAGAGCGCCTTCGATCACATGTCCTCGAACCAGCGAGCAACGTTGGACCGCTTCGTTTATTTCCGCCTCACTGATAAAACCCTGTTGTTGAAGTCTAGAGATAAGTCTTTTGGAAGGTCCCGCCATCGCAGACATCGGATCCCGCTCGTCATCATTAAATGTGATTCTGCCCTCGACGTAGCGTCTGGCAATCAGAGAAGCCTCTTCCGCTGAGAAACCGTTTCCTCGAAAATAATTTTCCACGAAACTGCCACGCTCAGCCTCAGAAACGCTGGGCGGCACGACAAGACGCGAAGTAAGAAATTCCAATTCATCGAAGCGATCCGAAAACTCTTGATCCACTTCCAGTTTTTTTGATCGGAGGGCCGGCCCAAACGAGAAAATTCGTTTCAGCCTCAACCAAGAACCTCTTGAGACTAAAACCAGAAAAAAACTTACGGCGGCCCAAAGCGACTGCCGAACCATTTCGGTGATCCAGTTATACGACGCTCGCATCTGAGGCTTGTGAGGCGTCAACTCAACCACCTTATTTTCGGAGAGTATTTCCTTAATGATGGTGCGTACTGTTGATTTCTTGAAAACTTCACTTTCAATATTGTTGGCGATATGACCTGGAATTGAATTGTAAAACTTGCGATATAGATCAAACATCACGCTTTCCGCTTCTGTTGGATTAGTGAAAATGAAAGCGTTCGGATCATCGACATGTCCGACCATTTTTGCCCAAAGTTGTCCGTCTTTAATCAAATAAGACGTCGGGGGTGTCGATCCCTCCGTCGCTCCAGGAACGATTTCTTCAGAGGTGAGAATGTAAATCGAACCGTCCGGGCTTTGCCATGTCCGGGTTTTAAATTCACTGTAATGTCGAGCGGAAGGATGCCGTTCGTCCCAATAACGCACATTCGACGTAATGCGCGTGTTGACATCGATATGATAGGTATAGAGAAAGAAACCATCCCGAGAAACGACGACATAGCCTTCTTCGGAATGCACTTCATAAACCATATTGGTTTCGTAATTAAAAATAATCTTATCGGGATTTCCCGTTCGATATTCTTTGGGAACCGGGATATAACGAGAATCCGATGAATCATTGATCACGTCGTAAACAAACCGACTGTTGCGGACATCGTTTTCTTTGAATCTCGTATTTCGGACGATTTGCTGGCTTTGGATATTTACGACGACTTCTCCATCCGACACGCCAAACGGCACGTTTTTACTCTCCCACCGAATAAACCGTATGAATCCGGCCGAGGCCACCGCGTAATCCCTTTTGAGCGGATCACCCCTCATCACGTAACGCGTGTCCAATTTCACTTCTTTAGCGCCGGATTCATTTCTCTCCAACAATGTATCAGGGCGAAAATAACGCACGACCGGTGAAAGTTTCATTTCAGGTTCGACTGAAATGCCGGCCTGTTGAAGATACGCGACGATTTTCGGATCGAGCGCCGTTTTCGTCGGACCGTTCGGCAGATTCGCGAATAAATCGACCACCGTCTGTATCGGTTGACTCTTAATCCGAAAAGTGAGTCCTCGCGTATATTCGAACCCTTCCACCGGATGCCCTTCCTGCCATTCCTTGTTCACTATTACGTTGCCGTTCGAATAAAACACGACGATTCGCCCGAACGGGTCTTCTTTCACTCGTATCGTGTAAGTTGTTCCGCCGTTATCGTTTTTAACTTTTGTGACAATGAGCGTCAGAGACGATGCGGAGCCGATCTCGGTCGCAATCGATTTCAATGCCGCACGCAGATTTTTGCGCATGTCTTCTTTTTGAATCGATTTCTTCGGAATCATCGCGATCAGCGATTTAACGTCCTCGGTTAAATCGGCGGCCCCATCAATGATCCAATCCGCTTCGTGCAGGCGATCGAGCGAAAAGGATCGCTCAAAGAAACTTGTCGCACTGAAAATAGGTTGATCGAGCTTGTAAAAAACGACGGATACGTTCGACTGTTCTCGATGCGCGACATACGACACTCGCATTGAACCGTTGGGCGCTTGCGGTGCGGGTATCGGAAATTCGATCAGCACACGGCGGTCGGCAAGCTCGGCAATCGTCAAACGCTCTCGCCCAAAGCGGTCCACGCCACGCGCCTCCTCGAAAATCGCGCCTTTTGCCTTATTTCTCTCATATTGAATTTTAATCTCATCAATAATTATCCAATCACCCGGGAATCCTTTTGAATAAAATTCCGGCGGTTCGCCTTTAAATCGATTATTTGTTTTTACCGTGAGCGCGACCGGAGCGGCTTCGGTCAACGATCCGGAGATGATTCGACCCTCTGCGTCGATGAGATTGAAATTATCGTCGAAGAAAAAAATACTTTGGACGGGCAACGGTGTCACCAACGGTTCCGGATAACGACCCGTCGCGGCCAGCGCTGCGCGCAGATCGCGCCTGCTTAAGTCCGCCGTCGTTTGATCCGCATCGATAGCGACGCGCCCGAGAACTTTCCTTCCATTAACTATGCCCGGGCGGTGATAAAACTTGGCCACTTCCCTTCCGTTTTTTATGGCGATCGCTTCCATAAAGCGCCCCTTCTCATCCGTCCGAACGAAGAGACGCCCTCCATTCACGACCACGCCCGATTTTGGCACGACAATCGTTTGTTCAAGTTTTCCATTGACGGTCGTCGTTTCGGTTATTCGACCGATTTCCGACGAATCGCCCGCTTTCAAATGCTTCGACAAACTGTCGGGAACATTTTTGTCATCGGCGTAATACACCGTTTCCAGGATCGGCGATTGATCGGGGATCCGCGTCTCTTGCAAACGCAACCGCATTCCGGCCGGCGCCCCATCGGCGTCACAGAAACCGGCCGGCGCGGCCTCCATCACTTGCCGCTCGGAAGAACCGTCAGCGCCGTGTCCGACCAATTCGATTTGGCGCACGTCGCCTTGCTCTTTGCTTACAATGGCAACCCACGTAACGTCCAACGTTTCTTTGCCGTCTCGGTCGAGCGCATATGTTTTTTGCGGAATCTCCACACGCCGCATCGTATCCAGGAAGATTTCTTGCGCGCGCGCGATATCGAAATGAATCTTTTTCTTGTTATGGAGCAACGTGCGTGAAAACAATCGGCCGTTTTTGAAGGTGTTGATGTATTCCGCGCCGCCGTGCTTCACACGAAATGAAACGTTTCCATCCGCATCGGTCGGCTCTCCCGCGTGTTTAATCAATTCGATGATCGTTACTGGCCCATTTTTCTGGTCAATGACGGTCTTGGCCGGCACCCACACGCCGTCGATTTTGTTCATCACGTGGTCGCTGTAAATTTCCTTTCGACCGTCCGGATAAACGCGCTCGAGCACGCGATCTTCGGGATCCATATCGGGACCCGGATAGCGATCGGTCCACGTTTGGCCGTCGGAGGTTGTAATGCGTACCACATTGGTGCCGGCAGGCACCGTCGTTCGGCGGAGCGGGAACGCGCGCGCGCGGATCTTCGTCTTAAGCCATGCGCTGAAATTATCGATCGTCACATTGTCGGATTTATCTATCGAAACCGAATACGAACGAATCGCCAGCATTTTTCCTTCGGAGTCGGTTTCATAGACGTTTGCGATGAAACGTCCACTCAGCATCAGCGAACTTGATGCGGCTCCTTTGATCGCAGACAACGGTAGGCCCGCGACCGAAATATCGCCCGACAAAACAGCCGAAATGGTCTCGCCGGTGAAATTGCGTATCTCAATGTCCGGTTGAGCGCGGCCTTTTTGACGGATCAACCATGATTCAAAATTCCGATTCGTTTTTCCTTTTCCGAGCAACGAGGTGCGGTTCGTCAATCGCTCGCTTTCCGTCATTCGTTCGTCCTGCATCGGCGGCTGCAGAAGAATTGTCGCTCCGACAAAATCTGTGAGCCAATTCCTCGACGATTTTTTCCCGACGTTCCGCAACGATTCAAGAATCAGGCGATTGGCCATCACGCCGGGCACCAGTGAACGGATATAAGATTTCTCATCGGTGGCCATCATTTGTTGAGCGGCTTTCCGGTACTCTGCCATGGCGGCGAGAGCTTCCGATTCCCGGCCACTCTTCTGCAACTCATACACGCGGAGTCTAAGCCGCTCCAAATATTTCTGAAAATCTTCAAACACCCGATCGTAATTCCCCTTCGGCAGTGAAGAGCGATCCGCTTCATGTGCGAGTTTCATTAGTTCATCGAACGCAGCCCTATCGCGTTGAAGGTAGAGGGTCATATCTTCAGCGGCGCGAATCATCGGATGGTCTTTTCCGTAAAAGCCACGATATCCTTCGCCCATTTCGCGGATAACCGGATGATCGTCGCCATAGACCGCACGAAGACCGAGGAAATTTTTCGCAACATCGGCCGGTA
>CAYXDS010000130.1:0-7685 GCA_964463805.1 uncultured Elusimicrobia bacterium | reverse complement strand
CGCATCGTTGGCCGGAGCTTCAGAAATTTTTTCGAACAGATCGGGAATAAACACCGCATCCTCAATGGCCTGGAGTCGCGGCTTTGCATTTTCAGCAGCGGGAGCGAACGCACCGGCGATCGCTTCGCGCAAGTGAGAGAATGGATCCAACACCGGCGCGGCGGAAAGGCCGAACGGAGAGACCGAACGTTTTTGGGGACGAATGCTTTTCATGGTTTATCGACGGAGATTATACTGTTATCGAAACAGGAATGGTCGAATTCCATTCGTTGCGCGGACGGACCAGGTGCAGATCCACCGAACCTTTTTCCATCAACGCGTCCAACTCGCGCTTCAACTGCTCGGCGTCGCGGTTTTCCTTGCCTTCTTTCGCGAGCGTGCCCGCGACGTCCAACAATTGTTTTTCAAACACCGGATAACCGGCCGAAGCGACGCCTTGCAAGCTTGAGTTTAAGAACCGGTTGTCGACGCTGCCGTTCAATTCGCGCGAGAGAATTCCTTTTACGGCCAAAAGTTTGAGTTTCAATTTCCGCAAACCGAGCGCGCGCACGTCCCGCTCAATGTGAAACAGAGAAGAAGCGATTTGCGACGCACTTTTCTGAGAGCGTTGCATTTGGATCAACCCGAGCTGCGCTTCCACGCGGCGAAGGCGTTGATGATATTTTTTAGCGAGCTGAATCGTTTCTTGCAGCACGAACACCGCATCGGCCGGATTCTTTTCCATCGCCAGGATTTCTCCGAGCAAAATCCCAAGGCTCGGCCTTAATCGCGCGATGCCGTACGCTTCGACCAATCCGTTCGCCGCTTCTTGCGCCGCGCGCGCAAGTTTTATGTCGCCGAGGATGATCCACGCTCGGCCGCGGATGAGATTCGTTTCGGCCAATAATTCGACCGCATCGATTTTCGTTGCGAGCGCATCGGCGCGATCCAACGCTTCGAACGCTTTCTGTAAATTTCCTTCCTCGATGTGCAGGCACGCGAACGTTTTTTCGACCATCGCTTTCATCGCGGTCAAATCGAGACGCTCGGCGGTCACGCGCGCTTTTATCAAGCTCTCGCGCGCGCGATCGATTTCGCCCATTTCGAGATACACGGCGCCGATTTCGTTTTCTCCCCATCCCATGCCGGAGCTGCTCACGATGTCGCGGTGCAACTGCAGCGCTTCACGCAACATTTGCCACGCCTTCACATAATGTCCGCTGTCGCGTTGGAGTTGCGCGAGCTGGAACAACGCCCACGCGATACCGTCGTGATTCCGGAACGGCGTGAACAATTGGATTGCCTGTTTATTTAAATCGGCGGCTGCCTCCACCTCGCCGCTCGTGCGCTTTAAAGCGGCCAAATTCAACAAACACAAACCCACACGGTCTTTCAGGTCGAGGTCTTCGAACATCGTTTTTGCTTTCGTAATCGAAACGGTCGCCGCATCGATTTTGCATTTCGCGCGTTGCACCATGCCGAGACCGAACAGGCTCCAGGCCTTGCCCTGGCGACTGTTCAAATGGTCGAACCCGCGAAACGCTTCGGCGAATTGTTGAGCGGCGCGATCGTGTTGGCCCATTTGCAACGAAATCATCGCCAGGTTGCAGTTGTTCCAAGCGAGACCGTTTTCGGATTTAAACTCGGTGAAAATCGCATGCGCTCTCTTCGCGTAAGTGAGGCTCTCGGCGCGCTTCGATTGGTTGAAGTAAATCGTGGAGAGATTGTCGTAGGCCCAGGCCAGTTCGAGCGTGCGGCCCAACGACTGATACAAACTTATCGCTTGTTGCGCGTGCTCGATCGCGAGCGCGCTGCGGCCGATTTCACGGTTCAACAACGACAGCTCCTGCTGGACCGACGCGAGGCCGAATTCGTCGGGGATGTCGCGGAAAATTGATTGCGCCTCGTCGAGCAGTTTCGCGATCGTCGACAACTTGCGCTGGCCGCGCAGCACCATGGCCGTGTGCAACAAAGCCCAGGCCATGCCGCTTAGATCGCCTTTTCGCTGTGAATTTTGCAGCGTCGAGCGCAGTTGTTGAAGCGTGGTTTTCGCGCCGGATTTCGTCAGCGCGTCCGCGCGTTCTCGAATCAGATTATTCATGCCCATAGTCTAATCCCCCCGCGCTTAAGACCGTATGAAGGAACTGTAAATCTTTCGTAACAAAACGCGGCGAAAAATTAGTGTGACCGTTATCACGATGACAACGACAGCCCTTGGGGATAGATTTAACTATGGACAACGAGAGGCGCAAAGAGACAAGATTCCCCTCAAATTTACCGGTCGTTTTGCTCGATTCGACCAGCCAACCGTTGCGCGAACCGCTCGAAGCGAAATTGATCGATATCTCCCGCAGCGGTCTAAAACTGAAGGTCTGGCACGATGCTCCGCTCGGCACCCGTTTTAGCCTAAGTCTGCAATCTGAGGATGAAGATTCGCTTTGTCTTTGCGAGGTGGTTTGGAAGATGGAGTTAAACGATGGCATGCTCTACGGCCTCCGAATTCTTCATTGGACGTATTTAAATCCATCATTGGCATCCGAACTAAGCAGGCCCCACATGAAGCCATCGACGCCGTCCTCGGGTGTTTCCCCACTGTTGCCGCTGCGGTTCGCTTAGAACCGTAGACCCACTAAACCTTGAAGTGAATGTGCAGGATATCTCCGTCTTGAGTCACATAATCCTTGCCTTCCATACGGATCTTCCCTTTCGCGCGCAACTCGGTTTCTGAACCGACCGTGACCAAATCATCATACGAAAACACTTCGGCTCGAATGAACCCTCGCTCAAGATCGGAGTGGATTTTACCGGCCGCCTGTGGGACCGGGCTGCCCTTTGTGATGTGCCATGCATGAACTTCCTTGGGACCGGCCGCGAAGAACGTGATTAAATTCAGCAGCCGTTCCCCCGCTTTCGCGAGCGCGTCGAGACCCGATTCTTTAATACCCAGTTCCTGGCGGAACGCCGGGCGCTCTTCCTCGGGCAACATCATTACGTCGGCCTCTAGCTTGTTGTTGATCTCCACCACTTGACCGCCTTCTTTCTTCGCGAAATCCTTCACGATTTGGACGACGTTCGGCGTGGTCCGTTCGTTCACGTTGGCGATGTAAAGCACCGGCTTGGCCGTCAAAAAATTGAAGTCTTTGATGGTGGCCGGCGCCAGGTTTTGACGGCGCAACGGCACGCCGTTTTCGAGTTGCTTACGGATACCGTCGAGCAACGCGAAATTCTTCTTCGCTTCTTCGTTGCCCGATTTGGCGGGCCCCGCAAATTTCGCGATCAGTTTCTCGACTTGCCCCAAATCGGCGAGCATCAATTCGGTTGAAATCGTATCGGCGTCTTTGGCCGGATCGAGGTCGCCGAGCACGTTAATCACGTTGGCATCGTCGAAGCATCGCACCACCTGCGCAATCGCATCGGTCGAGCGGATGTCGTCGAGAAAAGCGTTGCCGCGGCCCTCGCCTTTGCTGGCGCCGGGAACCAAGCCCGCGATGTCGAGGAAGCGAATGGACGCCGGCACTTTTTTCGGCGCCGCGTACACTTGTTCGAGTTTGTCCAGACGCGGATCGCGAACGGGGACCACGCCCACATTCGGTTCGATCGTCGTGAACGGAAAATTTTCCGATGCGACGCCGGCCGCGGTTAATGCATTAAAAAGAGACGATTTGCCGACGTTCGGCAAACCCACGATTCCTATTTCCACTTCGACTCCTCCAACTGTTGTTTTACGACGGAAGCCATCTTACCACTCGGCTCAAGCGCCAGATACGTTTGCCAAGCGGATGCCGCCTTTTGTTTGTCGCCGGCCGACTGCGCTGCGACGCCGAGCATATAAAACCCATCCGCGTGATCCGGTCCCACACGTACCGCCGATTCAAACGCGCGGACCGAACCGTTCGGGTCGTTCCGCTTCAAACAGACATAACCAAGTCCGAACTGAGCCGGATAAAAATAAGGATCGAGCGCTACCGCTCCATTAAAGGCCCAACTCGCTTCATCGAGCCATTCGGCACGCGCGTACAGACCTCCGACGTTCGACAACAACCAGGCCATGCCGCCGCTCGCGGCGATCGCACTTTTAAACCAACGGTGCGCTTGCTCCCCCTGCGCCGACTCCAACGCCGCTTTGCCCAACAAATACGGAATATGCACGTCGATCAAACGACTTGGATAATCGGGCGGCAACGCGGGCCGACGCACGATGAACGGGCTGGCATCAACCGATTCGTCCGTCGGAGAGTACAGCAATCCCCGAAGCCGCGGATTTTCAAACGGCGCACTCTCTTTTTCGAAACCGAGAAAGCGAATCGGGAACGAGGCGCCCGTTAATTCTTTCGTTTCTACTTCGTGTTGCCGCCGGAAACGTTGATCCCAGGTCAGATCAAGCAGATCCTTGCCGTAAACGGGATCGAACAATGTGCCGGGTCGATAGAAAAATTTGATATCAGCGCGTTTGTTTTCGGTAAGTCGGGTGACCAACAAGGACGACGTCGGCTCATCGAAAAAAATGCGGTCGATCACGACGCGCGCGTCTTTCGGCGCGCAGCGCATCGTTGATAACGCAAAGTCTCGGAACACGAGATTCGATCGGAACGATGGCCGCGACAGCGCCGCCGACGTCGAACCGATGAGTCCCCCCATGAAAATGATCCATGCGACCGCTCGCGGCGCGCGACGTGTGATCACTTCCAAACCGAGCGCCACCAACACCGCCGACGCGGCCAGCGGCGCGATGTAAAAACGTACGAGCCTCCATTGGCCGATGTCACTGAACGGCGACAGATTCGAATAAATTTCAAATCCCCATCCAACGGCCAACCACCCTCCCACAGCAATCAGCGCGATTCTACGACGGCCCGGCGCAAAGATTCCAATGAGCGCGAGAACAAGGCCGATCCATCCGCCATGTTCGAGCGCACGATGCAGGAATTGGCCCGATTGTTGGAGAACCGTGCCGGCGTTTCGAAACGGCAACGCCGCTGGGTGCAGCGACAGCGCGCCAAACTCACGGCGCGTAACGACCGACCAAAACCGGGACCATGTTTCCGGGTCGCCAAAGTTTACCGGCGGTGTCGCTTGGGCACGGATCGGCAAATAGGCATAGACGCTCAGTCCCACCAGGAAAAAAATGGCCTGATACGGAACGGACTTTCGATCTCTGATCAATAGAAACAATGGAGCAACGGCGAGCAACGTATGGTGGTTGCCGAGGCCCAAACCGAACAAGAAAGATCCAAGAACCAATTCATTTTTAATCAGGCAAAAAATGATGGCGGCCGCGAACAGCGCGTTCAGCGTCAGCACTTCGACCACGCGCGCTTGTTCCACGAACAACGGCGTTGAGCAGAGGAACAGTGTCGCGGTCAGCGCTTCGAGGCGACGGTCTTTGCCGAGCAGTTCGATCAGTAGATGGAAGAACAGAACCAAGAATGAAGAAGCGATCAGCGCGATGAGAATGTGGCAGCGGTAGGCAACGGATGAAAATGGCATGAGAAATTGGAGGGCTCTTCCGAGAAGCTGGAAAAGCGGATACCCCGGCGCGTGGGGAATGCCGAGCGTGAACGATGATGCGATGAATTCGCCGGAGTCGCCTCCGTCGAGGGCCGGCGAAACGCCGTGCAGGTAAAACGCGAAGGTTGAAAAGAAGAGGAGAAGAGAGGCGATCACGTCACCGCGGGAGAAACCGCGTGCCGCTGCCAGGAGTTTTCCGCAGAATTCGTTCGATCGTGTCCGGTTTTGTGCCGGCCGCGATCCACGTTTCGATACCGGCCGCGGTCGCGCGCTTGGCGGCTGCGAGCTTTGTAACGATGCCACCGACCGACATTTTCGAACCAGGACCCGACTTCGCTTTGCGGAGCATCGCGGCAGTCACCTGTTTCACCGACGGAATTACGCGATGGGTTAACCGTCCGTGTTTGTCTTGTTCGAACAAACCCGGCACGTCCGACAACAAAATTAATTTGTCGGCGCCGACTTTGACGGCGACGAGCGACGACAACGTGTCGTTGTCGCCAAATTGGATTTCGTCGGTGGACACAGAGTCGTTTTCATTGATGATCGGGACGGTTTTGTGCGCGAGAAGATGCAAAAGCGTGTGGCGGACGTTCTGGTAGCGGCGGCGATCCATCAAATCTTCACGCGTGAGCAACAATTGGGCCGGAATGATTTTGTAACGCGACAACGCCTGCTCGTACGCGTGCATCAACGCAACTTGTCCCACGGCGGCCGTCGCTTGCTTCTCCTGCAACGCGCGCGGCCGTTCTTTGAGCTTGAGCCGGCCGACGCCGGCCGAAATGGCGCCCGAACTAACGACGATCACCTGATGGCCGCGTTTGTGCGCGTATGCGATTTGTTGGGCAATCCGCTTTACCGAGGAAAAATCGAGTCCCCCCGCTTTACGTGAGAGCGTAGCTGAACCTGTTTTTATGACTAGTCTCATCTTAAATCCAAATTACCAATCACAAAGCTCAAAATCCAAATGAAATTCCAATTTTCGAATGGGAAATTCGAAATTCATTTGGATTTGGAATTTTGTCATTTGTGATTTGAGCTTATTTCCTCGGAGGCCGGCGGGGAGCCGGTGTATAGAAACCTTTTTCAGGCTCGAATGTGAATTCGAAATCGAGGATTTTGACCGGGTCTCCGGTGCGCGCGCCCGAAGCGGTCAATTCGCGTTCGACGCCGATCTTCTTCAAGATATTTTGCGTGCGCTGCACCGCTTCAGGCAATTTGAAATTCGTCATCGCGACGAGCCGTTCCACTTTCTTCCCGCGCACGCGGTACATGCCGTTCTCATTTTCGATCCAAAAATTCGGCTCCAGTTCCACGTGTATCGCCTGCGGCGCCACCATCTGCTTCTCGACCGGGATTTCATCGACGAGCTTCGCTATCTCGGCGAGCAACTCCGGAATTCCTTCACCGGACACGCCGGAAACAGCAACAACTTTTTGCGATTTAAACGAACGCTTAATCTCTTTAAAAACTTTTTGGCCTTCGGACAAATCCTGCTTGTTCACGACGAGGATTTGTTTTTTCTTGGCCAACGTGCGCGAGTAATTCTTGAGTTCGGCGTTGATCACTTTAATAGCCGTTTTCGGTTCTTTGTCGGCGAATCCAAGCGGGTCCACCACGTGCACGAGCACGCGCGTGCGTTCGATGTGCTGCAAAAATTCGTGGCCGAGGCCTTTGCCTGTGTGAGATCCTTCGATAAGACCCGGAATGTCCGCGAAAACGATTTCGCGGTTGTGATAAATCGCCACACCGAGGTTCGGGTACAGTGTGGTGAACGGATAAGCGGCGATCTTCGGCGTGGCGCGCGTGAGGCGCGACAGCAACGTCGACTTCCCTGCATTTGGCATCCCGATCAGTCCGACGTCGGCGATCACTTTCAGTCGCAGCATCAGACTCACGTTCTCGCCCGGCTCCCCCTTTTCGGCGATTTTCGGCGCTTGGCGCACGCTGTTTTTGAAGTGCACGTTGCCACGTCCACCACGACCGCCTTTCGCGATCAACAACGTATCACCGGGGTTCAATAAATCGGCGATCAACGTGGGGCCTTTATAAACCGACGTGCCGCAAGGAACTTCAAGAACGAGATCGTCGCCACTCAAGCCCGCTTTGTGATAGCCGCTGCCCTGCTCGCCGCCCGGCGCCTTGTACTTCGGTTTCCGCACGAAATCGAGCAACGTGCGAAGACGAAGCTCGGCGCG
>CAYXDS010000129.1:0-7710 GCA_964463805.1 uncultured Elusimicrobia bacterium | reverse complement strand
ATCAGGAATTCGCGAACGCGCTGGTTCCCTATGTCGGTAAGACATGGGCCGTTGAAATGCGGCGGAACAAGGAAGGATTCCGTGAACGACTGGCCGGTCATCGCACGTGGGTATCCGTTCTTATGGTCGACATCCGCCATTTCACGCCGCTCTCGGCGCGCCTCGATCCGCGCGACGTCGTTGAATTGCTTAAGGATTTTCGAACGCACGTGGCGCCGATCGTTTATCGAAATCAAGGCACCATCGACAAATTTATTGGAGATGCGGTGATGGTGGTGTTTGGATTGCCGATCTTGCCGAAACTTTCGAATCCGGATCAAAACGCGGTCCAATGCGCGATCGATATCATGAAAGAAATCGAAGTGATGAACGGAAAACGTTTAACGTCCGGACACAAAGACCCGATCTCGATTGGTATCGGCATTTCATCGGGCGAAGTGATCGCGGGCAACGTGGACTCGGGCGACCGTGTCGAATATACGGTGATCGGCGACGCGGTGAACATGGTCGCGCGGATCGAAGATTTGGCGGGGGACAATCAAATTCTTATGTCACCGGCCACTTACGGTCGCGTACGGGAATCCGTGACGGCCAAAGCGTGGCAGCCACAACGATTGGCCGGCTTCGAACAAGCGGTCATGCTGTATGAATTGATGAGCGTGATCGACGTTGACGCAAGCTCTACCTCCGATACGCCGCCCGAATCACCGAGGCTCGCGGCGAACCAATAACGGCGTTGAACCCACCCGGCATAAAAAAAACGCTGATTGTTTTCGTTAAAGCACCTGTCCCAGGCGAAGTTAAAACACGCCTGCTTCCGCATCTTGACGGCAAAGAATCGGCCGAACTTTATTCGTGTTTCGTCAGGGATATCTTAAAAAAGGTCAGTAAACTGCCGGCGCTGCGCGTGCTCATCGCTTACCAACCGCATCCCCGGCTGATTGATTTATCTTGGACGCTGATTCAGCCGAGCCCGGATTTCTTTAAGCAAGAAGGGAAAAGCCTCGGCGAACGTCTCACCCATGCGTTTGGAATCGCTTTTGGCCGGGGCGCTCAGCAAACGGTGGTCATCGGCAGCGATGCGCCCAGCTTATCGGCCGATTTAATTGAACAAGCGTTCAAATCGCTCAATGGGGCCGACCTCGTGCTCGGTCCGGCGGCCGACGGCGGGTACTATTTAATCGGATTGTCCCGTCCGAGCCTGCAGTTATTCGAGGAAATGAGTTGGTCCACCGATCAAGTGTTCGAATGCGCGTCGAAAAACGCGCTCGCGTTAGGCTACAAACTGCGCGTGTTATCGCCTCATTATGACGTGGATACGCTTGAAGACTTGCACAAGCTTCACGGCGACCTCTCGCATGAGCCAACGTTGGCGCCGCTCACTGAAAAATTTTTATCTCACCTGTTTAAAACGAAGCTCCAACCCGTCCATTTCTAACTCGAACCTCGCATTGACTTTCGACGGGAATTGTCGTTTAATGAAAAAACGTTTCAATAAGAAAACCTGATGCCCATCCAAACTGAAGAACGATCTCCGAAGTCGCCTGCCCGGCAAAAAGTTTTGGCCATTGTTGGTCATCCCAACGTGGGCAAATCGGTCATTTTCCATGCGCTGACCGGCAAATACGTGACCGTCTCCAATTTCCCGGGGACCACGGTCGATCTCTCCAATGGCGTCGGAACGATTCAAAACGAAGCATGGTCCGTTACCGATACGCCCGGCGTCGTAAGTCTGCAAGCGAAAACCGACGACGAACGCGTCGCGCGCGATTTCCTGGTCGAAAATCAACCGGACATGGTCATCCAAGTCGCCGACTCGAAAAATCTTTCCAAAGCGATCCATTTAACGCTTGAATTGGCCGAGTTCAATCTGCCGATGATTCTTGTGTTAAACATGGCCGATGAACGACGCGATCGCGGCATTACAATCGACGTCGACCGGCTGTCGAAGATCCTCGGGATTCCGGTCGTTGAGACCACGGCGATTACCGGCGAGGGAATCTCGGAATTAAAACTGGCGATTTCGAAAGCCGCGCATCCGCAGATCGTTCCGAATTACGATAAAGAAGTGGCCAAGTCGCTGCTGACGCTTGAGGCGAATCTGCCGAACAACGTGAAAAGCCGCCGCGCGTTGGCCGTGTCGCTGTTCATTAAAGATAAAACCGCGCATGCGCGATTCGCGCGGCCGCCCGAAGTGTTGTTGTTCGAGGGGAAACAACATGTGGTGCAACAAGTGCTCGGCGAAGTTTTCTCAACGATTAAACAAGGCGGGTCATCGTTCCTCGCAAAATTGGGGAACTGGTCCATGCGGCCTTTCCCCGGATATCTGATCGCCGCGTTCGTTTTGTATTTGCTGTACGAGTTCGTCGGCGTTTTCGGCGCCGGCACGCTGGTCGGCTATCTCGAACAAAATATTTTCGGCGGATTTTTAAATCCGCTCGCGGCGAAAGCTGTGAACGCGATCGTTCCGTTCCAATGGATCCGCGATTTGCTCGTCGGAGAATACGGCGCGATCACGATGGCGCTCACCTATGCGTTCGCGTTGATCCTACCAATCGTATCCACGTTCTTTTTATTTTTCGGTTTGCTTGAAGATTCGGGTTACTTGCCGCGTTTGGCCGTCATGATGGACCGCATGTTCCGCGTGATGGGACTCAACGGCCGCGCCATTTTGCCGATGATCCTCGGCCTCGGCTGCGATACGATGGCGACCGTCACTACGCGCATTCTCGATACGAAGCGCGAAAAAATTATTCTTTCGCTTTTGCTCACATTGTCGGTGCCGTGCTCGGCGCAATTGGGCGCCGTGATGGGCATGGCCGGGGGCCAATCTTGGAAAGTGCTCGCCGTGTGGCTCACCGTTTTATCGGCCACGATGATTTTGGTCGGATGGGGGGCGTCGAAATTGATGCCCGGCGCGCGCTCGCCGTTCCTCATGGAGTTGCCGCCGCTGCGCGTGCCGAAACTGTCGAACATCGTTAAGAAAGTGAAAGCGCGGCTCAAATGGTATACGAAAGAAGTCATTCCGCTTTTCGTGGTCGCCACGTTCGTGCTGTTCATCTTGGACAAAATCAAATTGCTAAGGTGGCTTGAGAATTTATTTTCACCGGTCGTCGTTTCATTCTTGGGTTTGCCCGCGAAAGCGTCCGAAGCTTTTTTGATCGGGTTCTTGCGCCGCGATTACGGCGCGGCCGGTTTCTATAAGATGGCGCAATCGGGACTGCTAAACTCGCATCAGGTCGCGGTCAGCATGGTGGTCGTCACGCTGTTCATGCCGTGCGTGGCGCACTTGCTGATCACGATCAAAGAACGCGGATTTAAAACGGCGACCGCTATCGCGGTATTTGTTTTTGGGTTTGCGCTGTCGGTCGGCGGCGCGCTGAATTGGTTTCTCACCTGGAGCGGATTTTTATCATGACAATGACGAAGTTGCCGAACGCGCACGATGAACTGATCGAGGAAGCGCTTAGCGAAATTTTTGAGTGCCACGAAAACGGCGTTCACGACGAGACGGCGATCAACGATTATCTGAATAAAAAAGTTCAGCTCGACATTCTCGGCGACCTAAAGAAATCCAATCTCGTTGAAAGCGCCGAGGGGAAAATCCGGCTCGCGCGCCGCGGAGAAATCATCGCGCACCATGTGATCCGACGCAAACGCTTGGCCGAGCGCTTGCTGAAAGACGTGCTGAACGTGAAAGACGAGTTCATCGATCCGGCCGCGTGCCAGTGGGAACATATTCTTTCGAAAGAAGTGACCGATTCGATCTGCACGCTGCTTGGCCATCCGAGCCAATCTCCGCGCAATTTAAGGATTCCAAGCGGCGACTGTTGCCGCAACGCGACCACTGAAATTTCTCCGCTGGTATGCTCGCTCGACAAGCTCGGCGGCGGCGATAAAGCGCGCGTGGCCTATCTTTTGTTCAAGCAAAACCCTGAACTGAACCGGTTGTTGTCGCTGGGACTCGTGCCCGGGTCCACAATTTCGGTCGTTCAAAGGTTCCCTACCTATGTGGTGCAAGTGAACGAGTCGCAACTTGCGTTTGACGACTCGATCGCCCAATCCATTTTTGTTCTGCCGCAATAACGTTTTCCGACGAGACTGCCTTGACATAAGGGGGCGGCCTGGTTAAACTCGAAATCGTTATAGGAAGTGTGGTCGTTTTCATTGAAATAGAGGTCCATTATTTATGCCCAGTAACTTGATTGTTCGTATCGCCGGAGAAGGCGGAGAAGGCGTTATCTCCACCGGCGAGCTGCTCACCACCGCCGTTGCCCGCGCCCGCCGAGATGTTTTCACTTTTCGTACGTATCCCGCCGAAATCAAAGGCGGCCCAGCGATGTTCCAACTTCGATTCGCCGATCACCCCGTGCTTTCGGTCGGAACTCAACTCGATGTCCTAATGGCGTTCAACGAAGAAGCGGTGGATTTGCACGCAGCCGAATTAAAGAAAGACGGCTTACTCATTTACGACTCCTCGACGTTCGATCCCGAAAAGAAAGTTCCTTCCACGGTTCAACTCTACGGCGTACCGCTCAGCTCCATCGCGGCCGAAGGCGTGGGTCTCAAGAAAAGTAAAAACATGGTCGCGCTCGCATTGATGGGCGCGTTGACCGGCATTCCGGTCGAGGGTTTCCGCACGTTGGTCGAAGAAAAATTCGGCAAAAAAGGCGAAGATATCGCCGAAAAGAATTTGAAAGCGATCGATGAAGGTTACAAGTGGGGAGAATCGCACCCGGTCGGACGAGATCTGATCGTGCCCGCCAGCATCCGGAAAGAGCGCAAGTTAATCATGTCCGGAAACGAAGCGATGTCCGCCGGAGCCGTCGCGGCCGGTTGCCGCTACTACGGCGGTTATCCGATCACGCCCGCCTCCGATATTTTGAGTTTCATGGAGAAACAATTGCCTCGGTTCGGCGGCGTGGCCGTCCAGACCGAAGATGAAATTTCAGCGGTGGCCTCCTGCGTCGGCGCTTCTTTTGCCGGCGCGAAAGCGATGACGGCGACCTCGGGCCCGGGTCTTTCACTGATGGCCGAAGTGGTCGGTCTTTCGTCGATGACCGAAACGCCAATCGTGATCGTTGATGCCCAACGTTCGGGCCCATCGACCGGAATGCCCACGAAAACCGAGCAATCGGATTTGGCTTTTGCGGTCCACATGAGCCACGGCGACGCGCCGCGTGTGGTGCTGGCCCCATCGAATGTTAAAGATTGTTTTTACGGCATGGTCAAAGCGTTCTACATCGCCGAGAAATATCAAGTTCCGGTGATCATGCTCTCGGACCAATCGTTGTCGCATCGCACGCAGACGTTCACGCGTCCGAACCTCGACAATTTGCAACAAGCGAATCGCGCGCGCGCCAGCAAGAACGGCGATTACAAACGATTCCTCGACACCGAAAACGGCGTTTCACCGGTTGCGTTTCCGGGCGACGAAGGACTTAATTTCGTGACGACGGGTCTTGAGCACGACGAGCATGGACATCCAAGCTGGTCGCCGAGCAACCACCAACGCATGTCGGCTAAACGCCATCGCAAGCTCGACTTTATCGCGAAGGAAAAAGGCTTCACGCGTCGCTTCGGCGACGAACATGCGACGGTCGGAGTGATTTGCTGGGGGTCCACCGAAGGCCCGGTCGAAGAAGCGATTTCGATGGCCGCTACGAACGGCCTCGAAGTGAAAGCGCTCACGATTAAAATGATCCATCCGCTGCCGGACGAAGAAATTCGCAGCTTCATGACCGGCCTCAAACACATTCTTGTTCCTGAAATCAACTTTACCGGCCAGCTCTGCAACATTTTGCGGGCCAAGTATCTTTTCCCGTTCCAATCTTTTACGAAATGCAACGGCATGCCTTTCGATCCGGACGAGATACACAATCGCATCGAGGAGGTGATCCGTCGTGCCTGATATCGCAAATAAGTCGACAACCCAAGTGAATTACAAAAGCACGGTACCGGTGACCTGGTGCCCCGGCTGCGGAGACTTTTCGGTTTTACACGCGGTTTATAAGGCGCTCGGTATTCTCAACTACGATCCGAAAGACACCGTTGTCGCTTCTGGCATCGGCTGTTCGGGACGTTTTCCGGTTTTCACAACTTGCTACGGCATCCACGGCGTTCATGGACGCGTTCTTCCGACCGCGACCGGCATCAAACTCGCGAACCCGAAGCTGCATGTGTTTGCGATCGGCGGCGACGGCGACGGACTCGCGATCGGCGGCGGACATTTCCCGCACGCGGCGCGCCGCAACGTCGACATCACGTACATCATGCTCGACAATTCCACGTACGGTTTGACCAAAGGCCAAGCATCGCCGACGACCGGCAAGAATTCATCGGCGCGCAGTCTTCCGTACGGCGCGGCCGAAGACAATTTGAATCCGATCGGACTCGCGCTCGCGTACAACGCTTCGTTCGTCGCGCGCGGTTTTTCGGGTCAACTAAATCAACTGATCGATTTGATCGTAAAGGCGTCCCAGCATAAAGGATTCTCGTTCCTGCATGTGATTTCGCCGTGCGTGGTGTTCAATAACACGTATCCGTATTACACGAAGAACGTGACGATGATTCCGGAGACGCACGATCCGAAGAACAAATTGGCCGCGCTTGATTTGTGGCAGGATCCCGATAAAACATACATCGGCGTGTTCCATGACGTGGAGCGCGACTCCTACGCGAAACGCACCGAAAAGATCATTGAGAACGCCCAGTCGAAAGGCAAAGGCGACATGAACCAGCTGCTCGACAGCTACCGATAATTCGCGCCCAATGAAATTCTACGAGTACCAAGCGAAAGCCGTTTACGATCGGTTCCGTATTCCTAAACCCCAAGGCGAAGTCGCGTTCGACGCGCCGTCCGTTTCCAAAGCGATTAAAAAACTCGGCAAAGGTCCGTGGGCGGTCAAAGCGCAAGTATTGGCCGGCGGCCGCGGCAAAGCGGGCGGCGTAAAGATCGTTAAATCGCCGAAAGAAGCGACCGCGCTCGCGAAACTCCTTTTCTCCAAACCGCTCGTCACGCATCAGACCGGCCCCAAAGGCGAGAAAGTCATGGCGGTTCTCATCGAGAAGTCGCTGCCGAAAATCGTGCGTGAACTCTATGTGAGCATCGTGCTCGACCGCAAAACGTCGACACCGATTCTCATCGCCTCGAAAGAAGGCGGAATGGATATCGAAACGCTCGCGAAAGAACGTCCGGACGCGATTTTACGCTTTCCAATTGATCCGCTCGAAAAATTACCGGCCTACCGCGCGCGTCACATCGCGAAAGCGTTGGGTTTAACCGGCAAACTTATCAACGAAGGCGCAACGCTGTTTTCACGGTTGTACGAGATCTTCATTTCAATTGATGCCAACATGGTCGAAGTAAATCCACTGGCGATCACCGAAGACGGCGTATTGATGGCGCTCGACGGAAAAATGGCGACCGACGACAATGCGTTGTACCGGCACGAGGACCAGCTCGAGTGGAAAGCGAAGTCACCGCAACCGGCGGCCGAACGCCAGGCGGCGAAAGCGAAAATTTCTTACATCAAACTCGACGGCAACGTCGGCTGCCTGGTCAACGGCGCCGGCCTCGCGATGGCCACGATGGACATCATCAAATTGCACGGCGGATCGCCGGCCAACTTCTTGGACGTCGGCGGCGGCGCGAACGCGCAACAAGTGACCGAGGCGTTCAAAATTATTTTGTCGGACAAAAACGTGCAA
>CAYXDS010000128.1:0-7743 GCA_964463805.1 uncultured Elusimicrobia bacterium | reverse complement strand
GTCGGAGATGCCTGTAAAGCCGTCAAACGGCTCCGAACTGAAATGGCTGGACGTCGAGAAAACGATGTTGCTCACGCCGGCGGCGGCGCCGTTGCGATCTTCGCCGACCACACGGAAATAATATTGACGATTGGGATCGATGCCGCTGACGTCGCGCGACTCGAATTGACCGCCGCGCACAAACGGCGGATTCGCTCCCGCTCCTTCAATCGTGATGACGGAAACGCCCGGATCGGTCGGCAATGCGAATGAATTCGGCGCATAATAAACACGGTAACGGGTGACGGTGCCAACCGTTCCGTCTTCGCCGGGTGCGGTCCACGATAAGCGAACTTGCGCGCCTTGACCGGCCACGAGATCGGTAATCGCGGCCGGAGGTATCGCCGGAATTGAAATCGTCTGTTCGGAAGAGATGCCGCCGAGCTGCAGACCGGCGTCGACGGTCCGCACGGTCCATTTGTACGTGTTGGAATCCAATAAGCGCGCCGACCATTTCACAGGACCGGTCCCGTGCAACAAATAATTGCCGAGCAGCGGCGTCGCGAACGATGTTGATACCACAACCAGGCCGCTCGCTTGATTGACGACCGACAAGTTGTACGACAACGCTTTATTCAACTGCGATGCATAACCGCTCGGAGCGCTGGGCGCGTTCCATTGAAACGTCGCGATGCCGGTGGTCGCCGAAAAAGACGCGGCGGGACTCGTCGGAGCGCCCCAGGGAATTCTGCCCGCGCCGTATTGCGATTGCAAATTTTGAAGCAACGCCGTGCGCGCGCTGTCGGCGCCGCTTGAATCCGACGCCATTCCGGTCACGAGCAGATCGACGTCGCCGTCGTTGTCGTAGTCGCCGGCCGCCAGTCCGCCCGCGTACACGCCATAGTCCTTGCCGAATGGTTGATCGATCACGCTGAACGTGTCCGGAGTCGTCGCTTGCTGGTTCGATAAAATAAGGAACCGTTTCGGATCGCTTTGCGAAATTGTTTGGCCGGACGCGATCAGCTCCGGATAACCGTCATTGTCGAGATCGGCCCATGCGAGCATGCCGTTCAACTGACTTCCCGAATAGCTTCCGGTCGAGAACACAATCACTTTCGTGTCATACGCCAACGTTGCGTTGCCCGCGAAAATCTTCAGGCGCGTCTGCGCGGTTCCCAGTCCGCCCGGCGAATAGCGTCCGGCGACCGCCAGATCCCAGAATCCATCGGTGTTATAATCTCCCCACGCCACTTCTCCGCCGTTTAATCCTTCCGACTGCCACTTCTTCGAAAAATTCCCGCTTCCATCGTTCACCAAGACGGCCGTATTGCGACTGGTGACGACGGCGACATCGAGATCGCCGTCGTTGTCCGCATCGGCCCACGCCATCGAACCGCTGGTCATGTTCGCCGTTTCGGACGAAATCAGAACCGAGGCGAACGCGTGCGTCACTGGATCGTTACGGAAAACGACGAGACCGGTCGGCGAACCGAGAATGGCCAAATCTTGCGTGCCGTCCAAATTATAATCGGCCCAGCGCACTTGGCCCCACGGGCCCGTGTCCAAATTCGAATCGATGCTCACGCGCGAGTCGATCGGCGCCGCAAACAAATTGCCCACGCCTTTGTTGTTGTGATAAATCAAAACACGATCGGACAACGCGGTAGAGGGACTTAACCGTCCCTTGACCGCGAGATCGAGATAGCCGTCGTTATCGTAGTCACCGAGCGCCAGCGAAGCGTCGTCCATGATTTCAGAGAATGTTTGACCGAGCGTGAACTGCTGCGTGTTCGAGTTATAAACGTAAACCCTTGTGTCAACGACGCCATGATTTCCGGAAATAACATAATCGAGATAGCCGTCGTTATTGATGTCCCCCCAAACGACGGTCCCGCGCGATGTTCCGGAAGAAACGTTCAACACGGTGTCTGCGAACAGAAAACGTCCGGCCTTCGCTGTTGCGGTTCCAGGAAACACAGCGAATGCCTTGGTGTTGTAAGCGCGAATTGCGAACCAATAATTTTGGAACGGCACGAGCCCCGTCACCGTCAATTGTTGCGGCTGATTCGGGTCCAGCACCGGGATCGTCACATTTAGTTTGGTCCATTGTGCGGATCCGAGATTGTTCGGATCCGGCGAAACGGCAGCTGACTGATAAAGTTCATAACCGCTGACCGGATCGAGGCCGTCGCCGCGCGCACTCGGCGCGGTCCAACTTAAAGACACTTGCGCGCCGGTCACCGCGACGAGATCGGTAATATTGTTCGGCGGGCGCGGCGGAACATAAACCGAACCGCCCGACGCATACGGCCCTTTCATTAAACCGGCATCGACCGCACGAACGCGCCAATAATACGTAGCACCGTCGTCGAGCAACAGTCGCACGCCGCGCTGGCCCGCCGCGACCGTCGTGTTCAGATAATTTCCCATCAAAGGAGATCCGTTCACGCCGGACACGCTAAAGGTGGTCAAGTTTGCGACGAAATTGATCGACGATACTTGAACTTGGAACATCATGCCGTTCGCATCGGTCTCATCTCCGGCCGGCGGTGTCCACTTCAACAAAAGGTCATTGCCAGCCATGGTAGCGGACAATACCGTCGGCACACCGGGAACCAAATTCCCCGCAGCGCTGACCG
This sequence comes from uncultured Elusimicrobia bacterium, assembly GCA_964463805.1. Lineage (GTDB taxonomy): Bacteria > Elusimicrobiota > Elusimicrobia > F11 > F11 > JAJVIP01. The sequence goes on along the minus strand of CAYXDS010000128.1, from coordinate 5,125 downwards.
ACGACAAAAACATGTTTTCGAAAAGAATCACGCGGACGCTTTGCCCATCCCAGCCGGCCGCGATGAAATCGAGATCGCTTCGAGACGCGTTTCCGTCACCATCGGGATTCGCAAACGCGAGCGAACCTTTCTCCAATCCCTTGTTTGTTCCCATCGGTTCGAACGCCGGCCACGCCAGCGGATCCGCGCCTTTGTTGATGTTCAGGAACACCAACAAACGACGATTTGTGCCGTCATTGCCCATCACGAGAAGATCCAACGTTCCATTATTGTCCACGTCACCCCAAGCGAGGGAGCCTGCGTTCACATCACCGGAGAAAAGCCCGGGCGTCAAAGAAACCGGCGTCACGCTGAACGACGGGATGGCGCCCGAGGTCGTGTTTCGGTACAGAAACAAACGTGGAGAACCGCTGCTCAATTTTCCAAGCGCCGCGAAATCCAAACGACCGTCTTCATCAAAATCTCCCCATGCCACCGCACCGGCAGAGAGTCCGTTCGCGGTCCACGGTTTATCGAATTGACCGTTGCCCAAATTCCGCAACAACATCAACACCGGATTGCTCGCGGTTCCGCCCGAGGCCAACAAATCCATGCGACCGTCACGATTCGCATCGCCCCACGCGAGAGAACCGAGCGCAACAGCGGCCGATGAAGGATCGATCGTGATGTCGCTGTAATTAAACCCCAGTCCGTTGTTCATGCCGAGCTTCACGGTCGGCGTATCGTTCGCGCTCTTTTTCCCGATGACCGCGAAATCCATGCGGCCGTCGTTGTTCGCATCACCGGCCGCCATCGCTCCCTCGGCCAGCGGCGGAACGCCCGTGTAGACGCTCGTATCGACCACGAACGCCGGTGATTGCACGCCCGCGCCTTTGTTCAGCCACGCTTGGAACGTGGCGCCGTCCGTGTACAACAAATCCAAATCTCCGTCGTTGTCGAGGTCGATCCATTCCATCATCGGCGATAATCCCGGCTCAGGCTGATCGATGGCGAGCACGTATTTCGAGGTAGGCAGGTTCCAACGGTAAATGCGCAGCCGCATCGTGCCGCTCACGGATCCAACCATCGCAATGTCCGTGTAGCGTCCTGCGGACGCCGCTTGCTCGCCGTCCAAATTGAAGTCCGCGATTCGAATCAGCGGATTCGTCATATCGGTCGGCAACGTAATGTTTTCACGCATCACGAAAAGTCCGGCGTTGAACGGCCCCGCCGAAGCGAACCCGCTCCAGGGCCCGCCGCTGCGTTGCGATCGGATTCCGACATAGTAACCAATGTTCGGCAGCAGCCCCGTCAGCGATACTGAGAAGCGGTCGCGCGCGGTCGATGTTGAGGTGACAATCTTGTTGACCGGCGCCGTTGAAAAATTGCTCTCGTTGATGGCCGCCAACGAAGAGACGCGAATTTCATACACGGCCGCGCCGCCGAGCGGAGCGGTCCAATTCACGGATATCTGCGCTTCCGAGAATCCGTTTAAGTCGTCGATCGTAGCCGGCGGTTCGCCAAGAAACACCCAATTCACATTGCGCCCTAAATTCGTGCTCGCCGCATTTGCAAAAAGCGTATTTCCCATTGAAGCGTTTGAATCTTGAACCGTCACCGCGATCAGCGTGGTATTCGTGCTCATGCAGTTGATGAACCAAGCGGAGCCCACGGTTTCCGAAAGCAACGTGGTCGACTGGAAGTTCAACGATTTGACTGTCTGCGTCGAACCTGCCTGGAAGCTGATTTGTTTTCCGGGATCGAACGACTGCAGCGCGTAGAACGACGTGGAGCCGGTGATCGTCGAAACGAGCAGCGCATTGTTAAAAATTACTGAAGATTGTCCGACGTAGCTCGCATCGGCGCTTTTATGCCATGCGCCGCTCACATCGATGCGGAGCCCAGCCGCGATGAACGAGCCGCTCGAGAGATTGAAATCTTCAGAGAGCGTCAACTGCCGGCCGCTGTTCAGCTGAATGACAGCCGTGCCACCGACGCTATCGAGTCGCGTCGCCGTGAGATTGAAGTCGATGTTGCAAGGGTTGTTCGAAGTACCGTCGAAGCGCATCACGTCGGCGGGGCCCGGAGCGCCGAGCGGCGACCAGTTTTCGGGGGTCGAGGCATTATTGTCGACACCGGCGCCGACCCATGTTTTAACGTCAGCGTATACCGGAGAGAAACCAATTGAGAAAACGCTCCAAATGAAAAAAGCTCTCAAAGCGAAGATCGAAGAGATCGATCGCCGATGAGAGCTTTGTTTTTCCGCCACGAATTGGAACTGTTTCATAGTTGTAACAGAATCGTAACAGGGACGGATTAAGGATTCCTTAAGGCTGGGTTAAAATGCACTGAAACAAAAGTCTTGCCAACAAGGCGCCCGAGCCGTCCTGTCCGACGAGAACTCTTTAGTATGGCCGACCAACTTCGTGGAAACCAGGATTAATCGGAAGGGCGGAGAGACGAAAAACGCTGATTTTTAGGTATTTTTGGTATGAGTCTTAATCTTCAGACAGGTCGTATTCACGAATTTTTCCGGCCAGCGTCTGAAAGTTTTCGTAACTGCACCTCTTCATCAGCCGGTTCGATAGCGAATAAAACTCGGCCTTGAGCGGCCAGCCCGATTTATCATTCACCCAGTACATGACACGCTGATAGGTGACGCTACGATCGACCGCCGTCAATTCGAGGACAAGATACTTTTCGTTGCCAATTGATTCCGTACGCACGATTTTGGGGTTGTAGTCACCCGAAAAATTGGCGCGAGCCAGATCGCCATTGGCCACCTGCCCGGTCAATCGCTGCGCAAGTGAAATGCGTACAGGCTGCGAAACCTCGGGCATGAAAACCCACAGGTCGCGCCCCTTCATCAAAATGATCTGCCCACGTTCCGAAGCCGGCTCGGTAATCATGACGACAGTGTTTTCGTTTCCCTTGGACAGAACACGAAACTTGCGTATGTCAGGCTCCTTATCCGGACGGGTTGAATTTATTACAATGTCAACCTGAAAACCGTCACCGGGAAAGCGAACCTTATCCGCCTTTTCCACTATACTTCGAGCGAGCGTATCGTCTGCTGCGGGGGCATCGGCTTCCTCGGCAAATGCCAAAGACGTAAAGAGTAGAAGTCCAATACAAGCCAGGCTGGCGGCCCTTTTTTTGCTCTGATGGATACAGTCATAAATCGTCATGAGATTCTCCTCGCCATTCCGATGTAACCATTGACGGCCCAAAACCACGATGAGCGTTGTCCGCGTAGAACACGTCTATAAAGACTACCAGCTTGGCGAACAGACGATCCAGGCTCTGCATGATATTACATGCTCCATTGATGCCGGTGTCTTTCTCGCCATTTCCGGCCCGTCAGGCAGTGGCAAGACAACTCTGCTCAACCTGATCGGCTGCATCGACAAACCCACACGCGGAAAAATCTTCATCAACGAAGAAGATGTCTCCGAAAAATCGGCCAACGAGCTGGCCGACTTGCGCGCCCACTCCATCGGCTTCATTTTCCAGACCTTCAACCTGCTTCCCGTCCTGTCTGCGGCAGAGAATGTGGAATACCCGCTACTGCGTCGAGCCGACGTATCCCCAGAGGAACGAAAGGCGCGTGTCGACTACTTCCTCGACATCGTGGGTCTGAAAAAGTTTGCCAACCATCGCCCCAACCAACTGAGCGGTGGACAACGGCAGCGCGTGGCGATCGCCCGAGCCCTTGCCATCAAACCCAGCATTGTCCTGGCCGACGAGCCAACAGCCAATCTGGACAAGGCGACCGGCCGGGAAATCCTGAGCCTGATGAAGCAGATCAACCGCCACCTGAAAACCACCTTCATCTTCTCAACGCACGACCAAAAAGTTATTGATCGCGCCGACCGCCTGATCCAGATGGAAGATGGCTACATCACGGCTTTCGGGATACGTAGCGAGACAGAAAAAAACTGGACCCTGGCGCGCAACCGTACCGCCCCGGAACCCGATAACGAATAGACACGTGAAATCCCAGGACACAAACGTGAGCAAACCAACCACATACCACCGCCTGACCATCATCGCTGCCTGCTGCCTCGCCCTGGGAGCCCAGGCTGCCGATGACGACCTGCTGGGCCGCGACGCCTTGTTTGGCGATGACTTGCCAAAAACCGGCAAAGGCCCGGAAAAGTCCGGCGGATCGGGCATCAAGGGCTTTCTGCAGTTCGAAGCAGCACGCACCACAGCCGACCCGGAACACTGGTCCAAACTACGAGCACGTACCGAGATCGGCAGTTCCGGGCGCCTGGGCGATGGCCTCAAATGGAAACTGGGGGCGCGGGCCGACTACGACTTCGCCTACGCGATCAACGACTTTTATCCGGCTGAAGTCGACCGCAACCAGCGGCGAAACATCGAGCTTCGCGAAAACTACCTGGATTTCAGCACTGGCAACCTGGATTTCCGATTCGGAAAACAGCATGTCGTATGGGGCGAGATGGTCGGGCTTTTCTTCGCCGACGTGGTCTCGGCACGTGACATGCGCGAATTCATACTCCCTGAGTTCGACCAGATGCGCATCCCCCAGTGGGCCGCCCGCGCCGAATACTTCGCGGATGACTATCATGCCGAACTGCTCTGGATTCCAGTCGCGAGCTACGACAACATCGGCAAGCCAGGCGCCGGGTTCTACCCCTACCAGCCGGTCCCGAACGGTTTCAATTCCCGTTACCTTCAGGAAATTCGACCGGAGCGCAACGCCGACAACATGAATTACGGCATCCGCCTCTCCACGCTCAAATACGGCTGGGACGTGTCCGGCTTCTACTACCGGAGCACGGACGTCGGGCAAACCTTCTACCGTCAGTTCGATGCGCCGACCAACACCTTCACCTTCCAGGCCAGACACGACCGAATCCATCAATACGGCGGCACCGTATCCAAGGATTTTGGCGATATCGTCTTCAAAGCCGAAGGCGTTTATACCCGTGGCCGTAGTTTCACTACACTGGATTTTGCGGATAGCAACGGCGTTGTTCAGCAAAACACCCTGGATTGGGCAGCCGGACTCGACTTTACGCTACCGGCCGACACTCGCTTCAACGCTCAGGTATTTCAACGCCAGTTCTTCAGCTATGACCAGAACAATGTCTCTGACAAGCGCGAAAATGGTTATAGT
>CAYXDS010000127.1:0-7773 GCA_964463805.1 uncultured Elusimicrobia bacterium | reverse complement strand
ACGTGGCCGGATCGTAGAACGCCGGCAAATCGTTGCGGCGGATTCGCAGTTGAACAGTATTAATGCTCGTGTCCAACGTATCGGACGCGGTACCCGAAATCGTCGCCAAGCTCGATACGCGTGGCACGCTCGGTTCGCCCACCGGCACTTGAATGTAAGCAACCGGCGCCACATTGTCGAACGTGAATTGCAGCGTGCTGATGTTGGTCGTGAACACGTTCTGCACATTCGTCGCTTTGTCGGTCGCGCGCGCTTTGATCGCGTACACATGGCCGTCCACAAACGCGATGCCGCTCGTGAACCACGTCGTGAAGCTGTTCGTGCTCGACGCGGTGAAGAACGTTTCACTTCCCTGATCGAACGCTCCGTTCGAACTGTTGAACCACGCTCCGGTGTCCACGTAGATAGCCAACTGCACCGTCTGCACACCCGCCACTCCCGTGTTGTCCGTCACCGTTCCAGAAATAAACGGCAACGTCGCCACTTGCGCGTTCGCCGCCGGACGCGTGATCCGCGCCGTCGGTGACGACACGTCGTACGTAAAGCTCGTCGCCGTCCGCAGCGGCTCCACATTCCCCGCCTTGTCCGTCGCTTGCATTCTCACTTGATACACGAATCCGTCTTGCAACGTCGGATGCGTCGACGACCACACATCCGGGTTCGAGAACGCCATCGCGTTGAACAACTCGGCGCCTGAGTTAAACGTCGACGTGTTCACATCCCAGTAGAGTCCGCTCACGCTTTCTTTAATCGAGTACGACACCGACTGCACTCGGCTTCCCAACGTTTCGTCCACCGCGGTTCCCGAGATCACCGGCAACGGCTTCGTCGATGCGTTGTAATAATTGTTGCTCGTCGGCACCACTACCACCGACGTCGCGTAACCCAAGTCGTACGTGAACGCGTTTGACGACGTGCCCACCACGAACGATGTCTGCACATTGCCCGGCAAGTCCGTCGCTTTCATCCACACGCGGTACGGTTGGTTATGCGCCCAGATCTGTGTCTCATTTCCAAGCACGTACGACCAGTTCGGCAAGCTCGATGTCGACACAAGAATCGGCGTCGCCGGTGCGCCCCACGCACCGAATCCGTCCGCCGGCGTCTCCGTGTCCTGCCAGTACTGACCGCTGGCGTCTTGGATAAAGAGTTCGAGCGTCTTCACCACACTCACGGTGTCCGCCGCCGTTCCTGAAATCGTCGTGATCTGGCCCGAACGGTAGTAGCCGTTGTTCGCGGGCACTTGCACCACCGCCGTCGGCACGTTGATGTCGTACGTGAACGTTTCCGATCCGCTCGCGTAGTCCGTCTCCGTGTTCCCCGCGTCGTCGTACGCGCGCGTAATAATGTAGTAGCTCGTGCCCGTCGACAACTTCGAATTCGTGAGTGGCGTGTATGTCCACGTGAACGGTGCGCTACCGCCCAACGTCGACTTCGCTTGCCACAACGTGGACGGGCCCGTGAAGCTTGCGCCATCAAACCACAATCCCGTCGCTTTGTTCTGGATCGCCACTTGCAGATTCGTGACGGTGCCGCCGTCCGACGCGGTACCGGTGATGCTCACGAGTCCCTGAATCACCGCGCTCGACGGGATGCTCACGAACGATTGCGGCTCGTCCGTGTCGTACGTGAATGTCGAGTACACAATTGTCGAAACGTTTCCCGCTTTATCGATCGTACGCGCTTGCACCGAGTACGTAAAGCCGGTCGTCCATGTGAATGTCGCGCTCCAGTTCACATACGCATTGCTCGTATCCGCGGCGAACCACGCGCTGCTGCCGGGCTCGGCGATGCTGAAGTTCGGACTCGTGCGCGACGTGGCCGGATCGTAGAACGCCGGCAAATCGTTGCGGCGGATTCGCAGTTGAACGAAACTAATATTGGAATTGGTGCTGTCCGATGAAGTGCCTGAAATTGTCGGCAGGCTCGATACGCGCGGCGTCGTCGGTTCGCCCTCAGGTTGTTGAATGTAGGCGACCGGCGCCACGTTGTCGAACGTGAACGTATACGATGAAATCGTCGAGAAATTTTGGGCGACGTCTTTCGCGCGGACCTTCACCAAATAAGTGATGTCGTTGGCCCACGACGGCTGCGACGAGGCGGCCAACGTCCACGTTCCCGGATCTGTTGTGCTTGAAACAAAAATCCAGCCGGCGTCCGGTGAATCGCCGGCGTCATCATAATCGGCGCTCACATTGAAACCGCTGCCGTCCCACCAATTGCCGCCGCCGCTTGGATTACGCTGGATGGCGACCTTCACGTTGTAAAGTCCCGACATTCGCGTGGTCGCCGTATCGCCGGCGGTACCGGAGAGATTCGGCAACGAACGTTCGAACAACGCATTCGGATCTTGAATGATGGCGGTAGGCAAACTCGAATCGTACGTAAACGTCTGAGTGGTCGACAGCGACAAGTTTCCTGCCAAGTCGATCGTGCGCACGTTCAACGAATAGTCGGTGTTGTCTTGCCAATGCGCGGACGGCTCCGCATAGGACCATGTGGTGGACCCCGTGGCGGCAAGCCATGTATTGGTCGTGGTGGTCCACGAGCTTCCACTCCAGTATTCATTTCCGGGGGGCGTGCGACGAATACGAAGTTCGTTGCGCAGAATGCCGGCGAACAGATGACTCGGCGCGTCCACGGCGATACCGGTGACAGACAACAACGGATTTGCCGGCGAACGATACACGGGGCTGCCGGTCGGATCGGTAAACGTGGCGGTGCCCACAAACAAATCAAACAAGAACGAAACCGTGGATCCGGCCGTTTCATAATTTGCGGAGCGATCGTACGATCGCGAGAAGACCGAATATTGACGGCCGGAAACCAATGAAGACACCAACGTGCCAGCGTTATACGACCACGTGACGATCGGTTGATTCTGCACCGTCACCGAAGTAGCGACGGTCGAATAAGTGGTCGAACTAAACGCGGTGCCATTCCAATAATAAGTGCTTCCCGACAATAAATAGCTGATGGTCAAATCGACGCCGGCCACACCCGAAAAGTCGTCGGTGGCTCCGCCGCTAAAGGTCGTGAAGGCGCGATAAGCACCCCCGTCGGCAGGCACCGTGATCGACGAGGTTGAAGCGACGTTATCGTAATAGAAAACATTCGAAGAGATACCGACGGTAAAAGTCGTTTGCGTATTGCCGGCGCCATCAGCGGCCCACGCGAGCACGCGATAGATATGGCCCGAAATGAAAGCGCTATCCATGCTCGCATCGTTATACGACCACGTTCCGGAAGAGGAACCGACAAACGTCGCGGAACGCGTGGACACCGTGGTCGTGAACAATCCACCGTCCCAATAACGAACGGGTGACGTGCTGGTGTCGATGATCTGGACTTTCACCGAAGCGATCGAACTAAAATCTCGGCCGCCTGAGAGTTCGGTCCCGCCGGCGGTTCCGGCCAATGTACTTAGCGTGGTGTAACCGCTGTTGTGCGGTGGCGTAACGATTCCGGCCGTGGGCGCGGTGTTGTCGACTTGGAATGTGACTGTCGTAAACGTCACTTGCAAGTTATCGGCGGTGTCACGCGCTTGCGAAATTAATCGATAAAAGCGACCAGAAATCCATGTGGACGGCAATTTATTACCTGCCGTCGTGAGATCCCACGTCGCCGACGTCGTATAAACGCCGACCAGGTTAGCCGCCACTTGTGTGGAAGCTGAAACCCAACCGGAGAACTCACTCCAATACTGATCATCAGCGGTATTGGCGGTCAAGTCCAAACCCAAATTCCAAATGGTAACGGATACCGAACCGATACCGCTCGTTGAGTCGGCCGAGGTTCCGGAAACGACGGTCAGGCCCTGCGTGGAACTTCCATCTGCGGGTACCGTCACTTTCGAATCCGGCGGCAAGATATCGACGGTGAAGCGGCGCGTGGTCCGCAATTCGACGTTTCCTAAATTATCTTCGGACCACGTTTCCATAAAGTAACGGTATCCGGAATCCCACGTGGGCGCGCCGGTCGAGTACGCGACGCCGCCGTCCGAATGCATGCGTCTGATCACTTCGCTGGCTTGATCGAAAGCTCCCGGATATAAACCGTTCCAGTACAAATCGCCGCCGTCGGAAACGTTATTGTTGTTGTCATCGCGACGCAACGTAAAGAACACGCGCGCTGAATTGATGCCGACGTTCACTTTCGGCGAAACCGGCAAATCTTGAACGTCGGCCGACAATGTGACCAATTGATTCGACGTTCCGTTGTAACCGATCCCTTCCAACGGACGCGTAACGGTGGTCATGGGCGCCGAGGAATCGAACACGAATTGTGAATTGACGGACGCCGCGGCACTGTTGCTGAGCGCATCGACCGGCGTCGCACGGATACGGTACGTGTGCCCGGCAACCCACATCGAATCGTCGTTGTCGTACGTCCATGTGACTTGTCCTTGACCTGAAATGTTGACGGTAATCGTGGACGACGTCAGCGTAAAGCTCGAAATGCCGTCCCAATAGCTGTCCGCATTGGCTCCGGCGCCGCCAACAGCGTGATCATCGCCGAGATCGACGATTTGAAGTTCGACGCGCGCCATGCCCACGCGACGGTTTGCAATCGGATAATCGATCGCGGTTCCGGTGATCTGCGTTAAACTGGTGCGCGAAACACCGGTCGGCGGCGTAACCACGGTGACCATCGGCGCCGAAGAATCGAACACGAAGGTGTTTGACGCCAGACTCACCTGAACATTCGAAACCAAGTCAGTCGCCGACGACTTCACTACATACAAATGTCCTTGAGAAAGCGCGCCGTTGAATGAAGCGGGCGTATAAGACCATGTTCCCGATGAAGCGCCGACAAACGTGGCATTCTGCCAGGCGCTTGACTCATCGCTCTGACTGAAATCAGTATTCAATGGATTCCAATAGCCTGTTGTATCTAAATCGAGGATGGCAACTTTCACACTGGAGCCGCCGAGACCTGCGTTCAAATTACGGGGCGGCGTGAGCATCGTGAAGTCGTCGGCGGTACCGGCGACCGTCGTAACTGTTTTGTAGTACGGAACACCTGCGAACAGAACGCCGCTCGCCGGCGGCTGAGTCACGCGAGTGACGGGGCTTGTATTATCGAAAGTGAACGTAGAAGAACCTGTGTTGTAATCGGTCTGCACATTTCCGGCCGCATCGGTCGCTTGAACCGTTATATAGTAGGAAGCGCCCGAAACCAAATTCTCATCGCCAAGACCGAGAATCGGATAGTTCCAGTCTGGGAATGTCGGATTTTCGGTGACACCGGTCCGGAAACGGTTCGCCGGATTGGATTCAAGGAAATTGTCGTCGAGCGAACTCCACCACAAACCGGAACTCAATTCTTGTATCGAGATTTGAACCTCGGTGATCGGCGAAGTAACGTCCGCAGCCGTTCCGCGAATACCATCCGTGCCGAGCGTTCGAACCTGCGTGTTCGGCGCCGGCGCCGTCACGCGAGACGTCGGCAACGTCGTGTCGAACGTGAAGGTCGAATAACCGATCGCCGAATAATTCCCGGCGCGGTCACGTGCGCGAGCGGAAATCGCATACGATTGTCCGGACGCCCACGTCGGAGTGGAACCGGTAAAGTACCAATCGGTAAATGTGTTCGTGGTGGTGGCTGTGAACCAAGCCGCATTGGCGGACAGCGCAACATTCCAATTCGGTCCGCCTGCCATGTTCAGATCCCACCAAGCGTTGCCTCCGATATGACGGATACGAAGTTCGACGGTGTTCAACGCGCCCGCGCGCGGCCCGCCGGTAAGATCGGCCGCCGTTCCGTTCAAGATCGGCAGGTTGCTTTCGTAGTTGGTGCCCGGATCGGCATACGGACGAGTGATCAGAATCGTGGGAACCGTCGGGTCGTAAACGAACGTGGAAACAACCACCGCGCTCGCGTTCCCGCTGAAATCAGTCGCCTTCGCATGGACTTCATATTGATGTCCGTTTTGCCACGACGGAATTTGATCGCCGCCGAACGGATAGCTCCACGGAGCCGTCGACACTCCGACCGTGATCGTGCTGCTGGTCAACCGCCACGACGCGGAAGCCTGATTGAATCCGGAAGCGTTCACACCCGCGTACCATTTGTTCGCATCACCGTCGTCGGCGTCGAAAACGGCAACTTCAATCTTTTGCAAGCCCGATCGTACGGTCAGCCCGTCGTAAGCGGTTCCAGACAACGTGTTGATGGTGCCCGCCGCGTGATACAACTGAGTCGGAAGTGTGATCGAGCTGACGACCGGCGCCGTTGAATCGTAGACGAAAGCGACCGCGGTTGTCGTCGAAACATTTCCGGCCAAATCAAACGCGCGCGCGCGCACCGTGTAATTTTTATTGAGAAGCCAAGTTGGAGACGCAATGGACCACGATGCGAGCGAGCCTCCGACGTTCACCCAACTCGAACTTCCTTGATCAAATGCGGATCCGCCCCAATACAACGAATCGGTCGTATCGGCGATTTCAAGTTCGACGCGCACGACGCCGCTGTGAGAATCCGAAGCGTCGCCGGTGATATTGCTTAATGTTTGCGACGGTCCATAGGAAGCATTATTCGTCGGCGCTGAAATACTAAGCGACTCGGGCGGCGTATTGTCGAAATAGAACGTGTACGATCCGGGCGTTCCGCCGACTTGCGTGTTCGGCGTCGGCAACGAATCATCGGTACCGTACAGGCGGATCGTATACGACGTGCCGCTGGTGAGGTTGCTCGTGGTGACGAACGTCGACGTATAAACTTGGTTGCCGCTGAGTCCGGTCAACGTGCGAGTATCGATGAATATTTCCGACGCGGACGAGAAAGCCGATCCGTCAAAATAATTGCCCGCCGGAATTTGAATCGAGAACTTGATCGTGCCGAAACCGGCCAAGTCGGCGTTGCTGGTTCCTGAAATCGTACTCAACGAACGAATCGGCGTCGTGTTCGGATACGTAACCGCGGACGCGGGCGTGGTCGTATCGATGATCACGTTCAACGCGACGAACTCCGCTCCGAGATTCGGCGTGGGAACCGCGTTGTCGCGGGCACGTGCTTTGACCACATAGGCGCGATCGCTGATCCATCCATTCTCAACGGTCGGCGGATCCATTTTCAAACTGTCGAGCGCGTTGTACGTCCATGTGGCCGACGACGCGCCAAGCGCGACGAACCCATCGACGGTGTTCCAAGCGGCGCCTTCAGCGGTGTTGCTCGAGAAGATGGTGCCGTTCCAATAATAAGTGGTACCGCCCACCAAATAATAAACGAGCGCGTCCACATTCACGACGCCGTTCACGCCGGCATTGTTCGGGAAATCGGTAGACGTATTGTCGTCGACGGTACCCGAAATGGTCAACAGCTGGCGCCGTTTCGCGTTCGTCGTGGGCAGCGTGAGCGTCGCGACCGGCGCTTTGTTGTCAACGGTGAACGTAATTTGCGAAACACCGTTCAAGAACAACGAATTGTCGTTGCCTGCTTTATCGTTCGTCTTCACGCGCAATGTAAAGTTTTCGGTGTTGTAAATCGGCAACGATAAATCCGGCATGCTCGTGTACGACCACGAACTGAGATAAAGCGAAGCGGTCAGATATTGCGGTGTCGGACCGGCGACCCAGTTGCTGCCGTTCCAGAACGATCCGTTCGAATTGCGTTGCAGCGAAATCTGGACTTGATTGACTTGGTTGTAGCCGGGTTGCGTGTTGTCTTGCGAGGCGCCGAGAGGATCGACGACGGTACCGGACGCGATCGCCACCGCCGAACGCAACGCGTTCGACGCGACAGACGTAATCGTCGCGGTCGGCATGGTCACAT
>CAYXDS010000126.1:0-7895 GCA_964463805.1 uncultured Elusimicrobia bacterium | reverse complement strand
GGAGTATGTCCGGAAGCAAGGAGATGATCCTGATGACCAGCAACTTAAGCTCTTCAATTTCCGCCCTTGATACCGCGCCCCTTGGGGCGCGGAGATTAATTTCGATTTGACTTAAGCCGTCTTTCCCGCGAAGGCGGGGGAGACGACATTATGTTTCAATGGTTTTTCCTGCGAATCCCTCGTCCCAGGACTTATGGGAGAGGTCTGTATGAAGAAAATTGCGAACCCGCCGAGTCCGTTTGACTCCGTTCACCGCGAGCTGCTCGAACCCGCCTCCGAAGCGAAACTTGAAATTTATGAAGATACGAGCCGCAGCATTTTATCGGAGAACGATAGTCCGGACGTCGGCTTTCGATGGAGCGTGAATCCGTACAAAGGTTGTTTCCACTCGTGTGCGTATTGTTATGCGCGCCGCTACCACGAATACATGGATCTCGGTGCCGGTACCGATTTCGAATCGAAGCTCGTGATCAAGAAAGATGCGCCCAAGCTGCTGCGAAAAGAATTCCTGAAAAAATCTTGGAATGGGGACAATGTCGTGATGTCGGGCGCCACCGATTGTTACCAGCCGATCGAAGCTGTGTACAAACTCACGCGTGGCTGTCTCGAGGTTTGTCTCGAGTTTCAGAATCCGACGTCGATCATCACGAAGTCGTTTCTCGTCACGCGCGACGTTGATCTGCTCGCCGAGTTGAATCAAAAGTCATTCAGCTGCGTTACGATCAGCATTCCGTTTGCATCGGATGACGTTGCACGGAAGATTGAACCTCAGGCGTCGACAATCGAGCGGCGATTTCGCGCGGTGGAAATGTTGGCCAAAGCCGGCGTGCCGGTCGGCGTATCGTTGGCGCCGACGATTCCGGGTCTCAACGAAAACGACATACCAATCGTGATGAAGCGCGCGAAAGATCTCGGCGCCACCTTCGCGTTTCATTCGATGGTGCGTCTTGCGGGCAGCGTTTTGCCTGTCTTCGAGGAGAAAATTCGCGCGGCGCTGCCGGCTGAGCGCGTCGAGCGTATTTTGAATCGGATCAGGGAATCACGCGGCGGACGCATGAATGACACTCGTTTCGGTTCGCGGATGTCGGGACACGGCCAATATTGGAAATCAATTGAAGATTCGTTTCGTATTTTCCAGCGGAAGTTCGATTTGGACCGATTTCCGCAACCGCCATTTCCGTCGAGATTTCGTGTGCCGACCCGTCAACTTGAACTGAAGTTTTGATATATTCCCGCTCTTATATGAGCGAGAACCTTATTATTCCGCGTGTGATGAGCACGCAACATCCGGACAACGCAAACATCCCGTTCTTTTCGTTCGGCCCGCAACTGGGCGGCGAGGAGGAAGTGCGCGAGGCGTATTACGTTTATAACACGCTTGGTTGCGACGAACAAATGTGGGACCATGAAGGAAAAGAAGTCGACGCGCACGTGGTGCCGAAATTATTGAGCCAACAAAGCGCTTTCTTCCGTAAGAAAAAACTCGGCAAAAATGTTTTCCTTACCCTGCGGGTACCGAACCCCGCTCGCGAGCGTTCCTCCGCAAAAGGTTTGCTCGAAATTCTTGAAAGTATTCCGCGTTCATTCGATGTCGCACGGCAATTCTATCGGCAAGATCTCGCTCCGATTTTCGAAGTCATTTTGCCGATGACAACGAATTCTGCGGAACTAAATCGCATTTGGAATTATTATCGCGATTTCGTGGCCGGTAAATCCGATCGGCCTGTTCTGCCAGGCGACATCACGTTCAAAGAATGGATCGGCGACTTCGCTCCGAAGACGATCAACGTGATTCCGTTGATTGAAGATAAGCCTTCATTGATCGCCGCGGACCGCATCGTCGAAGATTACATCGCGGGCAAAGACATTCCGTATCAGCGCGTGTTCCTCGCACGCTCAGATCCCGCAATGACGTACGGTTCGACAAGCGCCGTGTTGTTGATCAAACTGGCGTTGCACAAATTGCATCAGCTCGAGCAGCGTCGCGGCATTCCGATTTATCCGATCGTGGGCTTAGGGTCGGCGCCGTTCCGCGGCAATTTTAAACCGACGAACGCGAAGAGCCGGCTTAACGGTTATCCATCCGTACAGACGTTCACCGTGCAGTCCGCGTTCAAGTTCGATTATCCCGAAGAGTTGGTTAAGAAAGCGATCTCGGCGATCCGCAAAGCGCGTCGTCGGGGACCGGTGCCGATCGAGAATGAAGAAGCGTATTTGGCGCTCGTTGAAAAAATTTCGAATACGTTTGCGCGGCAAGTCGAAAAATTAAATTGGCACATAAACGCGATGGCGAAATTCGTGCCGCCGCGCCGCAAACGCAAATTGCACACGGGACTGTTCGGTTACACGCGCGCGGTGGCCGGCAAGCGATTGCCGCGCGCGATCAGTTTCTGCTCGTCGCTTTATTCGTGGGGACTGCCGCCGGAACTGCTTGGTTTGGCCGAAGTGAAGCCCGCTGAGATAAAATCAATCATGGAGCATTATCCGAATTTCATGACGGATCTTTCCGAGGCGATGGCGCACTACGATCCGCAATGTTTGTCGATGTTGCCGCCGCGCGTGGCCGACGACATCCAACGAACGGTTCGCTTGCTGAAACTTGATGTGAAACCGGATTTGATCCATCAGTCGCTCACGCGCGCGATGCGCAGTTTGCTCGCGAAAGACGACACGCAAAACTTGCCGGATCTGATCACGCAAGCGGCGCGCGAACGAAGGTTTCTCGGCTAATGGGAGAGCTTGACCTCACCGATCGCGTGCCCGCGGAAGCGACGTTGCTCAAGGTTCAATATGAGATGCGTCCGCTCACCGAAGGCGCTCAGTTGATCGCGCGCATTTGGTCGGGGGCGCCGAACGACGCGGTCGTTATTCGCGGCGATTCGGGAGAGGCGATTGTGCATCTCGGCGTGCCGCAGCGGTTGTGGTATCAGCGGCCGGTCAACATCAATTTGAAACTAAAACTGCTCGCGTACAAGATAGAGGAGTAACGGAGGGATTATGTTGCCGAATGTTGGAATGGGCGAGTTGCTGATTATTTTAGTCATCGTTCTCGTTTTATTCGGAGCCAACCGCGTGCCGGACGTGGCGCGCAGCTTGGGCCGTTCGATCAAGGCGTTTAAAGACGGTTTGAAAGAAGGAATGGAAGACGAGAGCGACAAGAAAGACGAGAAGAAATAGAAGGAACCGTATATGCAAATTGGGATGATTGGTCTCGGACGCATGGGCATGAACATGGCCCGGCGTTGGCTCAACGCAAAACACGACGTGGTTGTTTATAACCGGACCGCGTCCAAAGTCGAAGAAGTTGTGAAAGACGGAGCGGTCGGCACGACCACGCTCGAAGATTTTGTCGCGAAGCTCAAGGCGCCGCGCATCGTTTGGCTCATGTTGCCGACCGGCGCCGTGCTCGAAGAACACATCGATAAATTGTCGGGATTGCTTTCGAAAGGTGATTTGATCATCGACGGCGGCAACAGTTATTACAAAGACGATATCCGTCACGCGGCTGATTTGAAAAAGAAAGGCATCAACTATCTCGATGCGGGCGTGTCGGGCGGCATTTGGGGACTCAAGCTCGGTTATTGCACGATGGTCGGCGGCGATGAAGCCCAATTCAAACACATCGAGCCGTTGTTGAAAGATCTCGCGCCGAAAAACGGCTACCTGTATTGCGGCGGCACCGGTGGCGGACACTTCGTGAAGATGGTGCACAACGGCATCGAGTACGGCATGATGCAGGCGTATGGAGAAGGTTTTGAAATTTTGCAGGCATCGCCGTACAAACCCGATTCCGCCAAGGTCGCGAATTTGTGGAACCAAGGCAGCGTGGTCCGTTCATGGTTGCTTGAGTTGGCTGCGAACGCTTTCGCCGGCGATTCACAATTGAAAGACGTGTCCGGTTACGTCGAAGATTCGGGCGAAGGCCGTTGGACCGTGCAGCAAGCGGTCGAATCCGGTGTAGCGGCGCCGGTGATTACGCTCGCGCTTTATCAGCGGTTCTTGTCACGTCAGAAAGACGCGTTCTCGAACAAAGTGTTGGCTGCGCTGCGCGCGCAGTTCGGCGGACATGCGATTGTGAAAGACGCCGAAACGAAACGGTCGTCCGAGGCCGGCGCCGGAAGTTATCAAGCGGCCACGGGTCAGAAAGGCGTGAAGCCCGCCGGTTTCGATAAGTGACGCCGCCGTCGCTAAAAACATCCCAGAAAGTAACGAAAGAGCAACTCTGTCTTATTGAGGAGAAATCCGGTTCGTGCGCGATCGTGATCTTCGGCGCGTCCGGAGATTTGGCGAACCGCAAGCTGTTGCCGTCTCTTTTCTATTTGTTCTCGCACAAGCACATGCCGAAAGATTTCTACATCGTCGGCGTGGCGCGCACGCCGATGACCGATCAAGCGTTCCGCGATAAAATCAAAGCGGACGCACCCGAAGGCACCGATGCTTCCTCTCTCGATGAATTCACGCAGCATTGTTATTACATGAACGGCGAATACGGGTCGTCCGACCTTTATCAAAATTTGCACAAAGCGCTGAACGATCTCGACCGTAAACACAATGTCGGTTGGCGGCGCGTGTTTTATTTGTCGACGCCGCCGTCGTTGTATGCGCCGGTTATCAATCAGCTCGGAAAATCCGGACTCGCGTACGTCGAGTATGAAGATAGGAAGAGCTGGGTGCGCGTGGTTATCGAAAAACCGTTCGGCGATTCGCTCGCGTCTGCGCAAGAGTTGAATCGCACGATCACCGGCATTCTCACCGAGGATCAGATTTACCGCATCGATCATTATCTCGCGAAAGAGACGGTCCAAAATATTTTGATGTTCCGCTTCGCGAACGTGTTGTTCGAACCGGTGTGGAACCGCAATTACATTGACCACGTGCAGATCACGGCCGCCGAACAAATCGGCATCGAACATCGCGCCGGTTACTACGAATCCGCCGGTGTGTTGCGGGACATGTTTCAGAATCATTTGTTGCAGTTGCTTGCATTGATCGCGATGGAAGCGCCAACGAATCTGAGCGCGGACTCGGTACGTGATAAACGGGGCGACGTGTTGCGTGCGATTCATCCGATGAATGAAGATGAGATTCAACAGCATACGATCTGCGCGCAGTATGCCAGCGGTGTCGTCGACGGGGAAAATGTGGCCGGTTACCGTGAGGAAAAAGGCGTGGCGGTAGGTTCGCGTACGGCCACGTTCTCAGCGATTAAATTTCAAGTCGACAATTGGCGCTGGGAAGGCGTGCCGTTTTACATCCGCTCAGGAAAACGGTTGGCCGAACGTGAAGTGTCGATCGCCGTCCATTTTAAACGCGTGCCGACCTCGATCTTTAAGCCGCTGTTGCCGAATGATTTATCGCCGAACGTGTTGCGGTTCCGAATTCAACCGAACGAAGGCATCTCGGTGCAATTCGAAGCGAAGCAGCCGGGTCCGAAACTTTGCATGAGCACGGTTTGCATGGATTTTGGTTACGAGGACATCATCAAAGGGCCGCTGCCCGAGTCCTACGCGCGGTTGTTCCTCGACTCGATGCTCGGTGATCAAACGCTGTTCGCGCGCAGCGACGGTGTCGAAGACTCGTGGCGCATCATCGACCCCATCGTCAATTATTGGGAGAAGAACAAATCCGTGAAGCTGCTCGAGTACCCGTCCGGAAGTTGGGGACCCGCCGAGAGCGATCAGTTGCTGATCAAGTCCGGCCGTTTCTGGGACTGATCTTTTCGTTAAAACCAGTGCGTTAGCTCCACGTTGTAGCTTTGTCGTCGATACGTGGGCATTTCCTGTAGCTGGCAGTTCGGGCGGAATTTTGTTTGTGCGCTTAGTTTGAAATCAACCGCGAATAGAAACGTTTGGATGAATTGCGTGCGCGCTCCGGTTTCTTTTCCGATACCGGGCAAATAAGTGGCCGACGCTTGGACGCCGCTCAACTTTGCGGCCAATTCCAATCCCAATTGATGTTCGTTTAAATGTTGCGGGCTGTAATACTCGGCGTGTACGTGTTTCATGTGATCGTAAGTGTACTGATAGATCGCTTTTACGTGCGGCGTCAGCGCGTTTGCGGCGGCCACCTCGATTCCATAACGTTGATTGCCATCGGATATGTCGGCGCCCTGCAATCGCAGCGATAGCCGCCATGGGCCATCTTGTTTCCACGCATTGTCCCACTTCAAAAAGTTTTCCGTGATGTTCGCGCGCATCGCGGCGGCGGTGTCATAAAGGTCGCGGCCCGCCTGAAAGCGCGAATTGAATTCATCGGTCCAGTCGGATACGAGTCCGCCGAAGGCCGAATAGGTGTTCGGCGATCCCGATAAAAAGTGCCACATGAAATTTCCGGTCAGTCGATGATAGCGCGCGAGCGACGCGTGCATTGTGGTGCCGATGCCGTTGTCGGTTGCGGTACCGATATCTTTCTCGCGGAATTCCGCGTGTCGATAATCAATGCTCGGACCCAACGGGGTGGCCGGAAATGGGATGAAACTTTGTTCGAATACCGATGATGTGCGATGACGGTTATCTTCCGCGTAGGTAAACGCCGGAATCCACAACGGTCCGCGCAGAGCATCGCGTGTAGCTTCGCGTTCCGGCGAATGTTCGATCTTCAGTGATTTGTCCAGTAATTCGGCCGCGCTGCGTCGGTCTCCCTGCAGCGATCGAATCTTTGCTTCCTCGCCCAGCATCGCCAGCTCGGACGCTTGTTGATCTTTCAGCGTATTAAGCCACGCTTCGGCTTCGTGCGGCCGATCTTTCCACAGCGCTTCGTGCAACAACTGCGAGGTTAAAACCGCGCGAGGTTCCATGTCGCTGAGATGGCGCAGCAGTTTCACGCCGGACCAATCCGAGTGCGGCTCCGCACGCGTGAATTGGAACGCGTCGCGCGAGCGTGCGTTGAAGCCGTAATCATCTTGATGAAAACTCATGTTGAAGTGATCGATTACCGCTTTTAGGTTCACCGGCGTGGCGTTCGCATAATTAACCTGATCGGTCTGGCCGTAACTTCCTTCAGGGAACGCGTATGCGTCGGCCGGTTCTTTGAATTGTTGTTCGATCTTTTTTCGAACGGAGGCATGATCGGCATTCACGCGCGCTTCGAACTCGGCGTCGGTTTCAAAGCGCTTCACGCCATCGAGCCATTGTTTGTTGATTAAGAACAATCCCATGCGTCCTTGCGCGTCGATCGGAATATACGTGTGCGCGAGATCTCCGTGCGATTGAATTTCCCAGCGTCCGGTGTCGTGGTATTTTTTAATTAAATTCCATGACGCGTACGCCGGCGGCATCGAGCCTTCGACGTTCGCGATCGGCACGAACATCGTTGCTTTGAAGTCGAACTTTTTGAGGATCGGGTCCGCGTAACGGAAACTGTCCACGCGCGCATCGTCGAATGTGATCAGAACCGGTTTCGATGGCAACGATGCGCCCGTCTTCTTCCAGGCGATCGCTTGCGCGGTTGTGATCGAATGAAACCCCGCTTCTTTCAACGCGCGCATCTGATCTTCGAATCCGCGCAGCGACATGTTCACGCGCGATGCCAGCATCGGGTCCGCGTCGAACGGCGTGAGCCCGTGATACAGCAACACGGGCAGCGCCGGTTCGTTGTTTGAGCGAATCCACTCGAGCAAAATCTTGCGCGCGTTTTTATGATCTCCGTTCTCGGCCAGATAACGCGATTCGAACACGAGCACGTACGGATCGCTGGGGTCGAGCGCCCGCGCGCGCTGGACATGCTTCAGCGCGTTCGACGAGTGGCCCAAAGCGAATTCGGCGTCGGCTAGTTTTGTTCGCGCTGAAATCGAAGTGGGATTGATCTCAAGCAATCGTCGGTAACTCGCGGCGGCCGCGCGGCCGCCGCCGCGTGCGAGTTGCCAATCCGCTTTCAGCATCAATGCGGTGGTGCTG
>CAYXDS010000125.1:0-7907 GCA_964463805.1 uncultured Elusimicrobia bacterium | reverse complement strand
CGGTGGCGCAAGCACTCACCAAGCTAATCCCCGGGCCTTTCAATTGATATCGAAATGACCATTCGGGCTTACAAATTGAGATCGCCGCGCATTGAGTTCCCCACCCAAGAAAGTGCGCGCACCTACGGCGATACACACTTCAAAGTCTTGCCCACCGGAATGAAGTTGCTGAAGTATCTTTGGTTTGAACTTTGGCGTCCCGACTGATGTAACAGAAACGCCCGATTAACAAAAAGCATTGAAAAAAAGAGGCGTATCCTATAATCTTCCGTCATATTAGCGTGCTTGTTTTCGGGAGGTTGTATGTCGGAAGCAGTAAAGGTATTGATCACGGGTGCCGGCGGATTTATCGGGCATCACCTGACCTCTTTCCTTAAAAAGAAGGGTTACTGGGTCCGTGGCGTCGATATCAAGAAACCTGAATTCGGCAAAACGGAAGCCGACGAATTTAAGATTTTGGATATGCGCCGTTGGGAAAAAGCTTTAGAAGCGACGGACGGCGTTTCAGAAGTATATGCATTGGCGGCCGATATGGGTGGCATGGGTTTCATTTCCGCGCATCACGCTGAGATATTGCACAATAACTCGCTTATTAACATTCACACGCTTGAAGCGGCCAGACAAAACAAGATTAAACGTTATCTTTACACTTCGTCCGCCTGCGTCTATCCGGAATATCTTCAAACCGAAACGCAAGTAAAACCGCTTAAAGAAGCGGATGCTTATCCGGCTCAACCTCAAGACGCGTACGGCTGGGAAAAACTCGTCACCGAACGGTTGTGCCAGCATTACCGGCAAGATTATTCGTTCGAAACGCGTATCGTTCGATTCCATAACATTTTCGGCCCCGAAGGCACATGGACCGGCGGCCGAGAGAAATCGCCGGCCGCTGTGTGCCGAAAAATCGCTGAAGCGAAATTAAATAAAACCAATGAGATCGAAATTTGGGGCGATGGAAAACAGACGCGTTCGTTTTGCTACATCGATGATTGCGTGTTGGGGTTGTTCAAACTTATGCGTTCGGATTTTCACGATCCTTTGAACCTGGGGCAGGATCGCATGATTTCGATCGATGAGCTCGTTGGTCTCGTCGCCAACATCGCCGGCATAAAAGTAAAGATAAAGTATGTGCCGGGGCCGCAAGGCGTTCGCGGACGCAATTCCGACAACACGCTTTTACGAAAGGTTCTCGGCTGGGAACCCGCAATTTCATTGGAAGAAGGACTCGCCAAAACGTATGCGTGGATCGAAGGCTGCGTCAGAGAAAGCCTTTCCGTACGACGTTAATAAATGGGCGTCATGACCAAAAAAATCGCAGTCATTGGAGTCGGACGACTCGGCATTTGTTGGGCGCTTAATCTCGCGCGGGCCGGATACGAAGTGACCGGAATAGATAGCAATCACGGTTATATCGAGTCGTTGAAAAACCGTTCCTTCCACACGGAAGAGCCCGGCGTCATGGCGTTGCTGGATTCCGTAAAAACATTTTCCGCGACAACCGACATTAAAGACGGGATCAAAGATGCCTCGGTGGTTTTTATCCTTGTGAATACGCCCTCGACGAAAGAGGGAGACTTCAACCATGCCGCAATAGATTCCGTTGTTGACGCGCTGATTAAAATTCCGCAGCAGAAAACGACCCACCTTGTCATTTCTTCGACCGTTATGCCCGGGTACGGCGAACAACTCCAGAAGCGCTTGGCTTCGTTCAATTACACGGTCAATTACAACCCGCAGCTGATCGCTCAGGGAAGCATTCTCAAGGATCAACAACGCCCCGATTTGGTTTTAATCGGACATCAAACACCGGAGTCCGGTCAGGTGATCAGCGAAATCCACGGTCGGGTTGTTGAAAATAAGCCGGTCTTTGCGTTGATGTCCGTGACCAGCGCCGAAATCACGAAGATCGGCATCAACTGTTTTTTAACCGCGAAAATTGCGTTTGCCAACCTTATCGGCGATGCGGCTCTTAGCGCCGGGGCCGATCCGGAGGCGATTCTGAAAGCCGTCGGTTCCGATTCGCGAATCGGAAATCGATACCTCCGCTACGGTTATGGATACGGCGGTCCTTGTTTCCCGCGGGACAATCGCGCGTTTCAACGATTTTTGACGAAGCAAGGTCTCCAATACAAGATGCCCGACAGCGTCGATCATTCCAATAATGAACACTTGGCGATTCAACTGCAGTTGTTCGAGTCGCGAAATATTCTTCCTCCGGGCATTCGACGCACCGGAGAGAAGTCCGTGGAAATAACGGGTGTCAGCTATAACGCAAAAACATCTTCGATCGAGGAATCGCAGCATCTTAAGTTCGCGGTTGCACTCACGCAGAGAGGATACGCGGTCACGCTGAAGGATTGGACCGCCGTATTGGAGAAAGTTCGTACGCAGTATCCCGATGTGTTTAGTTTCGAGCAAATGGAATCGAATGAAATAAATTTCGTTAACTTAAATTCTGGAGACAAAAATGTTGGCGGCTGAGAAGCACATATGATTGCAATTGTAACGACCACGATTTTCCCACCGTCCGAAGCCATCCATAAGTTTTCAAAATTGGGACACAAGCTGTATATCGTCGGCGACAAAAAAACGCCGGCTCACTTGTATGCGAACATCCCGAATGTGCGTTACCTCACTCCCGAATACCAGGAGAAGGAATACAGAAAGCTCAGTGATTTAATCGGCTGGAATTGCATCCAGCGTCGTAATGTCGGATTTGTCGAAGCGTATCGCGACGGCGCCGAAATCATCGCCGCTGTTGATGACGACAATATCCCCTATCCAGGCTGGGGGGAAAACTTGATGGTGGGCAAGACGCTGCCGGTCGAGTGTTATGAAAATGAAACGGGTTTCTTCGAGCCCCTGTCAGTGACCAATATTTCGCATATGTGGCATCGAGGTTATCCGTGGGAATTCATCAATCAGCGACTCGCGAATAAAAAGTTGGGCAAAGTGCCGACCAAAGTTCTTGTGCAGGCCGATTTGTGGAACGGAAACCCCGACATCGACGCGATGCCTCGGCTTATTTACAAAGATCCGGTGGTGGAAATCGAAGGGGAATTTCCGTACACATTCAAAGGAATCTCCATTTTCAACAGTCAGAACACGTTTCTTCATCGCTCGGTGATGCCGCTCTATTCCGTTTTGGCGCACGCCGATCGCATGGACGACATCTGGGGCAGCATTGTGCTTCAGCGTCTGCTAAAGACGGACGGTCCCTCCATCGTTTTCAATAAGCCGACCGTTTATCAGCGCCGCAATGTGCATGACTTCGTTCGCGACCTGGAACGGGAAGTTCCCGGATATCGAAGCACGCTTTCCATCTGCGAAGATTGGGAGAAGAATTTGCCCGAACCGTGCAAACGATTCTTCGACTGTTATCAATCGCACTTCAAATAATTAAACTCCCCGACGTTTTACTTCACGTTTCCGTCGACATAATTATATAGTGATGTTCGTTATCGTTATGTTCGAACAAAAGTTGAAGAAAATCGCTCAGTTGTTGTTGGTGGGCTCCATTAGTTTGGGACTGACCGTTCATCAATTTCAGGGACGCCGTTTTTTCCTTGTCTTGATTCATAAGGGCGAGAGCATCCTTCGATTTGTCGAGTCGGTTTCCGTCGTCAAAAATTCGACAAAGCAGCCACACGTAGAGATAAGTCGCACGAGACCGTGTATGCTTCGCGAAAAATCTGTCGGTAATTTTGGCTCCGATGTTGTGTTCGTAACTCCGGTTTCGGCTTTTCAATACACGGAAGTCTTTCGGCGGGTCACGCCGCAACCGGATCTGGTGGCGCCGCCGGTGGTTTCGATCGACATTCCCGCCATACGCGCTCCTCCCACTTTCCCCGCCTGAATTTTTTTCTTTCCATCAACGCGGCGCTTTCTGCCGATTAAACCCAAATTCATTTATTTCTCGATATGGAAAATTTCGATATTTCAGAAAATCTAAAGATATTTATTTCCTCATACATCGGTTCGGTGGGGCAGCTTGAAGTTCTCCTATTGGTCGTTTCCGATCCGAAGCGCAGGTGGACCGACGCCCAAATTAGTCGGCAGCTCGATATCAGCGTAGGTTTCGCCACAAGCCGTTTGCTCAGTTTGTGTGTGAAAGGTTTGCTAGTGGCCGACGAGCAGTGGCCACGCTCGTATGCATATGCACCGTCGCTTAAAAACGATGCGCTCATTGAGGAACTTGTTTCGGCTCATAAGCGTGATCCAGTGAGAGTCGCGTCTCTTGTTCTGTCCGAAAAACCGTAGTTTTGCTACTTTGGCCTTCATGGCTGATTTCGATAACGAGGTTCAAACCGGCAAACGGTTCACGTTCGGCAAGAATTGGAGCGAATTTCTCGCCACGTTAAATGACGAGCGGATTTCGGCCGCTGAACAATCGTTGCGCGAAATGCTCGGAGTCTCCGATTTAACCGGCAAACGATTCCTTGATATCGGGTCCGGAAGCGGACTCTTTTCTTTGGTTGCGCGTCGCCTCGGAGCCGAAGTCGTTTCGTTCGACTACGACCCGCAATCGGTGGCATGCGCCGAAACGTTAAAAACACGGTATTTTCGCGGCGATTCAAAATGGCGCATCGAGCGCGGATCCGCGCTCGACATCGGCTATGTGCGCTCGCTCGGCAAGTTCGACATCGTATATTCGTGGGGGGTTTTGCATCACACGGGCGCGATGTGGCAGGCGCTGGCGAATGCGAGCGAGCCCGTGAAGGCGGGAGGTCAACTGTTTATCGCCATCTACAATGACCAGGGCGGACTGTCCCGATTTTGGTGGCGGGTCAAAAAAACGTATTGTGCGGGTCCAGTCCGGAAAGCCGGCGTGATGGCGGTGTTCGTTCCTTACTTCGCGGCTCGGGCGGTCGCGAAAAGTGCGGTCACCGGAACGAATGCCTGGACCGCTTACAAACGCAAATATCGTGGCATGTCGCTGTGGCACGATTGGATCGACTGGCTCGGCGGTTTTCCGTTTGAAGTGGCCAGCGTCGACGCGATTAAAAATTTTTATGAAGAGCGCGGTTTCATGTTACAGAAAGTCAAAACCACCGCGTCGATGGGCAACAACGAATTTGTGTTCGAAAAGAGTTGATGCGCTCGTAGCTCAGCTGGAAGAGCATCTGGCTTCGAACCAGAGGGTCGCAGGTTCAAATCCTGCCGAGCGCAGCCGCATCAGCGGCCCTCTATTTTCTAATGCTAATTTCCAAAACGGGAAAATGGCATGGGAAAATAGAGGGTTCGCCTTCGGCGAACGGGCAGGTGGCGGAACTGGCAGACGCGCGAGGCTTAGGACCTCGTGCCCGCAAGGGCTTATGGGTTCAACTCCCTTCCTGCCCAGAAGTAATTAAATAGAGAAAGAGGAAAGTTATGGTGTTGGGTTTGACGAGTGATGTGAAAGTGAAAGTGGTCTCCGAAGACGGTTGTTTACAGACGCTGTCGGTCGAGTTGCCGGTTTCGAAAGTGAAAGAGAAAATCGAAGAGGCGTTTAAAAATGTTCAGGGGCAGGCGAAATTGCCTGGCTTCCGGCCTGGAAAAGCGCCGCTCGAAATGGTTCGTGAAAATTTTAAAGCCGCCGCATACGATCGCGCGCAAGATCTACTGATGCGCGAAGGTGTGATGGAAGCGCTGAAGTCAAAGAAAATCAATCCGGTTCAAACGCCGGTCGTGCAAAGCGCGCAACCGTTCCAACCCGAGAAGCCGTTCCAATTTCAATTTGAAGTGGAGACGACGCCTCAAGTAAAACCGACGAATTACAAAGGCCTCAAACTCACGAAAAAAGCGAAGCAGG
This sequence comes from uncultured Elusimicrobia bacterium, assembly GCA_964463805.1. Classification (GTDB taxonomy): domain Bacteria; phylum Elusimicrobiota; class Elusimicrobia; order F11; family F11; genus JAJVIP01. The sequence goes on along the minus strand of CAYXDS010000125.1, from coordinate 2,116 downwards.
TCACCGACGACGATGTTCAAAAAGCGGTGACGAGCCTGGCCGAAATGAACGCGCGGCTGACCGAGTCGAAAAGCGAGGCTCTTGGCAACAAACACTTCGCGGTCGTGAATTACGAGGGATTGCTCGACGGTAAGCCGATCGAAGGCGCGAAAGCCGAAAACTTCCTGCTCGATATGTCGGCGCCGCAAGCGATCGCCGGATTGGCCGAAGGCTTGGTCGGCGCGAAAGCCGGCGAAGAGCGTGACGTGCCGGTCAAATTCCCCGAAGACTCTCCGGCAAAGGAACTTGCCGGCAAACAAGCCGTTTTCAAAGTCAAGCTCACGGCGATCAAGGAAAAAAGCATGCCGACGATTGACGATGAGTTCGCCAAAGATCTTGGCGTGGAATCGGTGACTGTTTTAAAAACACGGATTCGCGAGAATCTCGAACGGGAACAGAAACAATCGGCGCAGTCGGATTTGGAGAAGCAGGTGGTTGAGAAACTTCTCGAAGAGCACGTGTTTGCGGTGCCAAAGAGTATGGTGGACCGTCAGCTGCATCATTTGATTGAACGGCAGTCCAACAAGCTTTTGTCGCAGGGTGTTTCACAGGATGATCTGAACAAAGTGATCGAAAAGGCCAAGCCGGACGTATTAAAACAGGCGGAAAAAGACGTGCGCCTCGCCTATGTGCTGAATGCGATCGCGGCTGAGGAATCGGTTGATGCGACCGACGCCGAATTGAACGCGAAGATCGACGAGATCGTGAATCAGTCGCAGCCGAAAGAGCGCGGTTCGCTTGAGAAAGCGTTGCGCGGTAAGTACAGCGATCAGATCCGCTCGGAGCTTCGTGAGACGAAACTTTTTGCATGGTTGATTGAACACGCTAAAGTCAAAGAAGCATAAATTTCTGTCGAACTAAGGAGGATTCATGCTTATTCCATCCATCATTGAGAGGTGGAATCAGGGAGCGGTCGTCGGATACGACATCTATTCGAGGTTGTTGCGCGACCGTATTATCTTCGTCGGAGGATTCGGCGGCGCGGTAACGACCGACTCGGCCAATCTCATCATCGCACAGTTGCTGTTCTTGGAAGCTGAAGATCCCGAGAAACAAATCAATCTTTACATCAACTCGCCGGGTGGCATGGTAACCGCCGGATTGGCCGTGTACGATACGATGCAGTACATCAAATCGCCGATCACGACCATTTGCATGGGCATGGCGATGTCGTTCGGCGCCGTTCTTTTGACGGCCGGCACCAAAGGTCAGCGGTTCGCACTGCCCAATTCGCGCGTGATGATTCACCAGCCTTTGCTGTCCGGCGGTGGGTTGTCCGGACAGGCGACCGACATCAAAATCGAATCGGTCGAGCTGGCTAAAACGAAGAGACGATTAAATGAAATTATGGCCCGGCATACCGGTCATTCTGTTGATAAGATTACTCAGGACATGGAACGAAACTTCTATATGTCCGCGCAGCAGGCAAAAGAATACGGCATCATCGATGAAGTGATCACGCCGCGCAAGATTCTCGAAATAGCGAAAAAGTGAGGTAGGCCGCGACATGGAATCGAATTTCGGCACGAGCGACACTCCGCAGTGCGTTTTCTGCACCAAAGGCAAGAGCGACGGTCTTAAGCTGATCGGTGGCCAAGGCACGTATGTTTGCGAGGAATGCATCCGCAATTCGTACGCGCTGCTGCAGAAAATTTCCGAAGAAGAACAACGCCACGCAATCCGCACGCTCCCTCCGCCGGCCCAAATCAAAACCGCGCTCGATGAATATGTGATCGGCCAAGAAAAAGCCAAACGTATTTTGTCGGTGGCCGTTTACAATCATTATCGTCGCGTTGAATTGATCGATCGCGCCGCCAAAACGGGCGCGAAGAACGACGTCGAGTTGTCCAAATCGAATATTTTGTTGGTGGGTCCCACCGGAACGGGAAAAACGCTGCTTGCGCAGACGTTGGCCCGTTTGCTGAAAGTGCCGTTCGCGATGGCCGACGCGACCGTGTTGACCGAAGCCGGTTACGTGGGCGAAGACGTCGAAAACATCATTTTGAGACTGTTGCAGGCGTCCGCGTACGATGTGAAGCGCGCCGAGCGCGGCATCGTGTACATCGATGAGATCGAC
>CAYXDS010000124.1:0-7923 GCA_964463805.1 uncultured Elusimicrobia bacterium | reverse complement strand
CAAACACAAATTTAATCGCCCCCGTGCGCGTTGGTTCGCATGCGGTCATCGGGGCGGGTTCGAGTATTAACGAAGACGTGCCGGCATGGTCGTTGGCGGTGGAGCGGGCGCAGCGGGTGGTGAAGAAAGATTGGGCCAAAGGTCGGATCAAAAAAGGAAAGAAAAAGTGATCCCAAGGAAACTTTTCGCGGGGAACGCCAATCCCGCATTGGCCCGGGCGGTGGCCAAGGAATTAAAGATTCCGCTCGGAAAATCGTACGTCGGTCGCTTTCCTGACGGCGAGATTGAAATAAAGATTTTGGAAAACGTTCGCGGTACCGACTGCTTCATTCTGCAAGGAACCAGCGAACCAGCCAACGACAATTTGATGGAGCTGCTGCTGATCATGGACGCGCTCAAACGTGCGAGCGCGAGCCGGATCACACCGGTGATGCCGTATTTCGGATACGGACGCCAAGACCGCAAAGCGCAGCCGCGCGTACCGATCTCGTCGAAACTCGTTTCGAATCTGATCACGACGGCCGGTGCGAATCGCGTGCTCACAATGGACTTGCATGCGGCGCAGATCCAAGGATTTTTCGATATTCCGGTCGATCACATTTACACGATGCCGGTGTTCATCGACTACTATAAGAAGAAGCGCATGAAAGACGTGGTCGTGGTCTCGCCCGACGCGGGCGGTGTGGAACGCGCGCGCGCATTTGCGAAACGGCTTGATTACGATCTGGCCATCATCGATAAACGTCGTACGTCGCCGACGGACGCCGATATTTTGCATGTGGTCGGTGATGTGCGCGGTAAAGTCGCATTGCTCGTCGACGATTTGGTCGATACGGCCGGCACATTGGCCAAGGCGGCCAAGGCTCTTGTGGCCGGCGGCGCGATCAAAGTGCATGCCGCGTGTGCGCACGGTGTGCTCGCGGGACCCGCGATCGAACGGCTTGAAAGCGCGCCGCTCGAAGAACTTGTGATCACGGACACGATCGCGTTGAACGGAAAGAAATTGAGCAAAATTAAAGTTTTATCGGTTGCGCCATTGTTGGCGGAAGCCATTAAGAGAATCCATGAGGAGCGCACGGTGAGTGCGTTGTTTGTGTAAGAGAGGAGAAGACCATGCAGAAAGTTGAACTTGAAGTTAAACCGAGAGATCTCGGACAAAAAGATAAAAATAGAAATTTAACCCAGCTCCGCAGCGAAGGTTGGATTCCCGGAACGTTGTACGGGCATGGCAAGCCGGTCGATATCGCCGTCGATCAAAAACAATTCAGCAAAGCGATTCATACGAAAGCGGGAACGAACGCGTTGTTCACGGTGAAATACGGCTCCGAAAGCAGCTTGGCCGTTATCAAAGAAATTCAACGCCATATTCTTAAGCACAATCCGATCCATGTCGATTTGATGCGTATCGATACGAAAGCGAAACTTTCGGTCAGCGTTCCAACGCATATCTCAGGTGAAGCGCCGGGCGTCAAGAACGGCGGCGGTATTCTTGAGCACATCACTCGCGAAGTTCGCGTGCGTTGTTTGCCCGACGATATCCCAGTTGAAATCAGCGTTGATGTCACGAAGCTTGAGCTCGGCCACGGCATTAAAGTCAAAGATCTTCCGGCTCTTAAAGGCGTCGAATATTTGACCGCGGTCGACACCATCATCGTGAACATCGTTGCGCCGAAGATTGAAGAAGAAAAAGCTCCAGCGGCCGGCGAAGTGGCGGCAGCGGGTGCTCAACCCGAAGTTATTGCGAAGGGCAAAGAGAAAGAAGAAGGCGCGGCGGCCCCGGCGGCCGGCGCGGCGAAACCTGCGGCCGGTGCTCCGGCAAAAGCGGCCCCGGCGGCCAAGGACGAAAAGAAGAAGTAGTCCCTTGCTTCGGCTCGTCGTTGGTTTGGGGAACCCCTCGCCGAAATACGGGCGCACGCGACACAATGTCGGTCGGGAGTTTGTGGATTTCCTAGCCGAAGAAAATAAAGAATCTTTTCATAAGAGTCGGCAGTCGGAGATCCTCCGCCTGCCGATTTTTATTGGCGCCAAGCTTGATTGTTTCATGAATGAATCGGGCGGGCCAGTTAAACAACTGATGATGACGGCCAACGCGAAACCCGACGAAATTCTGATTGTTGTCGATGATTTCATGATCCCCTTCGGCACGTTGCGGCTTCGACCCGGGGGATCGTCGGGCGGTCATAATGGACTTAAGTCGATTATTGAAGTACTCGGCACCGATCAATTCCCACGTATGCGTATGGGCGTCGGTCCCGTTCCGGTGGGGGTAGACCCGGCCGACTTCGTTTTGCAAAAATTCACACGCGACGAGCAATCGTCGCTGCCGAAACTGTACGCGGCCGTACAAACAGCTCTTGCGGATATCGCCGATCACGGCGTGCAGAAGGCCATGAACAACGTGAATAAATCAATGTTATGAGTGAAAAGAAAGCGCCGTTCGTCCATCTTCACAATCATTCCGAGTACAGCTTGCTCGACGGCGCCGCGCGCCTCACCGATGACAAAGGCAAGCCTTCTGAGTTTATTCAGACGATGGCCAAGATGGGATACAGCGCGCTTGCGTTGACGGATCACGGCAATCTGTTCGGCGCAATCGAGTTCTATAAAGTCTGCAAAGAAGTCGGCATCAAACCGATTATTGGAATGGAAGGTTATTTAGCGCCGTCGTCGCGATTCGACAAAGAACAGCGGCTCGGTGAGGCCGCTTATCACATCACGTTGCTTGCGTATACACGCGAGGGATACGAAAATTTGATGAAGCTTTCGTCGTCGGCCTATCTCGAAGGCTTCCATTACAAGCCGCGCGTCGACAAAGAACTGCTCGCCAAGCATTCGAAGGGTATCATCGGATTTTCCGGTTGTTTGAAAGGGGAGATCCCATCCGCTTTGCGCCAAAACAACATGGAGCTTGCTAAAAAGCTCGTCGATGATTACAAAAATATTTTCGGTCCCGCGCATTTTTACTTGGAAGTCATGGATCACGGTCTCGAGCTTCAGCGCGAAGTGTTGCCGAAACTCGTCGAACTCGGAAAAATAACCTGCACGCCGCTTGTCGCCACGAATGATTGCCACTATTTCAAGCGCGAAGATCACACCGCTCACGACGTGGTGTTGTGCATCGGTACCGGTAAAAAACTCACCGACGAGAAACGCATGAAATACGGCGCGCCCGAGTTTTATTACAAACCGCCCGAAGACATGGTGAAGCGGTTCAAAGAAATTCCTGAGTCGCTGACGTCGACGCTCGCGATCGCCGAACAGTGCGAAATCAAGATGGATTTCGATCAGCTGCTGTTGCCGCGGTACGAAGTGCCGGTCGGCGATACGCCCGAATCCTATTTGAAAAGGCTTTGCCTCGAAGGTCTCACACGACGGAAAGGCAGCATCCCGGACAATTATCGCGAGCGACTCGAAGTGGAGTTGGGCGTCATCAACAAGATGGGGTTTGCTCCTTACTTCTTGATTGTTTGGGATTTCATTCATTTCGCTCGGCAGAATGGAATCCCTGTGGGGCCCGGCCGCGGCAGCGGCGCCGGCGCGCTCGTCGCTTACAGTTTGTCGATCACGTCGATCGATCCGATTCAAAACGGATTGCTGTTCGAACGATTTTTGAATCCTGATCGCCGTTCGATGCCCGACCTTGACATCGATTTCTCCGACGATGGCCGCGAGGAAGTGATTAAGTACGTGCGTCAAAAATACGGCGAGAATTGCGTGGCGCAGATCATTACGTTCGGATCGATGCTCGCACGCGGCGTCGTGCGTGATGTGGGTCGCGTGCTTGAGATGCCGCTGCCCGAAGTGGATAAGATCGCCGGACTCATTCCGAAAGAACTCGGCATTACCATCGACGGTGCGATGGCCAGCGTGCCCGAGCTCAAACAACTTTATAAGACCAATCCCGAAGTGACGAAGCTGATTGATCTCGCGAAAAAACTTGAGGGTCTCAAGCGTCACACGGGCGTGCACGCGGCCGGCACCGTGATTTCGCCAACCGACATTACCGCCTTCACGCCGCTATCGAAGAACAACAAAGACATCGTGACCACGCAGTTCGACGGCGAGACGCTCGGGAAATTGGGGTTGCTCAAAGTCGACTTCTTAGGTTTGCGAACGTTGACCGTGATTCGAGACGCAGTGAACTTAATTAAGAAGCGACACGATAAAAGTTTCGATCTTGAAACGATTCCCGTCGACGACAAGAAGACATACGACTTGTTGTGCCGCGCCGATGTGTCCGGTGTTTTCCAACTCGAATCGGGCGGTATGCGTGACTTGCTGCGCAAACTGCGGCCCGGCAATCTTTCGGATATCACCGCGTTGATCTCGCTTTATCGTCCGGGTCCAATGGGATCGGGTATGTTGGACGATTTCGTTGAACGTAAAAATGATCCGACGAAGATCAAGTTTCAGCATCCGCTCATGAAGCCGATTCTCGAGGATACCTACGGCATCATGGTCTATCAAGAGCAAGTGATGCGGATCTCGCAGGCGCTCGCGAATTTTACGCCCGGCGAAGCCGATGGTCTTCGCAAAGCCATGGGTAAAAAGATCATGGAAGAGCTCGAGAAGCAGCGGGGCAAGTTCGTCGCCGGCTGCGCGAAGAATGACATTAAGGAAAAACTCGCGAATGAAATTTTCGACCTGATGGCGCACTTCGGCGGCTATGGTTTCAATAAGAGCCACGCGTCTGCGTACGGGCTCGTGTCGTATCAAACCGCCTATTTAAAAGCGAATTTCCCGGTCGAGTACATGTGCGCGTTGTGCACGAACGAAATTGGCCGATCGACGATGGCTTCGAAAGAAGAAGAGTCAAAGCTCGTCGGATATTTGAGCGATTGCCGCGATATGGGCATCGATGTGCTTCCGCCCGACGTACAGGTGTCGGAAGCGGTGTTTACGGTGGAGAGCGCGATTACCGCGAATACTCCGCTGATCCGGTTCGGACTCGTCGCCATCAAGAATGTGGGCACCGGCGCGGTCGAATCGATTATCAAAGCACGCGAGGCCGGTCGTTTTGAATCTATTCAGGATTTTTGTTCGCGCATCGATACGCGGCTCGCGAACAAGCGCGTGGTCGAGTCTTTGATCAAAGCGGGCGCGCTCGACGGTTTTGTGAAGCTGCCGCCGCGGCAGTCGCGCGCACGGCTCGTCGAACAAGTGGATCCCGCTTTGTCGGCGGGTGCGAAATTGAAGCAGGACGCCGACTTTGCGTCCGAGTCGTTGTTCGGCGAAAGCGAAATTAAATCGATGACGAAGGTTGCGCCGATTCAAACCAATTCGAACGCCGAATGGACGCAAGAAGAATTGTTGGCCGCCGAGAAAGACGTACTCGGGCTTTATTTGTCCGGCCACCCGCTCACGCGGTACCGTGACGAGATGGCCACCTATGTGACATGCACGATGAATAAATTGCCGGAGGCGGGCACCGTTCGCGTGGCCGGTCAGGTGTTGTCGGTGCGGCGCATGACCACGAAGAAAGGGAATTTGATGGCGCGCTTTGCGCTCGAAGATTTGGAAGGCGAGATGGAGATCACCGTATTTCCAAAAGCGCTGACGCCCGAAGTAAACGCATTGCTGGCGCCCGGAACGATGCTCGTCGTGAAAGGTCAGGTGGAGACGCGGGACGGCGGGGGCGTCGGCGGAGGTCGCCAATTGTTGGCCGAGGAAATCATTCCGTTTTTAGCGGCGCGCGAGCGGTTCGTGCGGTTATTGACGATTACTGTTCCCAGTTCGACGGACGATGCTTTGTTTAATCAATTAAAAGAGTTGTTCGGAAAATATCCGGGATTGTGCCGTGTGAATTTGGCGATGCCAACGTCCGAGGGGGAAGTGGTGATTGAAACGCGCGCGGGTGTCAAACCGGTCGATGCGTTCATCGCCGACCTCGTGAAATTGCTCGGTTCCGATTGCTGGTCGTTCGGGAAAAAGGTAGGAAGCCGGTCTGACGGGCCAAAGAAAGAATTGGCCGGCGTCGGAACTTGACGCACTTCGAATTTAAGGAGAAGACGTGACGCAGATATTGGTGGCGGACGATGAAGAAGAACTGCTCGAACTGATTCGGTTCAGTCTCGACGCGGCCGGTTATTCGGTGACGCCCGTAAAAAACGGCAAGATGGCGCTCGAGTACGCGCAAAAGAAAAATTTTGATTTGATCGTAATGGACGTAATGATGCCGCTTATGGACGGTTATCATGCGGCGGCCGAAATCAACTTGATCCCGACCGCACCGCCGATTCTTTTGCTCACGTCGCGCGATTTCGACCAGGATCAATCCGCCATCAAGGGGTCCGGTGCGACCGCCTTTCTTTCGAAGCCGTTTGAAATTCCCGAGCTTTTGAGCGTCGTGAAAGGATTGTTGAAGCAATGAGGAGCAGGATTTTTGCCGCTTTTTTAGCGCTGCCGTGCGTATTTGGGTCTTTGCACGCGCGTGAATCTGTAAAGTCGAGCGGCAGCGGTTCCGTGGAGATTATCGATATACCGACCGCTGAAGTTGTCGATCACTACGGATACAACGTGGGTTTTCGCTTCGGCAAAGAGGGCGGCATTCAAAATAAGACGTTGTTCGGAGTGTTCCCGCGATTGAATATCGGTTTTGGTCTGGACGGCGAGAGGCTACTTGGAACCGCCGACGATCCTCGGCTCAATAAACCGACGATCAACGTGAAACTTCGCGCGTTTGACGGCCGCGGCGTCGTTCCGGCGTTAGCGCTTGGGTTTGACGGCCAGGGCTACCATTACAATCGGAAAGAGAGCGAATACGAACAGCGTGAGAAAGGGTTTTACTTGGTCGGTGACTGGCATCCGTTTTCGCCGGATTTTTCGTGGACGGTCGGCGGCGACATCTATGATTTTGACCACGGCAATTCCGTTCATGGTTTCACAGGGTTGACTTACACGTATGAACATCTGGTAGCGTTGCTGTTCGAGTATGACAACTTTGATGATTTCAAAGATCGCCGAATCAATTTCGGCCTTAAAATTTACGTGACGCCGGTATTTACCGTCGATCTGTTGGGCCGCGATACGCCCGTAACTTATCGCAGCGAGGAGCGCGAAACCGAACGTCTCATACGTCTAAGCTACACCGGTTCGTTTTAAACTTTCACAATGGGCCTAGTCATGGATATCGAAAAACCTGAAACATCGTCCACCGAGCTTACGCCGTGGCAGCGCGTTCAACTGGCGCGCCACCCGAAACGTCCGTATTTCGGCGATTACGTGCCGCGCTTGTTTGACGACTTCATGGAATTGCATGGAGATCGCTCGTACGGCGACGATGCCGCATTGATGGGCGGTTTAGCGCTGTTCAATAAGAAGCCGGTCGTCGTGATCGGCCATAAAAAGGGCCGTACGCTGCAAGAGTCCCTCGAGCAAAATTTTGGAATGCCGCATCCGGAAGGGTATCGCAAGGCGCTTCGTTTGATGAAAATGGCCGAGCAATTTAAATTGCCGGTGTTCGCGTTCGTCGATACGGCCGGCGCTTATCCGGGCATCGGCGCCGAGGAGCGCGGTCAAGCGGAAGCGATCGCGCGAAATCTGCGTGAAATGGCCGCTCTGAAAGTGCCGATCATCGTCACGGTTATCGGTGAAGGCGGCTCCGGCGGCGCGCTTGCGATTGCAATCGGCGACGTGGTGTTGATGCTTGAGAACGCGTGGTACTCGGTGATTTCACCCGAAGGGTGCGCGGCGATTTTGTTCCATGACGCGACGAAGGCCGAGATGGCCGCGAAAGCGCTGAAGTTAACCGGAGAGGATTTGGTGAAACAAGGCGTCGTCGATGAAATCATCGCCGAACCGGCCGGCGGCGCGCACAATGATCCGGACGCGACCGCCGCGAACATTAAACAGGCGCTCAGCAAATCGCTCAAGTCGCTTGTCGATTTGCCGGTTGATAAACTTCTACAAAAACGTTTTGAAAAA
>CAYXDS010000123.1:0-7925 GCA_964463805.1 uncultured Elusimicrobia bacterium | reverse complement strand
TGCGCGGCAGCGATCCGGACGCCGCGCTTTATTGGATGGCCAAAATGTTGGGCGCCGGTGAAGATCCGCGTTTTGTCGCGCGTCGGATCATGATTTTTGCGGCCGAAGATGTCGGTAACGCGGACCCGCAGGCGATATCGGTCGCGTCATCGGCGGCTAAGATCGTTGAGATGGTGGGAATGCCCGAAGCGAGGATCCCGCTCGCGCAAGCGGTCACGTATGTGACGACCGCTCCGAAATCGAACGCCGCTTATGCGGCGTTGCGCCGCGCCGAGGAGGAAGTGAAATCGGGCAAGCGGCGGGAGATTCCCAATCATTTAAAAGATTCGAGCGGCGATGGAAAAGCGCGCGGTCACGGAGACGATTATCTCTATCCGCACAATTATCCGGGCCATCATGTGAAGCAAATTTATATGCCGCAACGCGTCTCGTTCTACGAACCCACCGAACAAGGTTACGAAGTCGAAATAAAAAAACGTTTGGAAGAATGGCGAAAGAAAAACCCCGCGAACTGACGCCGCTCCTCGAAGCCAAGCGTTGGTTGCGCCGTTATTTGGTTCGACGGCGCCAAGCCATTTCAGCCGCTGAACGCCGTCGTTGGAGTCGACAGGCGGCAGAAAATCTCATTCGCAGCTCCTATTATAAAAAGGCCGACGTGGTTGCCGCTTTTGTCGGCTTCGGCAGCGAAATCGATACGCGCTATTTAATCAACGACGCGTGGAAGCGGGGGAAGAAAGTGGTGATTCCGGCCACTGCCGACGGTTTTCATCGACCGTTTTTTGCCATCTTTCATAAAAATGACCGTTTAACCGTGACGCCGCACGGGCCGTTTGAGCATGCGGAGCGGAAGAACTCCTTCCCGTTCAGTTCCATCGATCTCGTCGTGTTGCCGGGGCTCGGATACGATTCGAACGGATTTCGGCTCGGTTACGGCGGCGGCGTTTATGACCGATTTCTCGAGAAGACGCCGCGTGCGACGCATATCGGGTTGTTCTTCTCAAATCAATTTGTGCCGGTGATACCACGTGAAAAACATGATCGTAAAATGCATGCGATTGTGACGGAGAAGCGCATATTGCGTTGACCGGATTTTAAAGGCAAAATGCCGCACCATGGCGCTACTACCTATGCTCAAACAACCCAGTGATCTAAGAAATTTAAAACCAGAATTATTAGGCGACGTCGCAAAAGAGATTCGCCAAAAAATTATCGAAGTGACCGCGCAAACCGGCGGGCATCTCGGCGCATCGCTAGGCTGCACCGATCTCGCGGTCGCGCTGCATTACGTTTTCAACTCACCTGAAGATAAGTTTGTTTGGGACACCGGCCATCAGGCGTACGCTCATAAACTCCTCACCGGCCGATGGGATAAATTCCATACGCTTCGCCAATACGGCGGCATCAGCGGATTTTTAAACCGATTTGAATCCGAACACGACGCGTTCGGCGCCGGCCACGCCTCGACAGCGATTTCGGCCGCGCTTGGTTTCGCGGCCGCACGCGACGTGCTCAAGCAGAATCACAAAGTCGTTGCGATCGTGAACGACGGTTCGATCACGGGCGGTATGGCGTTTGAAGGCCTTCAGAACGCGGGAAATCTCGGTTCCGACTTGATTGTCATTCTTAACGACAATCAAATGTTCATTTCTCACCGCGTCGGCGCGGTCGGCGCGTTTCTTGCGAAGTTTTTAACCGGTGGTCCTTACACGCGATTCGAAAACCGCGTTCGCCAATTCTTGACGCGACTCCATTTCTGGGGAAGTCATTTGTTGCGGCTCGCCAAACGCATCAAGGTTTTGTTGTTCCCGGGGCTTTTGTTCGAGGAAATGGGCTTCAGCTATCTTGGTCCGGTGGACGGTCATGATTTGCCGAAGTTGATTGAAGTGCTCCAAGGCGTGAAGACATTAAAAGGGCCTGTGTTGCTGCATGTGGTGACAAAGAAAGGCCGCGGTTACGAAAAGGCCGAGAACGATCCGATTAAATATCACGGCGTGAGCAAATGGAACCCGGACACCGGAGAGATTACAAAAGCGCCGGATGGACCTCCCGCTTACACGAAAGTTTTTGGACAGACACTTTGCAAACTCGCAAAGGAAGACGAGAAAATCGTGGCGATCACAGCCGCGATGCCCGAAGGAACCGGCCTCGATATGTTCCGAGATAAATTCACTGAACGTTATTACGATGTCGGTCTCGGCGAGCAGCATGCGGTGACATTTGCCGGGGGACTCGCTTGCGGCGGTCTTCGTCCGGTGGTCGGAATTTATTCGACGTTCCTCCAACGCGCGTACGACCAGATTGAGCACGATATCGCGTTACAGAAATTACCGGTCGTATTTTGTTTGGATCGCGGCGGTCTTGTCGGCGACGACGGTGCCACGCATCATGGCGTTTTCGATTTGTCCTATCTGCGAATGATTCCGAACATGACGGTCATGTCGCCGAAAGACGAGAACGAACTTCAGCATATGTTGAAGACCGCGCTTAATTATCGCCAGGGACCCGTTGCGATTCGTTATCCGCGCGGTTCCGGCGTCGGTGTGCCGCTTGAAACAACGTTCCGCTTGTTGCCGTGGGGACGCGGCGAAGTGATTCGCGACGGTTCCGATGTGGCTGTGCTTGCGATTGGCAATATGGTTCAGCCGGCTTCTTCTGCCGCGGAAACATTGGCCAAAGAAGGCATGAGCGTCAAAGTCATCAATGCGCGTTTCGTGAAACCTTTGGATCGCACGTGGCTGCTCGAAACATTGAAAGGTTTCCGAACGGTTCTCACCGTTGAAGAAAACGTGTTGGCCGGTGGGTTCGGCAGTGCGATCCGCGAGTTGCTCGAGGGCGAGACTATTTCGATTCGCAGCATCGGTATTCCCGACAAGTTTATCGAGCACGGTACGCAGCAGAAGCTCCGCAGCTTGGTGGGATTAACAGAACAGAACATCGCCGACACGCTTCGTCAAATCCACGCCGGCGTTCGTACCAGCCATAACTAACCACCCGAAAAAAGAACGTCTGGACGTTTTGCTGCAGGAGCGCGGCATTGTCGCTAGTCGCACGAAGGCACAGGCTTTGATTTTAGCCGGTCAAGTGCTTGTCGATGGCGAAGTTATCCGCAAAGTCGGCGTTCAGGTTCCAACCTCAAAGAAAATCGAATTGGTTGCGGGCCCCACGTACGTGTCGCGCGGCGGCGAGAAGTTGGCCGGAGCTCTTGAGGATTTTGGTCTGTCGGCGGCGGGGTTGGTGTGTTTGGATATCGGCGCCTCAACCGGAGGATTTACGGATTGCTTATTGAAAAACGGAGCGCAGAAGGTATTTGCCGTGGATGTGGGAAAGGGACAACTTGATGTTTCGTTGCGGCATCACCCGCGTGTGGTTTGCCGGGAAGAGACGCATATCCTCCACGTGGAACAATCGGAGTTGGATCCCCGGCCGGTGCTGGCCGTTATCGACGTTTCGTTCATCTCTTTAACCAATATTCTGGCCCATGTTCGGACCTTAATGGTTCCCGGTTCCACCGTTTTGGCCATGGTTAAGCCACAATTTGAGGTCGGTCCCAAATTTTTGAAGAAAGGTGTAGTTCGATCCGAAGAGGTGCAAGCGACCGCGGTCAATGATGTGATCGAATTTGCCAAGAAAGAAGGTTTTTACTATCTCGGACAAACGCCGGCTCGAATTAAAGGGCCGAAAGGAAATCAAGAATACTTTTTGCACCTAAAGACACCATAATGGCCACTTATAACTTTAAAGAAATCGAACCCAAATGGCAGAAAACATGGATCGATAAGAAATGTTTCGCGGCGCCGCAGCCAACGCCTGAAAAGCCCGCCTATTTCATGTTGGTGATGTTTCCTTACCCGTCCGGCAATCTCCACATGGGACATGTCCGCAACTACACGATCGGCGATGTATTGGCCCGGTTCCAACGCCGGCGCGGCAAAGCCGTGCTGCATCCAATCGGATGGGATTCCTTTGGTTTGCCGGCCGAAAATGCGGCCATTAAACGCAAAGTCGATCCGGCGAAGTGGACGTGGGACAATATCGCGGTCATGCGCGATCAATTGAAGACGCTCGCGATTTCATATGACTGGGACCGTGAAATCGCCACCTGTCATCCCGATTATTATCATTGGAATCAATGGATTTTCATAAAGATGCTCGAAAAAGGGCTCGCGTTTCGAAAGAAAGCGTCGGTTAATTGGTGCAATTCTTGCAACACGGTTTTGGCCAACGAGCAGGTTCACAACGGTCGTTGCTGGCGGTGCGACAGCGTCGTTGTTCAAAAAGATCTCGAGCAATGGTTTTTTAAGATCACGCAATATGCCGAAGAATTGTTAACCGGCCACGACCAGCTGAAAAAGACCGAAACCCAAAAAGGTTGGCCCGAACAAGTCATTACGATGCAGCGCAATTGGATCGGAAAATCGTGGGGCGCTCATGCCGATTTTAAAACGGCGAAAGGCATGATTCGTGTGTTTACGACTCGCCCGGACACGTTATTCGGCGCTACGTTTCTCGTGCTGGCGCCCGAACATCCTATGGTGGAATCCTTGACGACGTCCGATCGAAAAGCCGCTGTTGATTCGTATCGGCAACAGGCGAAGGGTCTTACAAAAATTGCTCGTACTGCGGAGAATAGAGAGAAAACCGGAGAATTTACTGGAGGTTATGCCGAGAACCCGTTTACCGGTTCAAAGACGCCCATTTGGATCGCTGATTATGTGTTGACCGATTATGGAACAGGCGCCATCATGGCCGTTCCCGCGCATGATCAACGCGATTACGATTTCGCCAAGAAATTCCAGATCCCGATCATTCAGGTGATTAAACCGGAAAGTGGGGAGATGCCGAACGATCGCGCTTATGCCGAAGATGGGGTTCTTATCAACTCCGGCCCTTATACCGGTTTAAAGATCGAAGACGCGCAAAAGAAAATGGCGGCCGATCTCGAAAAGAAAGGACTGGGAGGACCCACTGTCACCTACAAGTTGCGCGACTGGCTGTTGTCGCGTCAGCGTTATTGGGGAACGCCGATTCCAATCATTTATTGTCCGGATTGCGGCGCTGTTCCGGTCAAAGAACAGGATTTGCCGGTCGTACTGCCGACCAATGTTGAATTTACGGGAACTGGCGCGTCTCCGTTGACTCAAGCCACCGATTGGATCAATGCGCATTGCCCTAAATGCGGAAAGCCGGCGCGTCGTGAAACCGATACGATGGATACGTTCGTCGACTCGAGTTGGTATTACGCACGCTATACGGATGCCAAGAACACAAAGCTGCCTTTTGATTCGGCGAAAGCGAACACCTGGCTGCCGGTCGCCCAATATGTGGGCGGCATCGAGCATGCGTGTATGCACCTTATTTATTCGCGTTTCTTCCATAAAGTGCTGCGCGATATGGGCATGGTGAAGTCCGACGAGCCTTTCGGTTCGCTGTTGACGCAAGGCATGGTCACTCTCGGCGGAAGCGCGATGTCTAAGTCAAAAGGCAATGTTGTCGATCCGAACGATGTGATCCATCGTTACGGCACCGACACCTGTCGTTTATTTATTTTATTCGCAGCGCCGCCGACGCAGCAGTTGGAATGGTCGGACAAACAAATTGAAGGCATTTGGCGGTTCTTAAACCGTGTGTGGCGCGTCGCGCAAGTATTCTGCGGCGGCGATGACGACAAAACACTTAAGCGCACGCCTGGGGATACCGGTGAAACGATCGGTGCGGATGAACTCACACGCCGCACGCATGCGGCGATTCTGCGCGTTACACGCGACATCGACGAAGATTTCGGTTTCAATACCGCGATTTCGGCGATTATGGAGTTGGTGAATTCCATTTATTTGTATGCGAATCTCGGCGACGCTGTTTCGAAGCAAGCGGTCGAAACCGTTTTGCATTTGCTTTCGCCGTTTGCGCCGCATTTAACCGATGAGTTGTGGGAACGGATGGGGCATTCACAGATGTTGTCGGAGACGCCGTGGCCCACAGCCGATGCCTCGAAGCTGACCGCCGGATCGATCGAAATCGTGGTTCAGGTCAATGGGAAGCTGCGTGAGAAAATTAACGTAACGGTCAATCTAAGCGAAGATCAAGTGAAGACCCAAGCGTTGGCTACGCTTGAAAAACGGGGGCTTAAAGTAACGCCGAAGCGCGTTATCTATGTCCCGAATAAATTGGTAAATTTCGTCGGCTAAAAATCAAAGGAGACATCACCTCTATGAAATCGCGTTTTCTTATCGCCGCAACGCTTGCAAGTTTTTCGATGTATTTGACCGGCTGCGGCGGTACGCAAGGAGAATATGTTCCTCCGGCGATCATTCTACCGTCAAATATCAAATCGATCGCGGTAAAGCCTTTTGAAAACGAGACCTCGCAAGCGGGCATCGGCAACAAACTTTGGCTCGCGACCACCGACGAATTCATTCGCGACGGCCGCATTCAATATATCGACGATCTGGAAAAAGCGGACGGCGTCGTAATTGGAACGATCAAGCAATACCGCGAAACCGAGTTGAGTCACGATGCGAACCTCGTGCCGCTCGAATACCAGCTTTGGATCGTCATGGATCTGAAATTCCTCGATCGCAAAAATAATCAGTTGTTGTGGGAAGAACCGCTGCTCGAACAAAAACTGCGTTATTTCACCGAGACTCAGCCCGGCGGTAAAACCGCCGAAGAGGCGCGCGAAGAGTTGTGGGACCGGTTTGCAACCGATATCGTGCGGCGTACGATCGAGGGTTTCGGATCGGTGACCAGTTCATCGCCGCGCGCGGTGCCGAAAGAGCAGTCGCCCGATAATCCGCCGCCGGCCTATCCGAGCACCTCGCCTTTCTAATCGTGCCGATTCTTAAGTCCGACCAACTCGAATCTTCCATTCGTTCGGGGAAGATCGGACGTCTCTACGTATTCGATGGGCCGGAAAACTGGCTCAAAGAACGCGCGTTGAATCAAATCCTCGCAAAACTTGTTCCGGGCGAAGCGAAGGATTTCAACCTCGAACGTCTGGACGGCCGTTCCTGTTCGGGTGGGCAAATAGTGACCGCCGTACAAAGCCTTCCTTTCCTCGGCGATCGCCGTGTTGTGATTGTTCAGGCGGCCGACGAATTGGCGACCGCCGATGCGCGCGTCGTCGGTGAAGCGTTATCCGAGACTCCCGACTCAACCTGTGCGATTTTTATTTACGAAGGCAAAGCGAATTTGCGCGAAGAAATTCCGGCGCAAGTGAGCTCACTCGGATCGATCGTCACATTTTGGACGCCGTTTCCAAATCAATTGCCCACGTGGATCGTCAACGAAGCGAAGGCGCGCGGAAAAGCGGTCAGCTACGATGCGGCGGCCATGATTGCTGAAAGCTGTTCGGATCTGCAGCAAATAGCCAACGAGCTCGAAAAAATTTGTTTGTTCATCGGCGAAAAGAAAACAATCGATGGCGCCGACGTTCGCGCGCACGGATTGCCCGATGAAGTGGGGGACACTCGCGATTTGGAAGAGGCCTTGTGGGCTCGCAATGTGAAAGCCGCGCTGACGCAAGCACGGTTATTGGCGGAGGTTGGCGTGCGCGGCGAGGCGATTTTTCCGGTGTGCGCGCGCGTGTTTCGTTCGTTGATTCTTGGGCATTCCTATGTCACCGAGAAGAAAATGCAGGCCGATGATGTGTACGCAGCGCTGAATATGCGCGGGAAAACGCAGCAGGGAAACTTGGCGAAAGGGCTACGCGCCTATAAAGCCGACGAGGCTCGCCGGTCGCTCGAGAAAATCGCGCAGGCCGATTACGACCTTAAAACGGGCACGCAACCGAGCGACGTGGCGGTGTCGTTGCTGATTTGGAATTTATGCGGAACGACGTCGAAGCGTTAGGCTTTTTTCGAGAGGGCGGCCACTTTAGAGGCAAGGCCACCGATTTTGCGCGCCGCCGTGTTTTTGTTGAAGATGCC
>CAYXDS010000122.1:0-7940 GCA_964463805.1 uncultured Elusimicrobia bacterium | reverse complement strand
ACTTTGTAACCGACGCAAATCTTGATCGGGTTCACGCCATCGAGCACGTCGATCTTCGTGAGCGCGAAACGTTTAATGCCGTTGATGCGGAACGCCTGCCGCGCGGCGACCGCGTCGAACCAGCCGCAGCGGCGGCGTCGACCCGTGGTCGCGCCGAATTCTTGGCCTTTCGATTGCAAATAGTTTCCGGTGGCGTCGTTCAGTTCGGTCGGAAACGGTCCGTCGCCGACGCGCGTCGTGTATGCTTTGATCACGCCGAGCACTTCATCGATAAGCCCGGGCCCCACGCCTGAGCCTGCGCACGCGCCACCGGCAATCGGATTGCTCGAGGTCACATAAGGATAGGTGCCGAAGTCGACGTCAAGCATCGTTCCTTGCGCGCTTTCAAACAAAATTCGTTTTTTGTCTTCGAACGCATCGGCCAGCAGAATCGAGGTGTCGGTGGCGTAACCGGCCATGAACTCACGCAACTTCGGATACTCCTTCATGATTTCAGCGCGGATTTGTTTGATCGGTTTGATCTTCGACAAGAGTGGTTCTTTGTCGCGCAGATTGTGATCGAGCAATTTTTCAAACAGATCCGGTTCGAGATAATCGATGACCCGAATGCCGGTGCGTCCCACTTTGTCCGAATACGCAGGACCGATGCCTTTGCGCGTTGTTCCGATCACGCCCGCTTTGGCTCCGGTTTCTCGCAGCGTGTCTAAATATTTGTGATACGGAAGAATCACATGAGCCAATTGAGAAATCGACAACCGTCCTTTCACGACGATGTGGCGTTTCTCGAGAAATTCGACCTCTTCTTTTAACGCGGCCGGATCCACCACCACGCCGTTGCCGATCACCGCTTTTTTCTTCGGTTCCAAAATGCCGGACGGAATCAAATGCAGCACGAAGTGCTTGCCGTCGAACACGACCGTGTGGCCCGCGTTATTGCCGCCTTGGTAACGCACGATCACGTCCGAGTTCTTTCCAATGATGTGGACGATTTTCCCCTTTCCTTCATCGCCCCATTGGGCGCCGATCACGACAAGTGATGACATTAGTGTTGGACTCCTAGTTTGGTCAGTTCCTGTTTTAAATTGGCGGATCCGGTGAAGTGGATCCCGTTGATGCCGAGCTTGCGCGCGCTTTCGATGTTCGTGTGCAAATCATCGATGAACACCGCTTCAGCCGGGCTGATGCCGAAATGGTCGAGCGCCAATTTGTAAATGGCCGGATCCGGCTTGCGCACGCCCGCTTCGTTCGACCACCAGTGGCGGTCGAAGTGCGACAAATGAGAATAACGTTTCAAAATATGTTCCACGTGGATAGCATTTGTATTTGAGATCAATCCGAGCTTGTATTTGCCTTTGAGCCGTTGGATCAGGCCGATCACTTCGGCGTCTTCCTCAAAGATTTCATTGAAGATTGGCACGAACGCTTCGTAGGTGAGTCCTTTGAAGTTGCAGATCTCGGAAATGTGCGTGAAATATTGAGTGGGAGACATTTTGCCGGTTTCGAAATTGTCGGCAATGTAGTCGTTCCACAGGCGATCGACGATTTCCTGGGCGGATAAATGAGTGTAGCGTGTCAGGCGATTGGCAAGGCGCATGACATCAAACGGCAAGATGACGTTGCCGAGATCAAACAACACAGTTTTTATCATGGGGTTGATGTGGGCGAGCTCGTGC
This sequence comes from uncultured Elusimicrobia bacterium, assembly GCA_964463805.1. GTDB lineage: Bacteria > Elusimicrobiota > Elusimicrobia > F11 > F11 > JAJVIP01. The sequence goes on along the minus strand of CAYXDS010000122.1, from coordinate 6,267 downwards.
GTCGTTGAGCGTCTCCGCACATTACAAAACGCCGGATGGAGCGTCAAATTAGCGTATTTTACGCGGCGCGGCGCAACGCGGCGATGGCTTTCATCCTTTCATTGAAATCGACCGGCGCCGCCTTCTTTGGTTCTTTGGGTTCCTCAGGCAAAGTTGGCTGATGCTTCTTCCCTTCTATCGACGAGATGTCCAGATTTAAATCGGTGTGGTTGAGAGCCAATTCATCCATGTGATTTCGAAGCCGGATTGATTCCTCCGCGGAAAGCCCCAATAACACCGAATACACCGCATGAAATGCCAAATGATTCCAAAAAGAGACTTTGTAAGGTCCCGTTAGGATTATCGTCAGATTTCTGCGCGACATATGCAGGGCCTTCGCTAACTTTTGTCGGTGAAAGGAAAATGTTGCGTCTGCCAGCGCAATCATGTTTTTTAGACTTGATTCATGAATAAGCTTTTCAAATAAGTTTTTTCGATCCGATTCGGGTAGTTTCTTTTGTGTAGCGCCGAGAATTTTTTCTGGTTCAATTTCATTTTCTTTTTTCAGAGTTTTCTTTATCCGTGCGTCCGTTAAATTACGGAGTTGAATGAATTGCACTTCGTCGAAACCGCAGAGGATGCGGATGTATTTCAATTGTTTCACGTAGTTGGACAGTTCAGGGGCGTTTTCTTTTCTTTTTTGCCCCACCAAAGCCCGCCGACTCATAGCGAGCTCCCGTGCCGCTTGAGCGATGGGGATTCCGATAGATTTTATGACGAGCTCGAGAATGTCTCCGTAGGCATGCGCATCTTTTACGACATCAAGCCATTGTTGCGGTGACCGCATTCGCAATTTCTTCGTGGTCAATTTTTCTTCATCCAGCGCGAATTCAGAGATGATGAGTTGATCCAAATGGTCTCTTAGCGCGGTTTTTCTCCCCGGCGAAAGATTCATGAGGTTTTCGAAAAAGTACATTAGACCCAGATATTGTCCCGACTTTCTCATGGGTGCATTCATCAGTAATTCAGCGAAATTTTTATTGGTGAGTTTGAATAATTTTCCGGCCTGGGATTTATTCAGGTTAAACGTATGATCGATTTGATTCGCAATATTTGTGTAAGAGCCGGCTTTTAATAGATTTTGAAATAAATCATCAATTTCCGATGGTGTTGGCTTGTTTCGAGCCGCTTTTTGAGAAATGGGCGGAAACGCTTGGTCTGGGAGAGTAAGAGAGTCGAAAATGGCCCTTAGCCGACCGTATTCATCTGGTTTTAATTTGAAAGCAAAACGGTAACAGGCAAGCAGTTTTAGATACGTGCGCGTTTTAAGATGATTTTCTTGAAGCCCTCTTTTTAACGTGGTGTGCAGCGTATTTATTGTTGTTGCGATAAAATTCAAGTTCAGTCGATGGTCTTGTTGAGCGAGAAAATTAAGCGCCTCGAGCAATGATTTGGATTTCTCCAGTCCATTGAGCATCGAGGTGATTTCATTGGAATTATTAGGTTCGAACTTCTCACTGAATTCTACTAGTTGAAATTTTTCGCAAAGACGTATAAAGCCGTTGAAATCGCGTTTGTTGAGTAATTCCAATCCTTGGTGGACGAAATCTTGGATCGGGTTGAGCCGCACCGAATTGTTATGGACGTTTTGTCGGTAGAATTCTAAGGCTTTTAATTGCATCTTCACGAGCAATGAATAATAAGAGTGGCCTTCTTTTTGTTGTTCAAACCATAGGTTTGCCCGGCGCAACTGCGCGAGTTTGATTAATTCGGGGATGGCGGGGTCATCCGAATTGAAGCCGGTTGCCTGTACAATTTTCCGATATTCTTCCAGTTCTTTGGCCGCAAACCGTCTCACGTTTTCATTGGCCACAACGTCGCACACGCCGGCGGTTCCGGGACGTCCGACGCGGCCGGTGCGCGTGATCGCTTGTTGCGTCTGAGCGGGCGTATCCGCTTCTCTGGTGATCACGATCATGCCGTCGATCGGCATCGGAATTCCCGGCACTTCGACGGGGCCAAACGATTCTTTGTCGGGTTTGATTTCAGTTCCGCGCGCGGCGAGCGAAGTGGCCGTGACGCGGCCGATGGCGCCCGCTCGTTCCAATTCGATAGCGGCGGCATCGTGATCTTCGCCGCTGATGGCCACCGCGGGGCCTTTTAAAAACGGATCTTTCCGATCCAACGCGTTGATGCCTTCAATCAATTCTTTGGATTCCTTGGGATAGTTATCGATCAATAGAATCGGCTTTCCGCTTTGATGCAGTGTTTTCACGTAGGCCGGCGCGCCGAGCCGGTAGTCTTCTTCGGTGAGGAAATATTTAGGCCGCAGCATTGTGATATTGTTCGGAGGGTGGAAGCGTGGGACTTTGTGGATTGTTACGCCATAAAGATTGGTCAAGTCTCTTCCAAGAGTACCGTTCAACGGGCTGCCCATCACGCCCGCAAAAAACGGCAACGCATTGTAAAAATAATACGTGGTCATTATGAACCTCGTCAGGCTAGGCGATTGAACGGGCACGTTGTGTTTGATCTCAAGAAAAATGTGGATTTCACGCGAGAAACGCCGTTTCGGTTTGATTTCCTTGGTGTTCTTGTCGAAAATGACGATCGTGCGGTTTGAAACGAAATAATCCTTGTCTTGTTCGAACAATGTTTGTGCTTCGACGGCGGCGCGCAACAGGTCTTTCAAGTCGAGTCGATCCAATGTTGCGTCATCAATTTGATTCCTTAGCAGCTCCTGTCGAAGTTCACGGACCACGTCTCGCTCATGCTCGACATCGATGATGAGTTCCTCATTCACCCGTTTGTAGACAACGTTTTCTTCGAGTTTTCTCTTGGCAAGACTATAGATAAAGTTGAATATTTTTTTATTCGAACCGTTCTGTTCGTAAAAAATCAATGGTTCTTCGAGGCCGGCAATCAACGGCACTTCCGTTTCGTCCAAGAAAACGCAAGTGGAGCGAAGATCTCCCATGGGAACGGGGTTCTCGACGGCGCTCCATTCATTCATCCGCAAATACATCATTTGATCGTAGGCGCCATAAATAATGTCGGACTTTTCATAGACGGAGTGGGCGCCAGCCTGTCTTCTGGAAGCCAAGTGAGATTTGGTCGCTCGGTTGAGCGATTGTCGAACCGGTATGAAAACATAAGGCACGTTGTTCGACACCACTGAAACTTTTACGCCGAGGCGAAACATTACGCTGCCGGCGACCTGAACGTCTCGTATGGCCTGCAGGTCGTTCCAGTCGTGCACTTCAACTTTTTTGCCCATCAAAACTTTCAGATAAGAAGCGAGCATGATCGTCAGGGTTTTTCCTTCGGACATGTCCATATGCGAAATGTTTCGATTGTTGAGCAGGTAGAGCGCGCCTTCGATTTGACTGTTGTTGGGTAACCCGGAATTTTTTTGTCCGTTGGGAGCATCCGCAATGTACTTTCTTATCGTCGGATCAATCTTCGGATCGAGGGCTCCGCGCCTGGCCGCTTCTGAAAACATCGCGATCGCCTGTTCGATGTTGGCGAGAAGGGCTGTTCTGTCAGAGGATTCATTGAATTTCGCGCGAAGCGTCGCGGCGATATTGGTGAGCTTAATATCGGCTGCTTCGGAATATTTCTGTTTCCATTCGTCCCGATGCGCTGAAAAGGATTGAACCAAGGACGCGATTTCTTCATCGGTGAATTTTTGTTCGGGTTCCGCTTTCGCGAAATGATCGGGGCGTTCGATGGCGGCGGTGGGCCGCACGTCGTCGTGCGATCTCGTCTCTTGTTTGATTTTGTCGCGCAACTCTTCGGCGAACCGGTTTGGCATGGCGTCGGGGCTGAAGAACATCGGTGAGACGTCCCCGGCCATCCACAACGAGACTACGGTGGCGATGAAAAAAATAAGCAGGAACGCTGCAATCAGCATTGTTTGCGACGGCATGATGAATGGAAAAACGATTGCCGCAATCGCAAAATTCATTTCCGGAAGTCCCGAGTAAAAACCTCTTTCTTGAAGAAAGTGACGCAGTTTTTCCCTGGCTTGATCCCGATTTCGGCGGACCGTCAACGGCACGATGTTCAAATTCGCTGCGATCTCATCTTGCGATTGGCCTTCCATAATCGCGAGCAAAATGGTCCGTTCTTGCGCCGTTAACAAATTGGATTCGAATGCTTCTTCGATCAGCTGTAGTCGATCGCGATTTCTTTCTTCTTCTCTTCTCGTACGAAGATTCTGTGGCGTCACAGCGCGCCGGTTTTCATCAATATAATCCAGCAATTTCGCAAAGAATCCTTGCGCATTTTCGCGTTCGATATCGGTTATTGGGACTTCCGGACCGCGCCGATAATATTCAGTAATAACCCGGTGACGAGCCGATGCTCGCAACGAAAATCGAAAATGAGCCCACATCGCATCGTTGATATCCGTGTGACGCGCCATAACGTTCTGAAACACATCCCACGCAGTTCCCCACAAATCGCGCCATTCTCTGTAAAGCGGACTCCGCTGAATCAACGGCCAACGGTAAACGTCGCGAATCATTTGCTCGATGCGATCCTTATTCGCCTGAAACGCGTCGCGGATCGGATCCGGCACGGGCGTCCCCGTTTGTTTGGCGAGTCCCACGACCAATAATGGAATCAATACGATCAACGCGGCGACAGTGGCTTCTGACGAGAGGCTATTCGCTCCGAGCGATAAAAGTGCGAGCAGCGCCGCAAACGGCCACTTGGAGAGGTCATTTACAGTCCGCCGTTCGGTTGGAATATTGCCGGTGGCTAAATCAAATAAGAACAGTGCATCCCCCTCTGCAGGAATCATGTTCATCCGCTCGAATTGGCTGAATATTCCCAACAATCGCAACGAAATGGACGGCCAGTCGCCGTGCGCGTACCATTTGTTGGCGAGATCCGACGGGTTCATTTTTCTGAAATCTTCAAGAATCGAGAAAACGATTTTGCGCAACGGATCGGAGGATGGAAGCTGTGTTCGCAGCGTTTTCACGTTGAAGAAATGCCTGAACACGTTAAATTGAATCTCAGTTGCGCGGATGCCGAGAAAATCCGACATGAACAAAGCCAAATCCTGATCCGCCGGCTTTTTCTGTTTCTCAAGATGTGCAGTCAATTTTTCGGCGACGGATTGGCGAGTCGGGTCGGATTTGATTTTCTCGAAAACGAAAGTTTTCGTATCAATGATGCCGGTCGCTTTCGCTTGAGCGGTCAGTCTGTCGATGGTTTTCAGTAGCTCATTTTCGTTTTCATTTAAGAGGGATTGAAGTGTGTTCATGTCTGCGTACGGCTTTGCGTCTTCTGGGAACTGCGCGATCAAGCCTTCGTAACGTTCAAGCGCAATGATCGTACGCTGTTCGAGTTTTAATTTGGATCTCACCAAATACGCGCGCAAATGACGCAGCACGTTTTCGGCCACTGTGCGCGGGTTTTCGTCGGGCTTCAACCGAAGCAGCACATCCTGCCAATTCAATTTCAAATGTGGGTTGTAGACGAGATACATCAACAGCTCTCCGACGTTGCGCTCCGATTCCGTCGCGCCTAGATAGGCGGAATCAAAAACCTTCCGGAAATTCAGATATCCGAAGCTGTCCTTCAATCGCCTAAAACTTTTTGTGCGGGAATCGCCGCCACCAGGCATCGATATCCAACGGATCACTACGCCGAATATAACGATGAGACCGATCACCAGCGTCACCGCCGTCACTTGTTCCCGGTTGGTGCTTTCCGCGGCCACCGACAAAATTGAGACAAACGCAAAAAACAAAGCGGTCAATTTGACGGCGTTCTGTCGGAATGTGCTCATCCGAAAGATTTCTTCTTGGGTCGTGAATGCGAGTTCCTCGCCGTCTTTAGAGGAGAAAATGCCGGTAAAATTCGTTTCGGCTTGAGGAATATGTAATTCGTCGTCCGTTAGAGAAACGGCGGTCCATCGTGCGTCTGTGCCATATATGTCAAGGGCGGATTCCGCCATCGCAACGCGGCTGTCGGCACTGAATTTCACCTGGAAGACATGCGCATCCATTCCAAGCGGAAAAATAAATTGATGTCCATCGGAAATCCGATAGACGTCCCACATGACGCCCCAACCGTGCAGAAGCACGGCCACGAATCGTCCGTCCGGGCTGAATCGTATATTTTGAAAAAGAGTTTCATTCCTAAAAGAAATAATTTCACCGGAGTCGATATCGACAAGCATGCGTTCGCCCTGTTCGACTTGTTCCCCAATCGCCAATGTTTTTCCGTCCGGACTAAACTCCACACTCAATACATGACTGGCATGCCCTTTCA
>CAYXDS010000121.1:0-8018 GCA_964463805.1 uncultured Elusimicrobia bacterium | reverse complement strand
CCGTCGTCGATTTTCTCACGTTTCACCTGAAAATATTTACCGGCCACTTCCTCTTTTCCGCTGGCACGCATGGCGGATCCCAAATCGTTTTGCAAATCGCGACGTTCGGCGACCATCTCTTCAATCTTTGCGTCCAATTTACCGAGGCGATCCGCTTTTTCGACCAGATCCGACGGTGCTGCGACCGAAGAGGGCGCCGGGGGTTTCGGCAATTTTTTCCCGGCAAACGCGGGGCAAATCTGGGCGTAGTCGCACCATTGGCAATGACCGCGCGCATCCGGCTTCGGATCGAATTTTTCAGCCGAAATTCCTTTCGCGGCATCCAACACGGTCGCTTTCAAATCATCTTCAAGTTTCTTCGAATGTGCGGGCACCGTGAGCGGTGTCAATGAGTTCAAATGATAGAGCGTAACGGACTCCACCGGCTTCTGAAAAAGCTCTTGGCACGCGATTTGATAAAGCGTGACCTGCGGATCGGTTCTTACACGCGACTTATCAAACGCTTTTCCGGTTTTATAGTCGAGAATCGACAAGCCGCCCTTCGGCGTCGTATCGATACGATCGATGAAACCGGTGATCGGAACGCCCTCAATCGAAATATTAAATTTGTATTCGACCTGAAGCACGTTCTTGAAATCATTTTGATGTTTCGCGTAGAACCCGCGCAAGATCCGCTCGCCTTCTTGGTAAAACCATTTTTCTTGCGCGGCGGTCTCGTACCCTTCACGCAACCACGAGGTTTTATAATGCGCAAGCACCGCATCCAGCGACGGCAGCGGCTCCTTCACTTTTTCGAATAGGAATTCGAGACCCGTGTGCACGCTCTTTCCAAATGAGAAGAATGATTTCGGCTTTTCAGGGACTTTGTCAAGGTAGCGGAACTTCCAACGCTGCGGGCATGCCCGATACATATTGATCGAGGAATGAGACAACACCCGACCTTTGTACCAAGTGTCTTTTTTCTCAGTAGTGGAAACCGGCTTCTCTTTTTCGTTTTCGGTAAAACCGTCAAATGTAAGTTGGCTCATGGGTTTGTTTGAACTGTTTTAAAATCGACGTCGGGCGCGGGTTTATAGGACAACAATTCCGTATTCCTTTTTTCTCCGGCCGTCGTACTGAACGATGTCAGCACTCTTCCGACGGAAGGCGCATAGTACTCATTCGTGGCGCCGGGCACACCTTCGGCGGAGGATCGGACCAACACGCAATTATTAAATTCGCCGGCCTCCACCTTCACGGTCTTGTCATTGGCGACGATTTCATAGGTAAACGTACGCACGCCCGATTTCGTCTTCCACCGTGCGCCCACGGTAATCGGGATTTGCAAGATGACTTTGGGACGTGGATCGTTTGCTTCATCCAACTCGCGCAACTCACCTTCGATCTTTTTGTAAAGCAACTCAGTCGACTTAAATTTTTCCTTCCCGGCGAAATACGTGCGGACCAACACGCCGGCTTCGGACGGCATCGCGCCCTTATCGGTCGCCGGCTTGCAAACAGTCTCGATCCGCGCGTTCTTTCCGCTCGAATCGGAGTCGCCCTCAACCCATTGAGAACCGGCCGTCAAAGGAAAGTAATCGGGACAATTCACTTTCTGGTTCGTGGCGAGACGCGCCCATGGATCCGACTGCGGATATTTCTCCAACACCGAGTCATAAAACACGTTGGCCATGCCGCAATCGTTTAACGACCGCTGAGAAAGCCAACCCGCGCGAAACAACGCTTCGGGAGCGCCCTCATGCTTCGGATAATTGGCCGCGAACTCCTGATATTTTTGCCAGGCCGCGTATGTTTTCCCTTTTCGCTCGAGTTTGCGCACGCGCTCGAGTCGTTGCTGTGGCGTACAACCAACGATAAAAAAGAAGGCGGCGATCCAAACGATGCGCCTATTCACGAACGCGGTTCCGTTTAAAGAAAATTATGAGCATCACTGTAATTCCAATGCAGTCGATCATCACGTCGCGCGCGGACGGCGTGCGGCCCGGCACGAATGACTGATGATACTCATCGGAAATCGCGTACAAAAAGGCAAACACACCTGAAAAAAGCATTAGCCAATGCCGTTGAAACGGCGCGCTTCGTCGAAACGCGCGCAACAATAATCCGGTTAAAACACCGAACTCAGTCATGTGCGCGATTTTCCGCAGAATTACATCCCATATACCGAAACCGGAATTCAGGCTTGGGATGCTCGATAAATAATAGATGCCCGATGCCCACACCACGACCGGTAACCAAGAAGAAAAAAATTCAGCGACGGTTGTCATTTTTCGATTATCTCAAACAAATAGAAGCGCTCCCAGGGTCCCGTTGAAAAAGTGAACGGTAAGGGGCCCCACGCCGACGCGTAAAATCCCGCACCCGAAGACGCATCCATCACTTTGACCGGGAAATGCGAAGAATCCTCATAACTGGCCGCAAGTCTAACCGGCGGGTGCGTGCGCAGAAACCAATGGATGGGCAACGTAACCGAAGTAGCCACGACCAGCTCCCCAACGGAAAGTTTTAGCGGGTCATTGACCGGCTTCCAGCCTTGGCGAAGCAAATACGTCATCGTGAAATCTTCGGAAAAATAATGACCGGCCGGCTGTCCAGTCAATGCGCGCACGATAAACCGGGATGACTCAGCCTGACAATAATCGGCGTACGCAAGCGAAAGCCCAAAAACGAATGTAACGGCAATCGTCGCGCTTAGGATCCGCGTCGCGCGTTGAGCGAACTCTACCTCCACAAGACGGGTGCACAAAAATACGAGCGCCGGCGCCGCGATCATATAATAACGGACTGCCACCCATTGCATGACGACGATCATCATCGTAAGAAACAAAATAAGCCAGGTAAAAATAAAATGGTCGGATGGCCGATTCCACGAGCGCCAGCGACCGAGAAACAAAACGATCAACAACAAACTGGTCGAAATCCAAAGCGCAAATAAAATCGCTTCCTCACCCGAGAAACCTCCGTGCGGTCCGCGAAAAAATGCAGCGAGGACCGCAAAGATCAGACCGAACGCCAAAACATATCGTCTATCGGCGGCGAACCACACGACGAGCGGCGCGATCGTTCCACCGGCCAAGAACGCGAGCAACACCGCTGTTTTTCCGAACGTGAAACCGTGCAGCGTTTCACATGAAGACGCAAGCAAATGGTTGGCGCCGTAAACCGAACGCGTCATTGCGAGATACCCGAATAACATGATCGCTGAAACGCTGGCGGGGAGCATGAGCAATTTCAATTGGAGGTTTTTTTTTCGATTTAATGCGAGCCACGCCACGAACATCGGCGCCAACAGCACAGCCGTGTACTTCGTAAGAAGAGCGGCTCCCAATGAGAGACCGGCCACGCCAGACCAGGCGATCGAATCATCTTCGGTCGCGCGGACGAACGAGAACAGCGCCGACAAGAAAAAAAACGCCATGGTGGAATCAATGAGCAAACTATAGGAAGTAAGCCAATGAACCGGCGTAACCAGCGTTAGAACTGTGGCCGCCAACGGATGTTCGAGCCATCTCCGGGCCAACTCGAACGTCATCAACGCCGACAGACAAGTTAACAATACGCAGCCCAACCGCAAAAACCTCTCTTCTCCGTCGTCCGAGCGGCCGGGCAACGCCTCACGAATTTTCAAGAGCCCGGCTAAATAATAGTGGTGAAGCAACGGATTCACAATGCGTAACGACAAATCCTTTCCCGATAAGGCAGCGTTGGGAGCAATTCCTTCGGTCGGGAAATCGTAAGGACAGGTCGGGTTGTCCCTGATCCACTTCGCGATTTCAATGAAGAAATGGTCATCAACGAAGTACGCGCGATTTAAAAAAGGCGCCGCAAGCAGCAACGGCACGAACAAAATGAGTAGACGCTGCTTAACGAGCGACATCTTTCTCCACGCTCACCACTTCAAAAATATAAAAACGTTCCCAGGGCCCTTTCGAAAACGTAAAGGGCAAAGCTCCCCATACCGACGCATAAAAACCGGCGGATCCGGAAAAATCCATTACCTTCAAGGGGAAGGACGATGGATAATCAAATCTGCCCACCTCACGAAATTTCACCGGCTTTCGAGCGAACCAGACGAGCGGCATCGTCACTTGTTTTGCAAGAACCAAATCGCCGACCTCAAAAGTCGTTTCAGGAAAACAGGGAATCCATCCCTCCGAGCGAAGATAGCTCATCGTAAAGGAATCGCCGAGATAAAAATGTCGCGGCCCACCGGAAAATCCTTGTGCCTTTAATTGAGCGACGAGCAGACGCGAAGGTTCCGCCTGTTTGTAATCGGAATAGGCAAGCGCGCTTGTGAAAAAAAACATAACGCCGAGAGCGACTTTCAAATAACGGGAAGCGGCATCGCCGCATTTAATTTCAAATATGCGAATGACCGCAAACACGACGGCGGGACCGACCAAGCAATAATAACGAACCGCGACCCAATCCATGACCATCAGCATCATCGCGATGAAACCGAATAGCCAGGCAGCGAGGAAATAATCACGCGGATAAATCCAATCACGACGCAAAGCGATGAACGTTGAGAGAAACACAAGGCTCGTCGACAACCACAGGCCCAACAAAGCGGCTTGCAAAATTGAAAATCCACCGGCGGGACTGGCCATGACAATCGCCACAAGAATGCCAAGGATTAAAGCAAGCCCTACGGTCCGCATCCGCGCCACTCGCCAAACCATCGTCGGCAATACAAAGGATCCCGATAAAAAAACAAAAAAAATGAAAAGTTTCGGCCAACCGAACACATGCAGCATCCGTTGTGACGCGGCGACGATATGCGGCCGACCGTACAAATGAGCGGTCCACACGCTGTAAACAAGTAAGAATGAAAGTGAGACGACAACCGGCACCGTGAATTTCCATGGACGGGCCAACTTCCGCCATCGCATGGCAAGCCATGAGACCATCAACGGGCACACAAACACGGCCGGATATTTTGAAAGGATTGCGAGACCGCCAAACACTCCGCTTAAAAACAGCGCCGCATGGCTATCCGCTTCTGTGGCTCGAATGAAAAAATAAATCGCACCGAACGCGAAGAACGCCATCGTTCCGTCGATCAACAAACTGTAGGACGTGAGCCAATGCGCGGGAGTCACCAGCACGAGCATCGTCGCGAGCAGCGGCGAGTTCGTCCATCTTCGCGCGAATTCAAAAATAAACAGGGCCGCGAAACACGACAGCAATGTACAACCCAACCGCAAAACCCATTCAGCACTTCCGAATAATTTCAATAACAGCGCCAGATAATATTGATGTGCAAGCGGATTCACCATGCGGACAAACCCATTTTCCTCCCAACCGCGATTCTGAAGACCGGCGTCATCGGTTCGGAAATGATAAGGCAACTTTGGATTCTCTGCGAGCCAATGCGCGATCTCGACAAAGTAACTATCGTCGACAAAATACGCGCGATTCAAAAACGGCGCGGCCAACGCGAGTGGAACCAAGAAAACGAGCAGCCGTTGCCGAAGAAGCGCGTTCATGCGCGGAAGCGGATCACAACGCGATCACCGACGGACAGTTGCGCCGTCTTCGCCGCGCTGCCTTGATTTACCACAATCTCAATAAATCCATTTGCGCCGGCGATCGCAATTAATTTCCCCACCTCTGCGGCCCCGCGATCAACGGACAGACCCCGCACGGTCGGCGCGCCTTGTCTAAACTCAACCCACATCTTCGAGTTCTGAGCGAGAGGAGCGACTTCTGCCGATTTGAATTCGGTTGTCACGTCACCGGCGGCGTTGATGGCAGTCACCTGCCCACTCCACATCGACCCGCTTTTCTCAACGGTCATCGAACGCTCCAGATTTTATGCTGCTGCGGCATCACCAACACGCGCGGCAAACGAGAAGAAGCTTCCGCATAAGCATCGGCGATTTGATCGACGGAAGGCGCTTCGACTTGCCGGAGGATCGCCGTCGCGGGCTGCAAAACCAGCAACGGTGGCCGCCGCAAAGCGCGAAGCAGCAAAACCGCACGCTTAATCTCGGATAACGTCGATTTATTATCGATAACGATCTTCACGAAAATTTTATCGGCACCGACCTTGAGAAATTCCGCATGATCGCGCCACATCGATCGCCCGATCGCGCTCGGCAACTTTACATCCATCGAAACGACATCGACCGCATCAATGACGCTGACCAACGCTTTCGGATGGATGCCGGCCGTTTCCAAATACGTGCGGAATTTCAATTTTTTTAGACGTGAAAAAAGCTCTTTAAGAAAGGCGGGCTGAATCAATGGTTCGCCGCCAGTGACGCTCACCGTATTCGCACGCGATCGACGGCGCAACGCAACCACACTCGATGCGACTTGCGCCACGGTTTGCCGCGGATGACCGCGCGATACGAGGCTGTCCGGCGTGTCGCAATAGCGGCATCGCAACGGACACCCGGCCAAGCGAACGAAAATTTGTCGTTCGCCCGCGTACGGCCCTTCGCCTTGCACGCTTGCGTATATTTCGCTGATCGGTGCCGAAATCATTTCGGCAAACTTTTATCGACGGCGCCCGCTTCCAAAAATCCTCTCGCGCGCAACACGCAGGAGTCGCAACGACCGCAGGGGCGACTTGCGCCCTTGTAGCAGGACCATGTCAGCTGAAGCGGCGCCCGTAATTTTAATCCGAGCCGGACGATTCCCGCTTTGGTCAGATGAACGAGCGGCGCATAAACCGATATCGCTTTCTTTTTCTCAGCGCCCATACGAGTCCCGAGCCGCGCCACTTTTGCGAACGCGCGCAAGTACGGTTCGCGGCAATCGGGGTAACCGGAATAATCGATCGCATTGGCGCCGATCACGATGCCTTGCGCTTCAATCTGATCCGCCAAGGACGTGGCGAAGCTTAAAAATAATGTATTTCGTCCCGGCACATACGTGGAAGGAATCGCGGCAGGTATTTTTTCGACGGCACGGTGTGGCAAGTTTGCACGACGGTCAGTAAGACTGGATAAACTCCACGGCAACGCGAACCGAACGACATCGAGCGGAATCCGCGCTTTAGCGGCGACGTTCTTCGCGTTTAGAAGTTCGCGTTTGTGACGTTGACCGTAATCGAACGAAAGCGCGCGACAACGCCAACCTTTGCGCAACGCCCACCACAACGCAACCGTTGAGTCCAACCCGCCCGACAACAATACCACCGCGCGCACAATTACAGGCTCTCGAGGCGCAACAGTCGCGCCGGTGAAGTGTCGCCGCCGAGAAAACGACGGCTCATACGTGAAAACCCGGCGGCATTATCGGTAACGTAATAAGTGGACTTTCCACGCGCGGAACCGGGATTCAGTTGCTCGCTCTTCCGAAGCCGTTGCTCAACTTCCTTGGCGGTTTCTTCTGCCGAATCAATGAGCGTCACACGCCGCCCGGCTACCGACTGCAAGGTTTTCTTCAGCAACGGATAATGCGTGCAACCGAGCACGAGTGTATCGATCCGATTCTTAAGAAGTGGTTTTAAATACGTGCGGGCGACTTCCGCGGTGACGGAATGCTCCATCCATCCCTCTTCAACAAGCGGCACGAAAAGCGGGCAAGCGGTTTCCCAGACCCGCGAACGCGGCGAATACTTTTTGATCGCCCCGTGATAAGCGCCGCTGCGGATGGTGGCCGGCGTTCCGATCACGCCGATGCGCTGTGAATTCGTGTTCAAAACGGCCGCACGCGCACCGGGTTCGATCACGCCAAGCACTGGAATCGGCAAATTCTGCAGCGCGCGCAACGCGAGCGCGCTGGACGTATTGCAAGCGACCACGATCATTTTCACGCGTCGCTGCAAAAGGAAAAAAGAAATCTGCATCGAATAACGGCGAATCGCATCGGCGGATTTAGTTCCATACGGAACGCGCGCGGTATCGCCGACATAAATGAGGTTTTCATGCGGAAGCCGACGCGACAATTCACTTACGACGGTAAGACCGCCAAGGCCGGAGTCGAAAACTCCGATCGGAAGTTGAGAACCCGTTTTCACCGCGCAGTATTGATCAGAGGCTGACTGGGAAGCTGCGAAGCGATCG
>CAYXDS010000120.1:0-8083 GCA_964463805.1 uncultured Elusimicrobia bacterium | reverse complement strand
GACAGGCCTACGCCAAGGCGAAGAAAGAAATGAAAAGCAAACTGAAATGAAACTAGGAGAGTCGGTGCACGCGCGTCATATTTTAGTGAAGTCTCCTCGCACCGATGATTTTAAGTCTCGTCAGGCAGCTCTTGCGAAAGCAAAAGGGATCAAGAAAGAATTGGATGGCGGAGCTGATTTTGCCGAGTTGGCCAATAAAAAGTCAGATGACTCCACTTCTAAAAATGGCGGTGATTTAGGTTTTTTCACGCGTGATCAAATGGTTCCGGAATTTGAGAAAGCCGCCTTCGCATTGTCGGTGGGAGGGGTTTCTGACGTTGTTGAAACAAAATTCGGTTACCACATTATTAATGTAGAAGAAAAGAGAGCTGCAAAGAAGCTTCGCTACGACGATATTAAACTCGATCTGGCCGGCTACATTTATCAGAAAAAAATGAAAACTCGATACGAGCAGTTGGTTGGCGATTTACGGAAAAAAGCCGACGTAAAAATTCTCGTCGATTTCGACAAGGAGAAAAGTTAATTTACGACGAGAAATCGCTTGACGATATCGTCGGCATAATTGTATTAACACCGTCTTATGTCAAACAAAACTTATCAACCAAACCAAGCTACCGTTGAGCGTCGGTGGCATTTAGTCGATGCGAAAAACCAAGTTCTTGGTCGTCTCGCGTGCGATATTTCTAAGAAGCTCGTCGGAAAAACAAAAATAAAATTTGCTCCACATGTAGATTGCGGTGATTTTGTCGTGGTCATTAATGCCGAAAACATTCGCATCACCGGAAATAATAAACCGGTTCAAAAAATCGATTTTCGTCATTCCGGGTATCCGGGTGGCGATACGATCACCCCATATGGTGAATTTCTCAAAAAGAAACCGGAACGCGCAATTGAACTCGCCGTTTCGGGTATGTTGCCGAAAAACAAACTTCGTGATCGTCAGATGACGCGTCTTAAAGTATATCGCGGTATCGCTCATCCTCACGGCGCTCAATTTCCAATCAAAAAAGAAGCTCAGCTCCTGCCGCTTAATAAATAAAGGTTTAACTCATGTCGACACTTACTCCTTCGTTTCCAATTTGGACCACCGGCCGTCGTAAAGAAAGCGTTGCGCGCGTGCGCGTCGTTTCGGGCACCGGTCAACTCATCATTAATAATAAATCGATCACTGATTATTTCGGCGGACATGTTCGCGCTCGTGCGGAAGCGGCTGCTCCGCTCCATCACACCCGGTCAGCGAATGCTCTGGACTTTCATATTTCCGTGCTTGGTGGCGGCGTGACCGGTCAATCCGGAGCGATTCAGCTCGGTATTGCTCGCGCGATTGTTGAAATGGAACCGAATCTTCGTTCAGCGCTTCGCAAAGATGGCTTCTTGACACGGGATCCGCGTATGGTCGAACGGAAAAAACCCGGTCAACCGAAAGCTCGCCGTCGTTTCCAACATTCCAAACGATAACCGTATATCTTTGGCGCTCCGACACGAGCGTCTCGGATCGATTCATCAAGCTGCCGGACGTTTTAACGACGCCCGGCGGTTTTTTTTAAAGTGGTATCGTTTAACCAACGAATCAGTTGCTGCTCTTCGACTTGCCGATGTTTGTCGTCAACTCGAAAACTTTAAAAGCGCCGTCCATTGGTATCAGGTCGCATTGCATTTGGCCAGGCGAGCAAAGGTCAGCCAAGACGTTTCCGACGCGTACCTTGGTTTGGCAATGTGCGAACGCGGCATTCAGAAATTTCCTTCCGCCATCCGTTTATTAACCGCTTCTCTTCTCTCTTATGAAAAATCACATGATTCTGAAGGCGCAGCTTATGCGTTGTGGGCGCTTGGGACTACCCAGCGATTTGCGGGACGTTTAATTCAAGCTGAGTCCAATTTGCGTCGTAGTATCGCCCGGTATAAAAAAATTGATGATCCGAGCGGGCTTGCTTACGCAATGTGCGGACTGGGGGGAACTCTGCGGATGCGCGGAAAGTATGTGGAATCATTTTCACTCTATAAAAAAGCGAGTAAAACATTTGTTCGATTTCGTGATCGTTTTGGAGAAGCTTATTCCAACTGCGGTCAGGGAAATGCGCTGCGAATGCAGGGAAAATTAAGCGCCGCGCTGCCATTTATGAAGAAGGCCGAGAGACTTTATAGACAGCTTGGCCAGAAGGGACCCCTCGGATTCGTGTTGTGGAGCAGGGGACAATGGGAGTTGGAGCGTAACAACGTTGCCATGGCGCGGAGGTTCTTTTTCGATGCGAAAAAAATATTTAAAAAAGTGAAAGATCGTCGCGGAATTTTATACTGCGATCTTGGTTTTGCCGAAATTCTTCGTCTTAAAAACAAGCCTGATTTTCGACGCGTTTTCCGTCGGATAACGACAACCGCGCAGGCCCTCGGGTTGCCTCTTGAAAAAACCTATGCGTTAGCCCGTATCAAAAATCAAAAAAGACCTTGCAAGATAATCAAAATCCCTTAAAGTAAAAGCGTGTTAGAAAGTGCTTTATTTTGATGGACATTTATGCGAGGAGGCAGTTTGTGAAGAAGAATGAGTTGATCGACAGAGTTACACGGGAAGCGCGTCTCCGTCGTTCTGAGGCGGTTCGGGCCGTGAAAGCGGTTGTCGGTTCCATCCGAGCGACCATCTCCGAAGGCGGGAAAATCTCTCTTTCAGGACTGGGAACGTTCAAAGTGAAATCGCGCAAGGCTCGTCCGGGTCGCAATCCCAAGACCGGTGAGACGATTCAGATCCCAATCGGGCGTAAAATATCGTTCAAGCCCAGCTTGGCGCTTAAGAAACTGATCAAAACACCAAATACTTCGTACTAAATCCAAACCCTAACCGGCTTGGTCGGCGGTAGCCCTGTGTGGACGCGCCGGGCTTGCGGTCGTCGGACGCTCCGACGGCCTTTCTCGTACTATCTCTCGAAACAGATGGGCTTGTTTTTAATAGAATCCCCGGCCCATGATACAGCCACCCAAAAAACTCCAAAATTTAGCTCCTTATATATTCGGGCGCATTAAGGCTCTTGGCCTTGAAGCGGCCGCGAATAAATTAGACGTGATTGACCTTTCTATGGGCAATCCCGATCTACCGACGCCGCAGCCGATTATCGATCGATTAATCGACACTGTTGGTCAACATCCGGAAACGCATCGCTATCCGCAAGCGAAAGGAATGCCAAAGTTTCGTAAAGCGGTTACCGGTTGGATGAAAAAACGATTTGACGTCACGTTGAATCCAGAATCGGAAGTATGTTCGCTGATCGGGTCGAAAGAAGGCATCGCCAATTTGTGTCAGTCCTATCTGCGCGCCGGTGATCTGGCGCTGGTTCCAAGTCCTTGTTACCCGGTTCATTTTTACGGCGTCGTGCTTGCGCAAGCGAAACCTTATTTAATGCCGATTACCGAGAAAAATAATTATTTGCCGGAGCTCGAAAAAATTCCCGAGAAAGTAGCGCGGCGAGCGAAACTTTTATTTTTGAATTATCCGAACAACCCCACTGCGGCTACGCTCGATGATCCAAATTATTTGAAGGAAGTCATTCGTTTCGCAAAAAAATACGGGATTCTCGTGTGTTACGACAACGCTTATTCGGAAATCGCGTTCGACGGTTATCGCCCCGGAAGTTTTTTCCAGGTTCCCGGATCGCGCGACGTAGGACTTGAGTTCCATTCGTTTTCAAAAACGTTCAACATGGCCGGATGGCGACTCGGTTGGGCGTGCGGTCCCGAAAAGCTTTTAGGACCGCTTGTGAAATTTAAATCTTACATCGATTACGGTGCGCCAACTTTCATTCAGTTGTCCGGAGTGAAAGCGCTCGAAATTTGGCCCGATTGCGTGAATGAGCTTGTGGCCGTTTATCAACGTCGACGGGATTATTTGTACGAGGGACTGACCAGTCTGGGATGGAAATTGAAAAAACCAAAAGCGGCTATGTATTTGTGGGCCGAAATTCCCGAACCGTATAAGAAACTCGGTTCACTGAAATTTTGTGAGAAGCTGATTAAAGAAACAGGAATCGCGTTATCGCCGGGCGTGGGTTTCGGTGAAGCAGGTGAAGGTTACGTACGATTGTCGTTGGTGACGCGTGACAGCCGTTTCTATGACATGCTGCTGCGCTTGAAAAAATTCCAGAAGATTTCCGGCGTGACGATCCGTAAACCGAAGGCATCGTAATGAGAAGCAAAGTTACTCTTGGCATCATCGGGTTCGGCGTGGTCGGAAGCGGTACCGTCGAAATGCTCAAGCGCAATCGCAAAGATATTGAAGCTCGCGTCGGTGCGCCGCTTGAACTCAAATGGATTTGCAGCCGCAGCAAGAAAAAATCGCCTTTGATCGATAAGAGTGTTAAGCAGACCACAAACTGGAAAGATGTGGTGACCGATCCCGAAGTCGATTGCGTGGTCGAGTTGATGGGCGGAATCGAGCCCGCGAAAAGCGTCGTGATCTCGGCGTTGCAGCACGGCAAACATGTCGTTACCGCGAATAAAGCGATTCTTTCGCATCATTGGAATGAAATTTTTGAAGTTGCCACTCAGCGCAGCAAGCTCGTTTATTTCGAAGCGGCCGTCGGCGGCGGCGTTCCAGTCGTTCAGTCATTGAATGAGGGTTTGGCCGGCAATCAAATTAATAAAGTCGTTGGAATATTAAACGGCACCACAAACTTCATTCTCACGCGAATGAAAGAAAACGGACTGAGCTTCGGCGCCGCGCTCAAGCAAGCGCAAGCGGCTGGTTTTGCTGAGGCCGACCCGAGTTTTGATATCGAAGGAATCGATGCTGCGCAAAAAATTTCGATTCTCGGTTCTTTGTCGGCCGGCAATTGGGTTCCGCCTGAAAAAATTCATTGCGAAGGCATTTCAAAACTTCAACCGATCGATTTGCGTCTCGTCAACGATAAATTGAACAGCACGATCAAATTGTTGGCGATCGGCGAGAACACCGAGAAGGGTTGGATTTTCCGCGTTCATCCGACGCTCGTCGCGCTTACGCATCCGTTCGCGAACGTGCGCAAAGAGTACAACGCGGTATCGCTTTATGGCGATGCGGTGGGTCACGTGATGCTGTATGGAAAAGGCGCAGGCCGTATGCCGACGTCGAGCGCCGTTGTTTCCGATATTATTTATCTTTGCCGCCTTATCGATAACGGCACCGCCGGTCAATTGCCGTATGTGAATTGGGCGCCCGACGTGCGCGTGAAATTCGCTCCGATGTCGGATTTGATGTCCCGTTATTACTTGCGTATCACCACTCTCGATCGGCCCGGCGTTCTCGCGAAGATTACCGGCATTCTCGGCCGCTATCGCGTTTCCATCGCATCGGTTCATCAAGATACCTTTGAGGAGTCGGTTTCCAAACGATCGGTTCCAATCATTCTTTTGACGCACTCCACGCGTGAAGCGGACATGCAGGCTTCGGTCCGCGCGATCGACAAGCTTCCTTCGATTAAAGCACCGTCGGTGTTGCTGCGAATGGAATAGACATGGTCAATCATCGCGGTCTCATCGAACGGTTTCGGGAATATTTACCGGTTAAGCCCGACACGAAGGTCGTCACGCTTTATGAAGGGGAAACGCCGCTGGTTCCGGTTCCGCGCTTGGCGGCTGCGATAGGAGCGCCGCAAATTTCTCTTTATTTGAAACTGGAGGGATTGAATCCTACCGGTTCATTTAAGGATCGTGGCATGACGATGGCCGTTACCGATGCCGTCGCCAATGGATCGAGAGCAATTATTTCGGCGTCGACCGGCAACACGTCGGCCTCGGCGGCCGCATACGCGGCGCGCGCCGGAGTTAAAAGCGTGGTTTTGATTCCGGACGGCAATATTGCGCTGGGGAAATTATCGCAAGCGCTCATGTATGGCGCACAAGTTCTCGCAATCGACGGAAATTTCGACGATGCGCTCGAGTTGGTCAAAGAAATTTCGGCAAAATATCCAATCACGATGGTCAATTCGCTGAACGAAATGCGCATCGAAGGACAGAAGACCGGCGCGTTTGAAATTATTGAAGCGTTGGGACGCGCGCCCGATTACCAATTTATGCCGGTGGGGAACGCGGGAAACATTACCGCGTATTGGAAGGGCTACGTTGAATTTTTCAACCGGAAGAAAGTGTCTTCGAAACCGAAGATGATGGGATTCCAAGCGGCCGGCGCCGCGCCGATTGTGAGCGGAAAAGCGGTAAAGGATCCGAAGACGATCGCCACGGCGATTAAGATCGGCAATCCTGCGTCATGGAAACGGGCGGGAGCCGCGCGCGATGAATCCGGCGGCGTCATTGATATGGTCACCGACGAACAAATTGTCGAGTCGTATAAATTAATGTCGCAACTTGAAGGTGTGTATTGCGAACCGGCCAGTGCGGCCGGCGTGGCGGGATTAAAAAAATATATTTCAGAGAAGAAGGTCAATTTGGAAAAAGGCGCGGTGGTTGTCGCTATCATCACAGGGCACGGGCTCAAGGATCCGGATCGTGCCATTGCCGAAATGCCGCGACCGTTATCCGTGAAAGCCGACATTCACGCGATTTCTTCTCACCTTTCTTTTTAGAATGACGAAGGGCCGGATCATTCTCATTGTTGCGCAGGTGCTCGCTACATTATTGTTTGTGTCGCATTACCGTGCGAATGCGGATCAGCAGCGATTATCATGGCTCACGCCATTGGTTGTTCTGATTCTCATTATTATTAATTCGATTTGGTTCACACGTTTCGTTTCGTGGCTTATTTTTGCCGTGTCGTTCTTTGCGTTGATGGTTGTGTTGAGCGCATTCACGATACGTTGGCGGCTTGAGCCCGGTTTTTCACCGATTCCGTTTTATCGCGCGATTTTTTTGTACACAATGTTCGTCTATATCAGTCTCGGCCAAATTAAATTGATCGGAGGAGCCAGTCATGCGCAGCCCCCACAAGTTTAAAGCAGTCGTTTCCTTTTTTGCGGCGACCGTCGCCGTGCTCGGCATGTTCGGTTGCAAACCGAAAGAGAACAAAATAAAAATCGCGCTCGCGATGCCGCTGACCGGTGACATCGCTTCTCTTGGCCAAGGGTTGAAGCGCTCGAGCGCGATGGCGATCGAAGAGGCCAATGAAGCGAAGTTGATGCCGGTGCCGATCGAGCTCGTGGTGTTCGACGATCGTTCCGATCCGAAAGAAGCGGTCAGCGTGGCGAACCGAATCGTTTCGGATCCGAATACCGTCGCGATCATCGGACATTTCAATTCCGGCTGCTCGATTCCGGCGTCCCGCGTGTACGCCCAAGCCGGTTTACCGATGTTGTCACCGGCATCCTCGAATCCGGAACTCACGCAGCAACAACTCTCTCCACAATGGACGTTTGGAAAATCCATATTTCGCGTGAACACGACCGACAATGTGCAAGGCGCGTTCGGCGCCGACTTTATGATCAACGATTTGAAACTCAAACAAGTCGCAATCATTCACGATAAAACAGCGTATGGGCAAGGCGTGGCCGAAGAATTCAAAAAGCAATTTGAAAAAGACGGCGGCACCGTTCTTGCGTTCGAAGGATTGCAGATCGGCGATAAAGATTTTCGTTCGTTGCTCACGCGCGTGAAGGCTTTGAATCCGCCCGCGCTTTATTTCGGCGGCATGTTTTCGGAAGGCGGGAATCTCGTGCGGCAAGCGCGTGACGTCGGATTCAAAGGCGCGTTCGTCACGTGCGAAGCGAATTACGATCCGGCATTCCTGCGTGTGGCCGGTCCCGCCGCCGACGGCGCTTATGTGACGTTTCTCGGCAGTCCGGCGGAGCTTTTGCCGAGCGCCAAAGATTTCATCGAACGCTATCGCAAGCGTTATCCGAACGATGAATTGAAATCATACGACGGATACGGTTATGAAGTGGCGCGTATTCTTTTGGACGCATTGAAAAACGTCGGTCCCGATCGTAAAAAGATTATTGAGTATCTGCACACGGTTAAATATTCGGGCGTGCTCGGCGAGACGTCGTTCGACGAGAAGGGCGACACGTTGAACAAGAAGATCACGCTGTTCCAGGTCAAGAAAGGCGAATTCGTTCCTGTTAAAAAATAACGTCTCCCCCGCGAAGGCGGGGGCCCAGACACTTTAGGT
>CAYXDS010000119.1:0-8308 GCA_964463805.1 uncultured Elusimicrobia bacterium | reverse complement strand
TGCGACGCGCGAGATCCGTAATAATTTCCTCCGCCGTCGGAGCGAAGCAAAATTCGTTGTCCTTACGATCTTTGATGCGCAGGAGTTCACGCCCGTAAAATTGCCAGCGGCCGCTTTCTTCCCACAATTCTTTTGGCTGAACGTGAGGCAACCAAACTTCCATCGCGCCGGCGCGATCCATCTCTTCACGGACGATCTGTTCCACTTTCTTAAGCACTTTAAATCCGAGCGGCAGCCAATCGTAAAGTCCGGCTCCGACTTTACGAATCATTCCCGCGCGCAACATCAGCTTCGCGCTGGCGGTATCGGCGTCAGACGGCGTTTCTTTCAGCGTCGGGATGAAATATTTGGAAAATTTCACGTGTTATTTCGAAACGGCGACGGCTTTTTCTTTTCCGAGACGGAAACGCTGAATGTCGTTGAATGTGGCGAACACAAGCAAACTCAACAAGAATGCGAGGCCGACCATATTCGCACGTCCCATCACACGCATGCTCAACGGCTTGCCGCGCAAACCTTCGATCACGTAATACAGCACATGGCCGCCGTCGAGCAACGGAATCGGGAACAAATTGAACAATCCGATCGCGACCGAAATCATGCCGATCAAATAGAAGAAATCTTCGGCGCCCGATTTCACCGCCTTCACAATCACTTGACTGATGCCGATCGGACCGGCGACATCCGGTTTTTCATGCGCAATAATTTTTTGCCCGAGGTAATAAACGGTGAACGCCGAGATGTTCCAGCATTGCCACACCGCTTTTTTACCGGCGTTCACCATCGAAATCTTCTTTTTTTCAACGATCGGATCCGCGGGTTTGATGCCGATCAATCCGGGACCATTTTCTTGCTGTTGCGGCACAAGCTTCACCGACATCGGCTGCCCGTTACGCTCAAACGCAACGTCCGTTTCAACACCGGGGCGCGCATGAATCTTGGAAGCGATCGACACGAAATCGTCGACCGCCTCGCCTTGCACGCTGATGACTTTGTCGCCTTTCAAGAGCCCGGCTTTTTCAGCCGGCATTCCGGCCATCACTTCGCCGATTTCGGTGCGGTTCAACTGGATCGATTCTCCCCATGCCACCAGCATGCCGAAGAAAATCAACGTGGCCAACACGTAATTCATGAACGGCCCGGCAAACGCAATGAGAACGCGGCGGTACCAAGGCTGCGAGAAAAAGTGACGGGAGGTGTCTTCAGTGGATGAGACATCGGTTTTTCCTTCTCCATCGACGAATTCACCGGCCATTCGAACTTCACCGCCCAGCGGGAGCCAAGCGATGCAGTAACGGGTCTCGCCCATTTTGAAACCGATCATTTCCGGACCAAGCCCGAAGGAGAACCGTTCGACTTTTACGCCTGATTTTTTGGCCACGATGAAATGGCCGAACTCATGCATGAAAATAACCAAACCAAAAGCGAATACGACACCAGCAATGGATATCAAGTAGCTCATTTTCTTTTCCTTTCGAATCGTTCGATAAATTTTTTCGCTTCGGCGCGAGCCCACGCGTCAACTTGCCATACATCGTCGAGCGTCGGTTTGTTCCGCACATCGTGCTTCTTCAAAACGGACGACACCACCTTCGGGATCGTCATAAATGAAATTCTTTTGTCGATAAATGCGCGCACCGCTTCCTCATTACTTGATGACAGCGCAGCCGGTGCCGTTCCACCGCGCTTACCGGCTTCCAAAGCAAGTTTCAGACACGGGAAGCGCGAAAAATCAGGTTTCGCGAACGTCAGCTGTCCAACCTGATCCAACTCAAGACGCTTGACCGCGGTCGACACGCGCCTCGGGTGAGTGAGCGCATACTGAATCGGCAAACGCATGTCCGGATGCGACAACTGCCCAAGCATCGCGCCATCGGCGAACTCCACCAGCGAATGAACAATCGACTGTGGATGAATCACGATTGAAATTTTCGCCATCGGCACGTCGAACAAGAAATGTGCCTCAATCGCTTCAAGCCCTTTGTTCATTAATGTAGCCGAATCGACGGTGATTTTCGCGCCCATCTTCCACGTCGGATGATTCAACGCTTCTTCGACGGTGATTGTATCCAAATCCTTTGTCGAGCGGTAGAACGGTCCGCCGCTCGCGGTTAAAATGATCCGCGACACTTCGACGTCATCGTGCCCGCGCAAACATTGATAGATGGCCGAATGCTCGCTGTCGACCGGAATAACGGGCGCTTTATACTTCTTCGACAAGTCGCTGATCACTTGCCCCGCGACAATCAACGACTCTTTGTTGGCAAGCCCCACCGTTTTGCCGCTCTTTAAAGCGGCGACCAGTGGCGCGAGTCCGCGCGACCCCACCATACCGCACAACACAAACGATGACTCTTTCATTCGCGCCAACTGCTCGACGCCGTCCGAGTGATTAAAGATTTCAGGCCGGTTCTTCAGCGACGAGATCGCGCGACGCAACTCATGGGCGGACGGCGTGTCGCTCATCGCCACGGCCAGAGGTTTGAATTCGCGGATTTGATCGATAATGGATCGCACGTTCGTATTGGCCGCTAAACCCACGACGCGGAACTCTGAACGATGCCGCCGTACCACATCCAACGCGTTCACGCCGATCGAACCGGTCGAACCAAGAATAACGATATTCTTCTTTGTCATGGCGCGTTAATGAAACCTTCCGGTTCCCACCAACAAGTAATAATAAAACGGGGCCGCAAAAATAAAGGAATCGAACCGGTCAAGGATGCCGCCGTGCCCCGGCAAAAGCTGCGACGAATCTTTCGCGCCGAACGAGCGCTTCATCATCGACTCAATTAAGTCGGACACTTGCGCGGTGACGGCGATGACCGCTGCGTAACATGCGGCTTCAACCGGTCCCAGTACGTCCTTCAACATCACTTCGCGCAGAAACCAAGCGACCAAAGCGGCGAGCAATGTTCCGCCAATCGCTCCTTCCCAGGATTTTTTCGGAGAGATGCGCGGCGCGAGCGGAATTCGTCCCGCGAGCCGGCCGACCATCCATGCGCCCGTATCGACGGTCCAAATGATAAGAATAAGAAAAAACGTCAGCTGACGTCCGACCAACTGCACGCCTTCGCCGGCAACCATTCGCAAGTCTCGAATCAGCAGCAAATGGCCGAGGAAAAACGTAAAAAATACGACGCCTGAGACCGTGGTGATGATTCGCAGAAACGACAATCCCTTATCTATACGGACAAATTCGCGCAAGAAAACCGCAAACGACCAAACAAGAAATACGAAAAGAGGTCCCGGCGCCTGACGCAGCGGCCCGGCCGGCGCGCCGTCGATATAGAGCGCGACCAACATCAATAAACTGCCGATCAATGACATCCCCAATTGATTCGGATAACCGCCGTCTTCCGCCATCAATGAATATTCCCATACGGCGAAAAGACACACGGCTGCAACGAATAAAAAATAAGGAATGGAACCGTACCAAACGACTGCCACTACCAAGGGCACGAGAAAAACGGCGGTCAACACGCGCGGAAGCAACATAATCAGACCCCCCCGAACCGACGTTCGCGCGCTTGATATTCAAGCACGGCTTCATAGAAATGCTGACGCCGAAAATCCGGCCACAGCACCGGCGTGATATAAAGTTCGGCATAGGCGATTTGCCAAAGCAAAAAGTTCGAAATTCGATTTTCACCGGACGTCCGGATCAACAAATCCGGATCCGGCATACCCGCCGTGAATAATTCGCGCGACAACATTTCTTCCGTTATCGCTAATTGTTTTTGGGCGATCAACTTATTGCATGCTTGCACGATATCCTGACGGCCGCCGTAGTTTAGCGCGAGCACGAGCCGCAAGCCTGTGTTCAACGACAAATGTTTTTTCGTTTTCGCAATCTGATCCTGAACATCCGCCGGCAACTTCGTGATATCGCCGATGGTTTCGAACCGCACGTTGTTCTTATTGAGATTGGGCTCTTCGCTGCGCAAGGTACCTTTCAACAAGCGCATCAGACCCGAAATTTCAGGCCGCGGACGCGACCAATTTTCAGTGGAGAACGCATACAAAGTCAGCACTTGAACACCGAGTTCGCCGGCGACTTCGACGATTTCATGCACCGACTTGGCACCGGTACGATGTCCCCACAACCGCGGCAACCGGCGTTTTTTCGCCCAACGTCCGTTGCCGTCCATAATGACGGCCACGTGCACGGGCAAACGGGATTTGTCGATTTTCTTGAGAAGCTCGTTGGATACGGCGGAAGACATGAAGGGCGTCGCCGTTTATATTTCGAGGATTTCTTTTTCTTTCTGCGAGAGGATTTCGTCGACTTTTTTGATGTACGCGTTGGTCAAAGCTTGGATTTTTTCTTCGCCTTGAGTTTTCAAGTCCAGCGTGATTTGCTTATTTTTCTCGGCCGCTTTCACCTTTTCGATCGCGTCGCGGCGTTCGTTGCGAAGCGAAACGCGAAAGTCTTCGGCCAACTTCTTAATGATTTTGACCAAATCCTTGCGACGCTCTTCGGTTAATGGCGGAAACACGAGCCGCAAAATTTTTCCGTCGGAATTCGGCGTCACGCCGAGATTCGCGGCGTGGATCGCCTTCTCAATCTCATTGATCACCGAAACTTCCCACGGACGGATTTCAATCGTCCGCGCTTCGGAGACCACGACATTTCCCACCTGCTGCAACGGCACCATCGATCCGTAATAGTTCACGCGTACGCCGTCAAGCAACGCGGGTGACGCTCGTCCGGTGCGCACCGTCGAAAAATCAGAGTGCAAACGATCGATCGTTTTCTTCATCAATTGTTCGGCTTCATTCAAAATAGGCTGAATCGACATATTTCCCCCGTTTATGGAGTGACAAGCGTTCCAATCGACTGGCCGCGAATGGCGCGTACGACATTGCCCGGCTTATGCAGATTGAAAACGCGGATTGATAAATTGTTTTCGCGGCACAGCGCGAGAGCGGCCGTGTCCATGATGGCCAAATGTTTACGAATCGCCTCGGTCAAAGTCAACTCTTTGTACAACTTCACCGATTTGGATTTCCGCGGATCGCCCGAGTAAACGCCGTCGACTTGCGTAGCCTTCAGCAACATCTCGGCGCCGATCTCAGACGCACGCAAAGCGGCGGCGGTGTCGGTGCTGAAATATGGGTTTCCGGTGCCTGCCGCGAACACGACAATACGACCTTTTTCAAGATGACGAATCGCGCGACGACGAATATACGGCTCGGCGACATTGGAGGCGGAAATAGCGGACATCACGCGCGTGGAAACGCCGACTTGTTCCAACGTGTTTTGGAGCGCGAGCGCATTGATAAGAGTGGCGAGCATGCCCATGTTGTCGGAAATGGCGCGTTCGAGGCCGAGACCTTGATCGCGCGCACCTCGCCAAATATTGCCGCCGCCGACGACGATGCCGAGTTGGATCTGGGGAGTTTTCGCTTTTTTAATTTCTTTCGCGAAACGAAAGAGGCTTTTTAAATCAATACCGGATCGTTCCTCTCCGAGGAGAGCTTCGCCCGACAGTTTAAGGACGATCCGTTTCAATTGAACGAACCGATCAGTCTGCGCCGACGCGGAAACGAACGAACTTCGCCACGCTGAGCTTCAGTCCGACCTTCTTGCCGACGTTTTCCACCAAGTCCTTAATCTTCGTCTTTCCGGAAGCATCGCGCACATGCGGCTGGTCCAACAAGCAGTTCGCTTCGAAAAATTGTCCGAGCTTGCCGATCGCGATTTTCTCAAGCATCTCCGGCGGTTTCTTTTGGCCTTCCATCTGCTTTTTCGCGATTTCTTTCTCGCGCTCGATTACATCGGCCGGGACTTCTTCGCGTTTCACGTAGAGCGGGTTCGCGCCCGCAACTTGGATCGCAAGTTCGCGGCCCAACGCCTTCAAATCATCGCTGACCGCGCCATCCTTATCGGCATCGATCTGAATCAAAACACCGAGTTTCGAACCGGGATGAATATAACCGGCGACGAGTCCTCCACCGACCGTTTTAAAACGCGCGAAGCGGCGAGCTGAGAGTTTCTCTCCGACTTTCGCCGAGAGATCCTCAAGCTTGTCGGTCGGCAAATGGCCCACTTCCGAGAAATGCGGGTTGTCCTTCAACATTTGAATGTAGTGACGAAGCAGCGCGCCGAATTCTTCGTTACGCGCGACAAAATCCGTTTCGGAGTTCAATTCAAAAATGATTCCTTCTTTGTTGTCATCGGAAATCCAAGTCTCAACCAATCCTTCGGCCGCCACGCGGTCGGCGCGTTTCGAGGATTTCGCAATGCCTTTCTCGCGGAGAATCCGCAAGGCTTTCTCAAAATCACCTTTGGTTTCAACGAGCGCCGCTTTGCAATCCATAAGTCCGGCGCCGCTGGTTTGACGCAGTTTCTGTACGTCTGCTGCTTTAATTTCGATGGTTGATGTCATAAATGGTCTCGCTTCTTAGATTTTCCGGTGACTATACGGTTGGAGATGAAAGCGCTTGGTCGGTGTTGTCGAGAGTCACACCGGCTTCGGCGGCCATTGCGTTCTCCTCGGCTTGCGCCACTTGAGTGGCTTCCGTCTCAGCTTGCTGACGGCCTTGAAGAACCGCATCGGCCATCATGCCGGTGATCAAACGAATCGCACGGATCGCGTCATCGTTGCCCGGAATCGGGTAATCAATGAGGTCCGGATCGGTGTTTGTATCACAAACGGCGACGATCGGAATGCCAATACGACGCGCTTCGGCAATGGTGGTCATTTCATTGGAAGGATCGATGATGAAAATGCAACCGGGCAAGTCCACCATGTCTTTGATGCCGGCCAAGGATTTGGCCAAGCGTTTAATATCTTTTTCTTTCATCGCGCGTTCTTTTTTCGAGAGAAGATCGAATACGCCTTTTTCTTTCATTCCTTCGAGTTCGCCCAAACGTTTCGCGGATTTGCGAATGGTTTCAAAGTTCGTGAGCGTACCGCCCAACCAACGCTCGGCCACGTACGCGCAAACAGCACGGCGGGCTTCGCTAATGATCGCATCTTGCGCTTGCTTTTTGGTTCCAACGAACAGGATTGTTTTGCCTTGAGCCGCCACGCTTTTAACATAGAGGAAAGCTTTCTTAAGTTCGCGAACCGTCTTCTGGAGATCAATAATATGAATGTTGTTCCGGCTACCATAAATGTAGCGGGCCATTTTGGGATTCCATCGGTGGGTTTGATGTCCGAAGTGGACGCCAGCCTCCAACAGTGACTTCATAGAAATAACCGGCTCTGCGACTGCTGCTGGGGCTGTAGACGTATTAGAAACCATTAACTTAGCTTACTCCTTCGGATTTAAATTGCTCACAAACTGGGATTGTTCAACAAACCAACGGGGATTGAGAGGTTCGCCACCCACATGAGACGGGGGATTATAGCAGAAAACCTTAAAATGGCAACCATGGCGGACGATTTAGACGCGCGTCGACAGTTCTCAATTTAATTTTTAGCATCAATACCAATCATGAACGTGAAATATTATACGACATACGCGCTTACCACAATCTGTCTGCTGATAAAAACTCCGGTCGTGGCCGACGTGAACAGCTGGTACATCTATTGGGACACCGACCGGGTCGCGACCGGAACAAAGCTGTACGCGGGGTCACTAAAAACCATTTGTATTTTCGGATTGAATTTTGAGGCCACGGGTCGACTGCGCTCCAGCTTTGGTTCCTTGCCCAAAACACGGGAATTCGTGCGCGCCAATAACCAAGGGGCCGCGCTCTATTTGACCGCCGTTAACGACGTCGTCGGCGGAAAACACAATAAGCTGAAGGATCCGGACGTCGTGCACGCTTTACTCACCGATCCCACGAAACGCGCGGCGCACATCGCCGAGTTGCTGCATTTCGGCGAATCCTTCGATGGTATTGAGATCGACTACGAGAACCTAAGGTCATCGGATCGTGAAAACTTCTCGCAATTCATTGAAGCGTTGGCCGCCGCGCTTCATTCGGCGAATAAGAAATTATCAGTGGTCGTAGAACCGAAAACAAACGACACGGGCGCGCTCAATTGGGAAGTGATCGGAAAATCGGCGGACGTCGTGAAGTTGATGGCATACTACCAGCATTTCCCCAGCGGCACGGCGGGACCGGTGGCACCGACGCCGTGGGTTGAAGAATTAACGATTTTCGCGAAAAAACAAATCCCGATCGATAAGTTGACGGTGGTCCTAGTGATGAACGGCGTTGAGTGGGCGGAAAACGGAACGAGCGCAATCATCGACTATGAAAAAGCGATGGACATCACGCGGACCGGAAAGATCGAGATCAAACGCGACAAAGACGGCCGTTCCCCCACCTTTCGCTACAAGAAAGAAT
>CAYXDS010000118.1:0-8412 GCA_964463805.1 uncultured Elusimicrobia bacterium | reverse complement strand
CGAAAACGACTTTGAGAGCGTCGTCCGCGTTGATCATACGGCGGTTCTTTGAATCTTGAAGCTTGTTCTTCTTAATATACACCCAAAGTTTCTTCGTCACTTCGGTGCGCGGAAGCGGTTTGCTTCCGACTACCTCGGCCAGCGCATCAGACGGCTGGAGCGGTTTCATGAATGCTTTATTGACTTTTCGTGCCATGTTTCCTCCTCGGGAATTTACAGTCTCGCGTGTCGATGCTCGCCGACTGGCGCGGGAACTATAACTTATTATCGACGGAATTATCCACTTTTCCCTTAATAAACCCGAGCGTGCCGAGCATGTGCTCGACCGTCAAATTCTCCGGCGGAGATTTCGAATCGGGCGTGGTGATCGCGTTCAACAGCAACGACGCTTGAACGCGGTCGACCTCGGCGTGAAAGTCGTCCCACAGTTTTTCTTTGTAGAGGAACGGACCCAACAAACGGGAAAGACCGTCGAAAAAATTGTTATCAATGCCTGCCAACCGGCGAACCGAGGTTACAATCAACGCCCCCACGTTCACGTCGCCGGCCGTCAATGGAACCTGCAGTCCTAATCCTGGACGCGCCGGCGGCAAAAAAATTGAATTATCTTGCAATACGATGCGGCAGCGCCAACCGGCGACATCGCCTTCCTCTGCCAACAAACGTCCGACTTGTTTCACTTTTTCACGGATCGGAATCGCGAACGCGTTCAAAACGTCGGCGATGGCCATCAGACAGGCGGCTCGTGAAACTTCCTTAAGTTGATTGCGGCGCTCGCGCAACACGGCGCTGATCAACACGTACGATAAAACCAAGAAGATATTCGAAACAACTAGAACGGACGCAGCCCGAAGCAGAAAGGATGTCGACGCGTCTTTGTGACGATAAACCAGCCCAATGAACAAAGTAAAGAACAACGCGTACGGATAAAAAACGGCGAGGCCGAGGCGGAAGCGGAATTTATCATCGAGGTTAATGTATGAGTTGGAACTGTTGGAGGAAACGGAGAGAGCGGCTATTTCTTTACGGGGCGGTTGGGTTTGACTCCGAGAAGTTTGCATATTTTTTCAAGTGTTTGGTTATAGTCGAGCGGTTTGCCGAGATAATCGTCCGCGCCAGATTCGATGATATTATTTCTTATTTCAGCGGAATCATACCCCGTCACCGCAAGAATTTTCGCGCTCTTCGTTTCGGAATCCTCGCGAATCATGCGGCACACTTGAAAACCGTCGACGCCCGGCAGCAACAAATCGAGAATGACCAAATCGGGAGCAAACGTGTGAACCAGATGGCCCGCCGAGAAACCGTCGGAGGCAGTTTCGAATTGATTTGGAACCGTATCGGCCAACAAGTCGCGAATAAAATCGACGATTTCAGGTTCGTCGTCCACGACCAAAATTTTCTTTACCGTTACTTCTTGTTCGATCTGGGATTGGATTTCGGGAAGCGTCATCCCTTTGGCAACCATCTTTTTGATCTTGTTCAGACGATCCATCGTGGGGGCTTCTTCGTAAAGCCGGTGACCGCCTTCGGTGGTCATGGCCGCTTTGAGCAGGCCGATATCGGTGTAATATCGGATGGTAGAAACGAGCACATCGGCTTTTTGAGCCATCTCGCTGATCTTCAGTAAGTCTTCCCGTTCTTTTCGCGTCATTTTTTCGGCCCTTTTTTTGTCACTTGAGCTTCTTACTTCTTACTTGAAGTTTAAGGGCCTCTCGCACGGGTTGCAAGAGATTTATCAACTCAAAGTTGAGATATTATCCCCCAAATGACGGACCCGTTCTTGAGTTTCTTTGAGACGTGCTTTCGCTTTTTCCACTTCTTCAGTCGGCGCGTGCGTGACGAAATCCTGATTTGAGAGCTTTTTCGACAGCCGTTCGGCGTCCACACCAAGGCTGGCCAACTCTTTCTCCAACCGAGCCCGTTCTTTCGCAAAGTCGATCAGACCCTCTAACGGCACGTACATGGTAGCCCCCGGCACCACAGCCGCCGCCGACGCTTTGGGACGCGCGGCCGCTTTATCAATCTTTATATTGGCCACGCGACTATTCAGTGTTTTAAGCACGATCGATTGGCGGTTGATTAACTGTGCGGTTTCTTCGGATGCCGGTTTCACGAACACTTCGATCGGCTGCGTGACCGGAATTCCCATCTCGCTGCGAATCGTGCGCAGCTTCGTGACGACCTCTTGGAACACCGACATATCTTGTGCCGCTTTCTTATCCGCATAACCGGCGGATTTTTTCGGCCACTCGCTGATCATAATATGGGCCGCCGTCGACGAGGCCGATTTCGGAATTTTCTCCCACAACTCCTCGGTGATGAACGGCACAAACGGATGCAAAAGTTTCAACGTGCCTTCGAGCACAGTCGCCAATACGTCGCGCGCGGCCTGCGTCGACTCGGGCGTGCAGGGTAAATCCGCAAAATGTTCGCGGTCCACGCGCGGTTTCACCATTTCCAAATACCAATCGCAGTAATCGGACCAGAAGAAATCGTAGAGGCCGCGAGAAGCCGCGTCCAAGTCGAACCGTTCGATCGCGTCGGTCGTTTCCTGCACAACCTCGTTGAACCGATGAAGAATCCAGCGATCGGCGAGGTCGAGGCCTGGCGTTTCCGGTGTCACCGCGCGAATCGATTGCATGCCATCGAGCCGCATCAAAACGAACCGCGTCGCGTTCCAAATTTTGTTCGAGAAATTTCTCGCCGACACGAAGTTCTCTTTTGAAATCTGCATATCGCGACCGGGCGCGGCTGTTTGCGCGAGCGAAAAGCGCACCGCGTCGGCGCCAAACTCCGCGATCAACTCGAGCGGATCGATCACGTTGCCGAGTGACTTCGACATTTTGCGGCCTTGCTTGTCCCGCACAATGCCGTGGATCAGCACATGCTGGAACGGTGTTTTACCGAGAAATTCAAGTCCGAACATAATCATGCGGGCGACCCACAAATAAAGGATTTCATGACCGGTGACGAGCGTCGATGTCGGAAAGAATCGTTTCAGGTCCGGCGTTTGATCGGGCCATCCCATGACCGAAAACGGCCACAGCGCCGACGAGAACCAGGTGTCGAGCACATCCGGATCTTGCGTGAGTTTTTTTCCGCCGCAGGTTGCGCACGCGGTCGGATCTTGTTCGGACACGGTCGGAGCGCATTTTTTATTTTCGCAATACCACACCGGAATCCGATGTCCCCACCAAATCTGTCGCGACACGCACCAATCTTTTAAGTTGCGCAACCACAATTGATAGGGGCTTTCCCAACTTTCAGGAACGATGCGCACCTTTCCTTTCTTGTTTGCCTCGCGCGCTTTCTTCGCCATGTCGGCCATCGACAAGAACCATTGTTCGGATTCGAGCGGCTCAATCACCGAATTGCAACGATAACACACGGACACAGAAAGCTTGTAGTCCTCTGTCTTTATGAGCGCGCCGATCTTTTCCAATTCCTCGACGATTTTCTTGCGCGCTTCGAAACGGTCCACTCCCACGAAATTCGGGCCGGCCGTTTCGGTCATTTTTCCATCGAAACCGATCACTGTAATGTGCGGCAGTTTCGCGCGCGTGGCGATTTCAAAGTCGGTCGGATCGTGCGCGGGCGTCACCTTCACGGCACCCGAACCAAATGTTTTGTCTACCACATCATCGGCAACCACCGGAATCTCACGGCCCACGATCGGCAACTTCACGTGCTGCCCCACCAATTCTTTGTAGCGGCGGTCTTTCGGATTCACCGCCACACCGGTGTCGCCGAGCAATGTCTCGGGACGCGTCGTCGCCACAATAATATAGCCACGCTCAAAAATCGGATTTGGCCGTGTTCGTTTGGTGACGGGTCTCTTTACTTTTCGACGATCGATGATGTCGTAGCGGATATGCCACAACGAACCCTTCACATCGTTGTGCTCCACTTCAATATCGGCCAAAGCGGTTTGACAGCGCGGACACCAATTCACGAGCCGCTTGCCGCGATAAAGCAGTTTCTTATTGTACAGCTCGACGAATGCGTGGCGCACCGCGCGCGAACATTGCTCGTCCATCGTGAAACGCGTGCGTGTCCAATCGAGCGATGCGCCCAAACGTTTCAATTGATTCAAAATCGTATCGCCGGTCTCGGCGCGCCAAGCCCACATGCGATCGAGAAATTTTTCACGGCCGAGATCGTGCCGCGAAATTCTTTCCTTCATCAGGATCTTTTCGACCACATTTTGCGTGGCAATACCGCCATGGTCGGTGCCCGGAACCCAGAGTGCCGCGAAACCGCGCATACGGTGATAACGCGTGAGAACATCCTGCAACGTGTTGTTCAGCGCATGGCCCATATGCAGCGATCCCGTCACGTTCGGCGGCGGGATCACAATCACATAAGGTTTGCCGTCCGTGGAAGGTTGGAAGTATCCAGCCTTATCCCAGACGTCGTACCAACGCGATTCGACGTTTTTTGGATCGTATGCGGATGAAAGTGTTTCGGTCATAGAGATAGATAATAGGAGGTATAAAAAACCCGCCCTCCCTGCCGCCGAAAGCGACAGGGAGGACGGGACGTTACTTTTTTCTAGAGACTTTGTTTAGAAGTCGCCGCCCATTCCCGGGGGCATACCAGCCGGAGCGGCCGGTTTCTTCTCGGGGAGGTCGGTGATGAGCACCTCGGAGGTCAACAACAAGCTCGCGACGGACGCCGCGTTTTGCAGCGCCGAGCGGACTACTTTGGTCGGATCGACGATACCGGCTTCCACCAGGTCTTCGAACTTGCCCGTAGCCGCGTTGAATCCGTAGCTGGCGGCTGTCTTGCCTTCCATAATCTTCGCGACCACGACGGCGCCATCGACGCCCGCGTTTTCGGCGATTTGCTTCACCGGCGCTTCGAGAGCCCGCTTTACGATGTTGATACCGGACTGTTCGTCGATATCCTCGCTCTTCAGCGTGGCCAACACGGCCGACGCGCGAAGCAGAGCGGTCCCGCCGCCCGGAACGATTCCTTCCTCAACGCCCGCACGGGTCGCGTGCATC
Source organism: uncultured Elusimicrobia bacterium (assembly GCA_964463805.1). Lineage (GTDB taxonomy): Bacteria > Elusimicrobiota > Elusimicrobia > F11 > F11 > JAJVIP01. The sequence goes on along the minus strand of CAYXDS010000118.1, from coordinate 3,403 downwards.
GCGTCTTCCACTTTAAACTTCTTCGCTTTCATTTCAGATTCGGTCGCCGCGCCGACATTAATGACGGCCACGCCGCCTTTCAGTTTCGCGAGACGCTCTTGCAGCTTCTCACGATCGTAATCGGACGTGGTGTCTTCGATTTGTTTGCGGATTTGACCGATGCGGCCTTCGATGTCTTTCTTCTTGCCTTCGCCGTCGACGATCGTCGTATTTTCTTTGTCGACCGTGATGCGCTTCGCGGAACCGAGTGAGCTCAAGTCCGCTTTATCGAGTTTCAAGCCTTTCTCTTCGGAGATCACGATACCGCCAGTAAGCGTGGCGATATCTTCGAGCATCTCTTTGCGGCGATCGCCAAAGCCGGGGGCTTTGACGGCCACGCAACGGAGACGGCCTTGCAGTTTGTTCACCACGAGAGTGGCCAACGCTTCGCCTTCAACGTCCTCGGCAATCAACAAGAACGGACGACCGGTTTGCAGAACTTTCTCGAGCAACGGCAACAGATCGCTCATCGCCGAAACTTTCTTGTCGGTGATGATGATGTACGGATTTTCGAGCACCGCTTCCATGCGCTCGGCGTCGGTCACGAAGTACGGAGAGATGTGGCCGCGGTCGAACTGCATGCCTTCCACCACTTTCAATGTGGTTTCGGCGGATTTGCCTTCTTCGACGGTGATTACGCCGTCTTTGCCGACTTGGATCAACGCATCGGCGACCCATTTGCCGATCTGACCATCGTTTGCGGAGACGGTCGCGATCTGCGTGATCTCTTCTTTATCCTTCTCAATGTTTACGGTTTTCGAGGTTTTCTTCAGCTGAGCGACAACCGCTTCAACGGCTTTATCGATGCCGAATTTGATGCGGGATGCATTCGCGCCAGCCGTGATGTTGCGGATTCCCTCTTGCACAATCGCTTGGGCCAACACCGAAGCGGTGGTGGTGCCGTCGCCAGCCACGTCGTTCGTCTTCGACGAGACTTCGCGGATCAGCTGTGCGCCCATGTTTTCAAACGGATCTTCGAGTTCGATGTCCTTCGCGACGGTCACGCCGTCGTTGGTCACGGTCGGGGATCCAAATTTCTTGTCGAGAACCACGTAACGGCCTTTTGGACCGAGCGTGGCTTTTACTGCGTTTGCGAGTTTGTCGACGCCGGCCTGAAGCGATTTACGGGCCTCGTCTCCATATTTAATTTGTTTTGCCATTGTTCTATCTCCTTACTTCTTACTTCGAGACGATGCCGAGGATATCGTCTTGATTGAGAATCAAGTGATCCTGGTCGTCGATTTTGATTTCGGTTCCGGAATATTTGCCGTAAAGCACGCGATCGCCGACATTGACCTGCATCGGGAGCACTTTGCCTTCGTCCGTCGTCTTTCCTTTTCCTACCGCCACCACTTTTCCTTCCTGCGGCTTTTCTTTTGCCGTATCGGGGATAATGATGCCGCTTTTACGCGCCTCGTCTTTCTCTGCTGGGCGAACAAGAACACGATCGCCAAGCGGCGTGATCTTCACGCCGGATAACACTGCTTCGGCCATAATTGGCACCTCCATGAATAGACTGCTAATTTTCGAATCTAAAAAAACCACCCGAATAACTGCGTTTTCCGTCGGATGGTACGCGCAAACAGAACGTCTGCGATTCGTTAACTGACCGGTATTATAAGAAGGTCACTTATTTCTGTCAAGCTGAAAGACCGAGCGCTAACTTTAAAAACTCAGGGTCGCGTCGCCAGTTTTTCTTTACACGAACGACCAACTCGAGAAACACGGGCCGACCGATTTGCTCTTCGATTTCTTTGCGCGCCGCTTGCCCCAACTCTTTAATGGAACGGCCTTTGTCACCGATCACGATTTTTTTCTGACCTTCCGTTTCAACAATGATCGACGCTTTAATCACGTCTTTGCGCCCCTGCTTCTCAACGAAATCTTCAATCATGACCGCACATGCATGCGGCACTTCTTGTTGAAAGCGCTTAAAAATTTGCTCGCGAATCAGCTCGGTCACGTAAAAACGTTCCCAACGGTCGGTCATTTGATCGGTCGGGAAATACGGCGGAGATTCCGGCAAGCGCGAAATCAGCGCGCCCTTCAATTCATTAAGCCCCAACTTGTTTTTTGCTGAAACGGCATAGACCGTTCCGAACATACTCCGGACCGGATCGAAATGCGCGGCACTGCCGGCCAAGTCCATTTTGTTGACCGCGACGACCACCGGCTTTCCGGACTGTTGTAATTTCTCGCCGAAAGCGATGTCTTCGGCAGATAACGGCTTCGGTTCGAGCACCCATACGAGAACATCCGCGTCATCATAAATGGAGCGAACGATCGACCGCTTCATGTGCGACTGAAACGGATCTTGCGGCGCAAGCCAACCGGGCGTGTCGACGAAAACCATCTGCATGTTGGGTTCGTTGAGAATGCCGAGAATCGCTTCGCGCGTCGTCTGCGGACGGGGCGAGACGATCGATAATTTTGCGCCGAGGAAAGCGTTTAACAGTGTCGACTTGCCGACATTTGGCCAGCCGACAATGCTCACATATCCGCTGCGAAACGGGGCCGTCACGCGTTAAACGGCGGCCGGCAAATGACCATAGGCCGCCTTTAAATAAGAGCGAAAAAAGCCGTTTGAGATTGGCTCGAGCGACGCGAACGCCGCCGGAGTCGAGTCCATAATTCTATTGGAATTTTCCCCCGCCGACTGAATAAATGATTGTTCGCACGATGCGCGGCACCAATTGTTCAACATCGCCGGCGTCACTTCGAAATGGAATTGAAGTGCATAGGTATTCTCTCCCCAACGAAACGCTTGGTTCGCGCAGGATTTGGTTTTAGCCAAATGAACCGCGTTCGTCGGCAAATCGAACGTATCGCCATGCCAATGCAGCACATTCATCTCTTTTGGAAAATTTTTAAATAACGGATCCGCGGCCGCTTCCGACGTCAACTGAATTGGATGCCAACCGACTTCTTTTACTTTGTTCGGATACACTTTCTGACCGAGCGCCTTTGCGATCAGTTGTGCTCCAAGGCAAATACCCAACACCGGCTTTTTTTCCGAGAGAACTTTTTCGATTAGCTGAACTTCACGCAACAAGAAAGGATAACGATCCACTTCGTCGACATTCATGGGACCGCCCATCACGATTAAACCGTCGAGGTCTCCGGTATCCCTTGGCAATCCTTCGCCGTCATGCAAATGGACGGTTCTAAATGGTAACCGCAATTCTTTAATGACGTCGCCGATGAGTCCGACGGTTTCACCTGGGCTGTGATAAAGGGAAAAAATCATATCGACCTCCTTCTTGAAAAATCAGATTATCATTTTGGGTCGACGGCGCGATATTTCATCGTTATACTGGCGCTAAATGAAGGAGTTACGCTCGTGGATCAGCAGGAAGAATTAGAC
>CAYXDS010000117.1:0-8453 GCA_964463805.1 uncultured Elusimicrobia bacterium | reverse complement strand
GTTTAGCCACCAGAAATCTTCCTGATGTGGCTCCTGGAGGGAGTGCTGAATATCGTCGTTGACCATCGTCCGTCCTTGGTAATCGCGCACATTCGCTTCAAATATATTACGTCGTAGGCTGCCGGAGCTGTCGGAGACGAAGGCGAAGTAATCGCGTAAGCGAACTAAACAGACAAAGGCAACTTGTCCAGCTGATGATATAGGATTCTCAGCCAGTGGAAGGCTGTATGTTGTCTGTGGCGCGCGGCGTGCAAGTGCGAGCAATTCTGACGCTCCAAGAAAGGTGAAGCTGAACTCTGATGACGGAAAATGACGATGAACCACAGCCTCAAGTTTCTCGACCTTCTTTTTAATATTTGCGTCTGGGCCCTCTCCTCTCGACGAGTAGTAGTAACGAATTCTAAATGTCGGAAATTTTGCCGCTAATTGGTTATGAACGGTACGAAAACAAGAAATTGCTTCCACCAAAGATTCGTTGTACGTCGTTCCAAGGGTAATAGGTAGCTTGGACAGATCAAGGATGTCTTCACTCACAGTTATAAAACGTTCTACGGGCGTTTCCTGGAATCCGGTAGCGGTCTTGGCTTGTACGATTATGAGATCAAGGATTATGTTCTTTTTAAGATGTGAGTAATCAGGATCTTCTTGGACAACTTCGCCATTAACCATCACATAGATGGCATCTATTCCGCCATCTCCACCGTCACCGACTAGTCCTGAGTCGATCTCATCGTAGGAGAGATCTGAATCTTTGAGTACCTGTTCTGCCGTGAATAACTCAAAGAATTCACTGGGAGTTGCATTGGGGTCAATTTCAGCCTGGCGCTGTTTTAGGATTTCGTCAAGAATGATGCGATCGTTCTTGGTCATTAATTAAGTTCTCCAACGCCGTCCAATAACTGGTTAACCGGAAATATTTCTGAATGCAGTAACTCTTCTGATTTCAGAACTCTCACCGACAAACCCCACAACTCCCACCTCGTTTCGCGCAGTGGCCGCAATATTTGCAGTTTTTGCAGGCTGAACAATACCGGCTGCCGGTGCATTTGCCGGCGAAGGATGGGGTTGCGGTGAAGTGGGTGAATAATAATGAGAGGATGAGGATCAGGGTTGTTTTGCGCATGGGGGCACCTCCGGGCGTTTCTAATGAGGATACTATGGATTATATGTTGGAATTCAAGGAAAAAAGTCGATTTGTATGGCCAATTGAATTTTTCCGGATAACTGTTGTATCATCCGCCGACGTATATGAGAGAGACTTTGAGCGTGGAAGTTGGAACCTACCTACCTGTCCCTCCGATACATTTCTTATGAACCATACAGGACTTCCAAGGAAGCAAGGCTTGTACGATCCACAGCTGGAGAAAGACAGCTGCGGCGTCGGCTTTACCGTCAATATCCGGGGCAAGAAATCGCACCAGATTGTTGAGGATGGGATCACTATTCTCCAGAACTTGGCGCATCGCGGCGCTTGCGGGTGTGATCCGTTGACCGGGGACGGCGCGGGGCTTTTGATTCAGGTTCCGCATGAGTTTTTTAAGAAAGAGACCACGAAGTTAAAAATCAATTTGCCGGCGGCCGGGCAGTATGGCGTCGGGTTTGTGTTCCTACCGAAAGAGAAGGATGAGCAGGCGTTTTGCATGCAAGTCCTTGAGAACACCACGAAAGAAGAAGGTCAGGTGGTGCTTGGCTGGCGCGATGTGCCGGTGAACAGCGCTTCCGTCGGAGAAGTGGCGCGCAGCCGCGAGCCGCATATCAAACAGATTTTCATTGCGCAGGGGCCGGCCGTGAAGGATCAGGCTACGCTTGAGCGCAAATTGCTGGTCATCCGTAAGCTGGCCGAGCGGCGCATCGCCGAGTCCGATATTCAGCACAAGGACATGTTCTATGTGACGAGTTTGTCGTCGAACACGATCGTCTACAAAGGGCAGTTGATGTCCGAGCAAGTGCACCCGTATTTCCCCGATTTGGCCGACCCAGTTTTGGACAGCGCGATCGCGCTCGTTCACTCGCGTTACAGCACGAACACATTCCCGTCGTGGGACCGCGCTCATCCTTATCGTTATATTGCGCACAACGGCGAAATCAACACGTTGCGCGGCAATGTGAACTGGATGCATGCGCGCGAAACATTGCTCGCGAGCCCCGTGTTCGGCGACGACATCAAGAAACTCATGCCGATCATCAACCCGAACGGGTCCGACTCGGCGATGTTCGACAACGTGGTGGAGTTGCTCGTGGCCAGCGGTCGTTCGCTGCCGCATGCGATGTTGATGATGGTGCCCGAGGCGTGGAGCGGCAACGAGCTCATGGACGCCGAGAAGAAAGCTTTCTACGAATATCACGCGAGCCTCATGGAGCCGTGGGACGGCCCCGCATCGCTCGCGTTCACCGACGGGAAAGTGATCGGCGCACTGCTCGACCGCAATGGACTTCGTCCATCACGTTACTATGTGACCAGCGATGACCGCGTCATTATGGCGTCGGAAGTCGGCGTGTTGCCGGTCGATTCGAACAAAGTGGTTTTGAAAGGACGGTTGCAGCCGGGCAAGATGTTGCTTGTCGACACCGTGCAGGGCCGCATCATTTCTGACGAAGAAATTAAAGGGTCGCTGGTCAAGCGCAAGCCGTACGGCGAGTGGCTGAAACAGCAGTTGGTCCGGTTTGAAACGCTGCCCGAGGCGCCGCATTATCCGGAACCGGACCATGCGTCGTTGCTGCAACGCCAGAAAGCGTTCGGCTACACGCTCGAAGATTTGAAGTACGTGATCAGCCCGATGGCGGCCAAAGGTGAAGAGGGCGTCGGCTCGATGGGCGACGACACGCCGCTCGCGGTGTTGTCCGAAAAACCGAAACTGCTCTACAACTATTTCAAACAATTGTTCGCGCAGGTGACGAACCCGCCGATTGACTCGATCCGCGAGGAAGCGGTGATGTCGACCGAAGCGACGCTCGGCGCCGAAGGCAATTTGCTCGACGAAACGCCCGAGCAGTGCCACCAACTGAAACTCGCGCAGGCCGTGATCGGCAACAAAGACATGGCGAAGATCCGCGCGATCAACGAAGGCAAGCTCAAAGCGGTTACGATTCCGATGCTGTTCAAGAAATCGAAAGGCGTCGATGGTTTGGCTCCCGCGCTTCAACAACTTTGTCAGGAAGCATCTCGCGCGATTAAACAGGGCGCGACGATCCTTATCCTTTCCGATCGCGGCATGAACGTCGAGAACGTGGCGATTCCCGCGTTGCTCGCGACCGCGGCCGTTCATCACCATTTGATCCGCGAAGGCACGCGCACGAAAGTGGGCATTGCCGTCGAGACTGGCGAGGCGCGCGAGCTGCATCATTTCGCGCTGCTGATCGGTTACGGCGCCGGCGCGATCAACCCGTACGGCGCGCTCGAGACGATCGGCGACATGCTGAAGCAAGGGTTGTTGCCCAAAGATTTGACGTTCGAATACGCGTTCAAAAATTATTTGAAGGCGACGCGCAAAGGCTTGCTGAAAATTTTCGCGAAGATGGGTATCTCGACGTTGCAGAGCTACCGCGGCGCGCAGATTTTTGAAGCGGTGGGACTCAATTCATCGGTCGTCGATAAATATTTCACATGGACCGCGTCGCGCGTGGCCGGCGTGGACATCGAGACGATCGCCGAAGAGTGTTTGATTCGGCATCGTCGCGCGTTTCCTGAAGTGGAAGGCGGCGTCGACGATTACGACGTCGGCGGTTTCTACCAGTGGCGCAAAGACGGCGAATACCACATGGTGAACCCGACCACGGTCCACAAACTCCAATACGCGACGCGCGCGAACAACCGCGCCGCGTTCAAAGATTTCCAGAAAGCGATCGACGAGCGGAACCACAACTTGGCCACGTTGCGCGGGCTCATGAAGATCAAGCTCGCCGATAAGGCGATTCCGATCGAAGAAGTTGAACCGGTCAGCGCGATCACGAAACGGTTTTGCACGGGCGCCATGTCGTTCGGTTCGATCAGCCGCGAAGCGCACGAAGCGCTCGCGATCGCGATGAACCGTCTCGGCGGCCGCAGCAACACCGGCGAAGGCGGAGAAGATCCGATCCGATTTAAGCCGGACGCGAATGGCGATTTGAAACGCAGCAAAATCAAACAAGTGGCGTCAGGCCGGTTCGGCGTGACCAGCCATTATTTGGTGAACGCCGATGAGATCCAGATCAAAATGGCGCAAGGCGCAAAGCCCGGTGAAGGCGGCCAGTTGCACGGCGCGAAGATCACCGAGGAAATCGCGGCGACGAGAAATTCGACGCCCGGCGTGACGCTGATTTCGCCGCCGCCGCATCACGACATTTACTCGATTGAAGATCTCGCGCAATTAATTTTCGACCTGAAGAACGCGAACCCGAGAGCCAACGTGAGCGTGAAGCTTGTGTCCGAAGTCGGCGTGGGCACGATTGCGGCTGGCGTCGCAAAAGGGAAAGCGGATCTCGTTCTCGTGTCGGGCCATGAAGGCGGCACCGGTGCGTCACCTCTTACCTCTTTGAAATACGCGGGATTGCCGTGGGAACTTGGTCTCGCCGAGACGCAGCAAGTGCTTGTGATGAACGATCTGCGCGGCCGCATCCGCGTGCAGACCGACGGTCAAATGAAGACCGCGCGCGATTGCGTGATTGCGTTCTTGCTCGGCGCAGATGAAATCGGTTTCTCGACCGCGCCGCTGATCACGCTCGGTTGCATCATGATGCGCGTTTGCCACTTGAACACGTGCCCGGTCGGCGTGGCCACGCAAGACGCGGAACTGCGCAAAAAATTTATCGGTAAACCCGAATACGTGGTGAACTTCTTTACGTTGCTCGCCGAAGAAATTCGTGAGTTGCTCGCGAAGCTCGGCGTGCGTTCGATCGATGAGATCGTCGGCCACGTCGAGAAGCTCGAGATGGAACCGGCCGTCGATCATTGGAAAGCGAAAGGTGTGGACTTGTCAGCGATTCTTTATAAACCGGAAACCACCGCGCGCACTGAGATTCGGCACACGTCGAAGCAAGATCACGGTCTTGAGAAGATGCTCGACTACAAGATTCTTGAGAAAGCGAAACCAGCGATTGATTCAAAGAAAGCGGTGAAGATCGAATTCCCGATCAAGAACGTGGACCGCACGGTTGGTGCGATTTTATCGAGCGAAGTTTCGCGCAAATACGAAGCCGAAGGTCTTCCGGCAGACACGATTCATTGCAAACTCACCGGTTCAGCCGGACAAAGTTTTGGCGCGTTCCTCGCGCCCGGCATCACACTTGAACTCGAAGGCGATGCGAACGACTATGTCGGCAAAGGGTTGTCCGGTGGACGTGTGATCGTTTATCCGCCGAAGAACGTGACGTTTAAAGCCGAAGAGAATATGATCGTCGGCAACGTGGTTTTGTATGGAGCCATTAAAGGCGAAGCCTTTTTCCGCGGCATGGCTGGCGAGCGGTTCGCGGTCCGCAACAGCGGAGCGAAGACCGTCGTCGAAAGCGTGGGCGACCACGGTTGCGAATATATGACCGGCGGCATCGTGACTGTGCTTGGTTTAACTGGGCGCAACTTCGGGGCCGGCATGAGCGGCGGGCTCGCGTACATTTACGACGAAGACGGAAAATTTAAGACGCGCTGCAACATGGCGATGGTCGACTTGGAGCCGGTCGTCGAGAAAGACGACGTGGTGATTTTGAAGGACATGATCCAACGTCACTTCGATTACACGGGCAGCACCGTCGCGAAAAAGATTTTGGATGGTTGGGCGACAACCCAATCGAAATTCGTGAAGGTGTTCCCGAAAGAATACCGCCGCGCATTGAACGAGATGGCCGCCAAGCAAAGCGGTCGCGCGATCGAATCGAAAAAAGTGGAGAGCTGGAGCTAATGGGCGACATTCGCGGTTTCATGACCATCGACAAAGAAGACGTCGGCTACCGTCCGGTTGCCGAGCGTCTTAAGGATTACAAAGAAGTCATCATTCCGCTCACCGAAGAGAAAGTGAAAGCGCAAGGCGCGCGTTGCATGGACTGCGGCGTGCCGACCTGCCACTGGGGTTGCCCCGTCGACAATTTGATTCCGGATTGGAATGATCTCGTCTATCGCGGCCGTTGGCAAGACGCGCTCGAGCGTTTGCTGCGTACGAACAATTTGCCGGAAATGACGGGCCGCGTCTGCCCGGCGCCTTGCGAAGTGTCATGCGTGCTCGGTCTCATCGCTCCGCCGGTCAGCATTAAGCTCAACGAGTATTCAATCATCGAGAAAGGTTTCAACGAAGGTTGGATCAAACCGAATCCGCCGAAGACGCGCACTGGTAAGAAAGTGGCCGTCATTGGTTCTGGGCCCGCGGGTCTCGCGGCCGCCGCACAATTGAACAGTGCTGGGCATCTCGTCACCGTTTTTGAGAAGAACGATCGCATCGGTGGTTTGCTTCGTTACGGTATTCCCGATTTTAAACTTGAGAAGCGCATCGTCGATCGTCGTCAGAAACTGATGGAAGCCGAAGGCATAACGTTTAAAACGAACGCGAACGTCGGCGTCAACATTAAGATCGAAGACATCCTCAGTGAGTTCGACGCGGTGTTGTTGTCGGGCGGTTCCGAGAAAGGCCGCGATTTGCCGGTGCCGGGCCGCGAGCTCAAAGGCATTCACTTCGCGATGGAATTTTTGCCGCAACAAAACAAACGGATCGCCGGCGACAAAGTGGCGGTCGAGAAAGAGATCACCGCGAAAGGCAAACATGTGATCGTGATCGGCGGCGGCGACACCGGTTCCGACTGCATCGGCACCAGTCATCGGCAAGGCGCGTTGAGCGTGACCACGCTCGAGCTTCTTCCGAAACCGCCGGACACGCGGCCCGCCGATAATCCGTGGCCCGAGTGGTCGCGCATTCTTCGTTATTCGTCGTCGCACAAAGAAGGCGGCACGATTCAGTACAGCGTCGCCACGAAAAAATTTACCGGCGAAAACGGCGTCGTGAAGAAATTGCACGGCGTGAAGATCGAATGGAAGAAAGATGAGAAGGGCCAATTTAAAATGTCCGAAGTCGCCGGCTCCGAATTCGAATTGCCGGCCGACCTCGTGTTGCTCGCGATGGGTTTCGTTCATCCGGTGCATGAAGGCATGATCCAGCAGCTCGGTGTGAATTTGGATCCGCGCGGCAACGTGATGGTGGATGCGAATCACATGACCAGCAAAGAAGGCGTGTTTGCGGCCGGCGATATGGCGATCGGTCAATCGTTGGTTGTGCGCGCGATCAAACAAGGCCGCAATGCTGCGCGCGGCATCGACAAATACCTAATGGGGGAAACACAATTGCCATGATACCGTCCTTGACCTCGATTCAAGCCGATTTCCCGATGGCATCGTTGGTTGTTCTTGTCATCGCCTATGTTTTCTTTGCGTTTTGTTTGAGCAAGATCGCGCAAAAAGCCGGACAACACGAGCGCGCGTGGTGGGCGTGGTTGCCGATCATGCAGGTGTTGCTGATTTTAAAAGTCGCCGCGCTCGCGTGGTGGTGGATTTTGTTGTTCTTGATTCCGTTCGTGAATATCGCGGTTGCGATTTATGTTTGGATCAAAGTCGCAAAAGCGCTTTCGAAACATCCGGTGTGGGGTGTTTTAATGGTCGTACCCGGAGTCGACATCTTTGTCCTCGCCTATCTCGCCTTTTCTAAATAAGCCGTCACTCCCGCGAAGGCGGGGGCCCAGACACATTCTGTCCAACGCACGCTATTACGGTGGCTGGATCCCCGCCTTCGCGGGGAAGACGACATTATGAATCCTTTCCAATACAAACGTCGCGTCACGCGCGAAGTGATGGTCGGACACGTCGGCGTCGGCGGGTCGAACCCGATCCGCGTGCAGTCGATGACGACTACCGACACGATGAATACCGAAGCGACGGTCGCGCAGGTTTTGCGTTTGGCCGATGTCGGCTGTGAGATCGCGCGCATCACCGCGCCGACCGTGCTTGATGCGAAAAATCTCGAAGCGATCAAATCGTCTCTGCTGCAAAAAGGCTGCAACATTCCGCTCGTGGCCGACATTCATTTCCGTCCGGACGCGGCGATGGTCGCCGCTGATTTTGTTGAGAAGGTGCGCATCAACCCCGGCAATTTCGTCGACGGCAAAGCGTTCAAAGTGCGCGAATACACGGATGAGCAATATAACGATGAGCTGAAACGCATCGAAGATAAATTTACGCCGCTCGTTCTTAAACTGAAAAGTTTGAAACGCGCGATTCGCATCGGCACGAATCACGGCTCGTTGTCGGATCGCATCATGAATCGCTACGGCGACACGCCCGAAGGAATGGTCGAGTCGGCGCTTGAGTACGCCCGGCTTTGTGAGAAGAACGAATACTTCGACATCATTTTTTCGATGAAGGCATCGAACCCGCGCGTGATGATCGCCGCCTATCGGTTGCTCGTGAAACGAATGGGCGATGAGAACATGAATTATCCGCTGCA
>CAYXDS010000116.1:0-8463 GCA_964463805.1 uncultured Elusimicrobia bacterium | reverse complement strand
CTTTCAGCGGTGAAGGGTGGAAAAATCGGTTTCCGGATTACGACCGCGCCGGACACGCCGTTGATTGAGTATCAACAAGCGATGTATCTGGCGCCAACTGATTTGAACGGCGTAATCAAACCGAACCAAACAACTTTTGTGGATGTCATATTGAATCGTCGCGTGAACCGAAAAGTGTTCGAACTCACGACCGATTTCTCCTACCAGAAGATTAAAGGCGAAGCCGGACCGGATTGGATTGATTAAACCGTCTCTCCGGTAAACTCGTACGCGTCGTAACCGGTTAATTTCGCTTTAACGAAACGTCCTTTTGCAGCTGCCGCGCGCGGTAAGCGGATAATCGCGTCAACTTCTGGCGCTTCCTTCGACGACCGTCCGAACACCGAGTCTTCCTCGGAATCTTCGATGAGAACCGTCGTCGTTTCGCCGATTCGTTTCTGCGCTTTAAAGTGCGACACGTTGTAGTGCGTCGACATCAGCGCTTCATGCCGCTCTTTCTTCACGTCTTCGGAAATTTGATGGGGCCGCAGTGCGGCCGGCGTCGACTCTTCCTGCGAATACGTAAATGCGCCCATGTAATCGAAATGACCTTCGTTCACGAAATCGTTGAGTCGTGTAAATTGTTGTTCGGTTTCGCCCGGATATCCGACAATGAACGTGGTGCGCAAACTCAAGTTCGGCAGCCATTTATGAATTTTATCGAGCAATGTGCGGATCTCCGCCTCCGGCAGTTTGCGATTCATATCCATCAACATCGTATTGTCGATGTGCTGCAGCGGCATGTCGAGATACGGAAAAATCTCGGGCGATTCGGAAAATACCTCGATGAGCCCGTCGGAAAACGAGTGCGGGTGCATGTACATAAGCCGGATCCAGCGCACGCCATTGATCTCGCGCATCTTGCGCAGCAACTGCGGCAACCGATGTTCTTTGTAGATGTCGCGGCCCCAATCGCCGGTGTCTTGGCCGATGATCACCAGCTCTTCGTAACCGCGCGACACGAGATTGCGCGCTTCGGCCAAAATTTTTTCTTCGGGACGGCTCTGTAGTCCGCCGCGCAACTTCGGAATCACGCAGAACGAACACGGATGGCTGCACCCTTCGGAAAGTCGCAGATTGGCGGTCGGGCCCGCCTCGAGAACGCGATCAGCGTCGGGATCGGTGAGTCCGCCTGGATTGGTTCGATCAAGGAATCTGTCGCGAGGATTTTTTAAAAGATCCGGAATCTGTCCAAGTTGACCCGTTCCTAAAAACGCATCAACCTCAGGAAGTTCCTGCATTAATTCTTTGCCGTGCTGCTGGACCATGCAGCCGGTCACATAAAGCTTCTTTTTCTCACCTTTGAGTTTCGCCGCGTCGAGAATCGTCTGGATCGACTCTTTTTTCGCCGCTTCAATAAACGAACAGGTGTGAACGACAATCGCATCGGCTTTCGCGGCATCCGATTCAACGGTGTAGCCCTGTTTCTTCAACAATCCCGACAGGTTTTCCGTGTCGTTCGTGTTCTTCGCGCAGCCGAGCGTTATGATGGAAATCGATTTTCCGTCCATAAACGCGATCTTCCCAAATTTCGTTCGAAGTCGGCGGTTCTAAATTTCGATAAGAACATCTAATCGATCAATATGCATTGAAAATACAGCGCGTTTTTTCTTTATCGTAATTTAACCCGCGTCTAATGCGTTCTTAAGGCCTCATTGGTCACAATAATGAGGATATGCATCTCCCGCGCCTCAAAAAAATCTTCGGTGGCAGCTTGGCGATTTTCTACTTCGTCTCTCAAGTAGCATTTGGTTCGATGCGCGAGTCGAATTTCTGGGCCGAACGGCGCCGCGAAAAACCGCAACAACTGGCGGCTTTGCCGCAACCATGGATGACGCAATTGCCCGCGCTGAACCATCCGTTGGCCTCGCTTTCAACCCGGCCTTCCACCCCCAATATCATTTCGTTCTCTAACGGTACCGTCCAAGACGTTTATGAAGTCAGAGGACAGGCGCCGATCGTATTGATTCAAGACGTGCATATGAACGTGGAAGCGCAAGCGAATATTGCGGCGATGATCCAGCAGTTGATCGATGAAAAAAAGGTTGATGCGGTGGCGCTCGAGGGCGTGTTCGACCGACTGAATTTCGCACCGTATCGTTCGTTCCCCGATAAAAAGATCACGCGCCAAGTAGCCGATGCGTTTTTAAAAGAAAACTTGATGGCCGCGCCGTCGTTCGTCGGAATTACAAGTGCGATCGACCCCCCGATGTTCATCGGCGTCGACGATCCAATTCATTATCGAGCAAACGTCGACGCCTATTTGACGACACGGAACCTGGAAAAACAAACGGCGCAAAACCTTGAAGAATTGCGTCGCGCGTTAAACGAGCAAAAGAAGAAAATCTTTTCGACCGAGCTCATCGCGCTCGATGACGCGGTTACCGCTTATCATCGCGGCTCAATAGGGATCGGCGCGTACATCTCGAAACTCGCGGGTTTCGGCGCGCCGAGTGATTTGGTGATCGACCGGTTTATAGAAGCGTATCAGATGGAAACCTCGCTCGACTTTTCGCAAGCGGACCGCGAGCGGACGCGCGTGATCGAAAAGCTCACAAAGCTTTTGACGGAAAAAGAAATGTCGGCGCTGATCGAACAAAGTGCGGCCTATCGGCTCGGTCAAATCGGATTCGGTGATTATTATGAAAACCTGCGATCTCTTTGCGCGCGCAAAGGAATTTCGTTGAAGGCAACGCCGTCGTTCGACGCTTACATCCAATACGTTTTGTTGTCGGCCGGCATCAACGCCGAAAAATTATTCGCGTCGCTCGAAAAAATGGAAGCCGCCGCGTTCGCGCAGCGCGCCACCTCGCCGCAACAGAAAGATTTGGTCGAAGCGAGCCGCTACGCGACGTTGAGCGAAAAATTAATCCAGTTCAGCCTCACACCCCCAGAATGGGAGAAGTACAAGGCCCTGGTCTATAGTCCATTGTCTATAGACCATAGACCAAACCTTTCGCCGTTCGAAAGGTTTTACGAAGAAGCCGAGATCCGCAGCGAAAAAATGCTCGAAAACCTTCAGGAAAATATTCACAGTCAGAAGTCGACGGTTCTAGTGACGGGAGGCTTCCATACGCCGCAGATCACAAAGCTGTTCCGAAAACAAAAACGGGCGTATGTCGTTGTCTCCCCGAAAATCACCAAAGTTGCAGACGGAACAGGCAGCGCCTATCTCTCGGCGTTCGCGCGCGAGAAGACGCCGCTCGATAAGTTGTTTCAGGGTGAGAAACTTTTTCTGAAGATTGCCGCGCAGGAAGTCGCGAGCGATCAAATAGTCGGACTTGGGTTCGCGGCCGAACAGCAAATCCTTTCGGGTAAAGATATGGTTTCCGTAGGAGTGAGGGGCGGAGCTACGATTGTGGCTGCGAAAGTTACGCCGAACGACCATTCGAAGGTCGATGCGTTTGAAACGCCGATGCACGTAGAACTCTGTGTTAAAAAACATATCAGTCTTCGTCTGGCATTGGCCGCGCTGCTGGCCATTTCTGTTGTCGTCGGAATCGTCGTGTTGATTCATCTGCCGGTTTTGATAATGCTGCTAAAAGTGATTTTCAATCAATTCCACTTGTTCAGCCCTTCTTTGATTGAAAAGTTGAAATTCGGGTCACCACTCATAGGGTTGCTAATTGGAATGATCTCTTTTCGGTCTCCCGAGGATGTGCGTGACCGGGTTCTCAAGAATCTCAAAAGCCGACAAGCCGACGAATTTAAGCGCGGCGTGAGCGGTTTTGTCCATCTGTTGCGGACGCAGGCGAATACCACGGACTTGTTGGAAGGGTTTGAACAAATAAACTACCGAATAAGGGGCAACCCGGGGGTTTTCGTCGGCGACGAAATCACGCCATTGTTGTCGGACGAAAATATCGCGATGCTTTTTGATTTGCTGAAACGGTCAACGGAATTCGCCTCAGGAATAAAGCCGGGGGCGACCGGAAGAACGTTGGAGCGGAAGACGAACGCCGAAAGCGAATCCGATGCGATCGTGGAGCTTCTGAAAAATCTGCCCAAACTGAGGGCGTGGAACCAAATGCGCTTGAGTCCTTCCACGGTCAAAAAAATTCGGGAGCTTGCGAGCGGAGAAAATAAGGATTTGCGCGAGACGATGAATCTGTTCCTGGAAAAAATTCCACTCACCGCCAGTCCAGAGTTGCCGCAACTGGCATGGCGTTTGATGGGGAGCGACCAAGTCGAAACGCGGTCCAACGGACTTTTCCTTGCGACAAGACTGCTCGGAATCAGCGCAACGCAACAGAGTGCGACCAACATTTTTTTAAAGTTGTTTTCTACCACCCCAACGTCGACGCAGATGTTAGGCACTTTGCACGAGATAAGTTTCAGTGAAGAAGGGATGGATGCAATCGAAAAATCACCTGAAGTCATACGAGCTTTGCTCGAGCAGTTAGAAAAACCGGTTGTTGCCGATATCTTAAATCGGGTGGTTCGATTGCCGGAAGGGCAAAGCGCGGTGACAAAAATTGTCGAAAGCGCGGCCCAACAGTTGCTCAATCGGATCGATGATGACGTCGATAACCCAAATTTGGTTTCAGTCGTGCTCGTTGCGCGCAACATCATCATCAATCCAACGTGGCGACCGAGATTCTCGCAGTTGATATCGAAATTGGAATACGGACTCGCGCATTTGCGGCAAAGCAAGAATAAGTTGGAGACAGGGTTAGCGGCAGCCCTTCCTTCATTGGATCAACTCGCGCTTCCTAAATTTTTACCGCTCGCAAATCTCTCGACGTTCCCCAGTCACAAATTCGCCTCGTCTTTAATGCCGACAAACATGGCAATGAGCGCCGATGGATCGTTGGTGGCTTCCATTGTGGACAGGCAAATATGGGTGTGGGGACGTTTTACCGGAGAACTCTTACATCGGATCGATATGCCAAAAACGTTCTCCACTACCTCATTTATGAGCCGACTTTTGATCAGCCCCGATAAAAAGAAAATCGTATTGGCAGAATACGAAAGTGTAAATATTTATGATCTCGAAAAAAGAAATTGGCGCGGTTCTGTGGTGTCAATGAAGGGAAATGGCAAATACATTTTTGGGGAGTCGCTTAGTCAGGATGGCAAGCGTTTGGCTTTGAGGACCTCAGAAGGCATGGAAGTGTGGGACCTTGAGCCTGAAGGCAGCATTTGGACTTTGTGGTCCAGTAAGCCAAAGAAAATTATCGAAAAAAAAGGAACAATTTCAGCTGTTGGTTTTGTGCCTGGTAGAAACAATCAGGTTGTATATGCAAAAGTTTTCTCTACTGAGTCCATGAAGTGGGGCCTATGGGACATCGACCAGAAAACGTTTGATGAGAAAACGACGGCCAACATTCCGCTCGATGCCATTGCCATCGACGAAGATCAACGATCGGTAATGTTTGGACACTTGAGCGACGCCGCGTGGAGCATGGATATCAAGACCGGTAAAGCAACCCCTCTTCTTGCTCCGGGAACTCACACGATCGCTTATTCTAGTGACGGTTCCCAAATCGCCACAGCCGACGGTTTTTTAAGAGCGACACAGATTTGGAATCTATCGAATTCAGAAAAACCGGTTTCATTAAAAGGATTAATTCCGAATATTCAGTTGTTGGAGTTCAGCCCGGATGGTCAATCGTTGGCCATCATAAATGGAATGATCCAAAGTCCTTTATGGAATTTATCAACCGGAAAAAAAATTCAGATTCCTATGGCTACGGATCCTCACAGAATCGCCGCGATCGCCTTTGGTCCGAACGGGAAAAAGCTCGTCAGTGTGGATGAAAGCGGCTTTACTATATGGAATGTAGGTGGTTTGGAGCAAAGACATGACGGTTATGCACATTGTGCGGCCGTTGCATTTAATCCCAATGGGCAAGAGTTTGTGATTGGAAGCGCCGACGGAAGTTATTTGGTCGGATTGGATGGGAGTGAAAAAAAGAATTGGCCGGCTTCTATGGCGGTGGCGTACAGAAGCGATGGAAAGCAAATAGCGTTTGGAACCCGAAATGGAATGATCATGTTATGGGACGCCGATTCGAATCAAATGCATTACATCCAGACAAACTTCAAAAATTATCCAATAAAATCAATCGGGTACAGCTTGGACGGGTTGATTGTGGTGAATCACTACAACGAACTGTTAACGGTCTGGGACCCAGCGACTCAAACCCAGTTGGCAATGCTGCCGCAAATTTTATTCGACGCGCGATATTTCCAACACTTTAATCTTCGTCCGTATTTCTCTTCACAACCGACGGCCAACGCGCTGACGATTCGTTGGTTCTATAACACGTTCATCAATTGGTGGTGGCAACGCTCCGGGGAAACCTACGACCAAGCGCTCACGCGCTACCAAACGAAATGGTACGGCGCGCCGTTATTTGAAGCGGGATTTATTTTGGGTCTTTCCGGAGTGTTGTTCGGGATTTCCTCGAACGCGATAATTTCAATCCTCATGGGTATGATCATATTTTTAATTTCGCACGATTTGTTCAAAGCGGCTCCATCAACCGGCCCACCTTCGTGGTTCAAAAATGTTTTCGTCAACAACATTCTTCATCGCGCGTTCGGCACAATTTTCTACATCTTCATTCCTTTCTATGTCGTTTTCACGCTCACCAGCGGTTTCCTTCCTGTTGATCACCAAACGGTTGAACTTTTCATTCGTCTCTTTCTTGGCGCCGCAGCGACGATTCTGCCGCATGCGTTCTTCAACCGAGTGTCAGCGAAATTAGGATTGCCTTTATTGGCGCCCGACTCTGGCCCGGCGTACGAATCCCTCGATTATTCGGCCTACGTGGCTAAATGCGAGGCGTGGGGTTTGACGCCTCTGGGCGAAGATGAATTCAACTCTCTCTCTTCCCAATGGGGCGCTTGGTCTGCTTTTGCGAAACCTTTGGAGAAACGTGATCCGAAACTGATTTTTGATGCAAGCGTCGCCGTCGGATCTCATGCGATTGCTTGGCTCTTCGGTGTGGAATTCGGTCGTTCGGATATCCATGTCAATCCGGAGACGGAACTGGAAGATCGTGTGGCGCAATTGCGGGCGATCAGATTTTATTACACCCGCGAATTTCGGGAGTTAAATGAGCGATTTGGATCGAAAGAGTCCATCGGCCCGGACTGGGTAGACGCGTATTGGTATCTGGTCGAACATGACTACAGAGCAATCGAAAACGGTCTCGCACAATACGAGACATACAAAAATGAAGCACGCCAGTTGGGATTGAAAGAAGGTATTTCCGTTGAGAATTTCGGTCGATGGCTGCTGGTTTATGAGGAAAGAAAAGACCCGCTGCCACTCTTT
Source organism: uncultured Elusimicrobia bacterium (assembly GCA_964463805.1). GTDB lineage: Bacteria > Elusimicrobiota > Elusimicrobia > F11 > F11 > JAJVIP01. The sequence continues at coordinate 1,139 of CAYXDS010000116.1, read as the reverse complement.
CTATTGAAACAACATCCGCTTTACGCACGGATGGCCGAAGTAATGCGAGATATGGATTCGATGTATGGAGAAGTTGGTAATCCAGATTTTTTCGCGGCGATCGATGCGTTTGCACGAAATGGAGAGAATACCCGTCCGTTGGCATCTCTCTTTAAGCGTTACTTGAAAGAGGGCCGATGGAATATCGTGCCGCCTTATTCGGGATGGGAGCTGAACAATCCATCGTTGCAGCAAATTTTGTCCTCCGCTTTCGCCGAGATTGTGACGGAAGATGCTCCCGAAGCCGCACGACTTCTCCTGAATATCATTGGGAAATCAGACGCATCACTGGCGTTGCAATCGGGCAACGATCAGCCGAAATATGAAAAGCGCGTGGTCGAAAATATTATTTCCTCATTACTGGCCTTGCAGCGAGAGGTGGCACCGGAAACGTTTGATCGGTTTATCAAGTTTTTTTATGGCGCGAGTCGTAACGAAGGTTTCCCGATAAGCGCTCGGAAACTCGCGGGGCAGGCTCTGAAGGAAATGATTTTAGCGGGCCACATTTCAACCCTGGATGAGAGTTCTTTCGGATACATGTTTGAATATTCAAAACACCGATCAGACCGCGCATGGCTGAAAGCGCAACTGGAAAATCCCAAGCTTAAACCTGAAGCGCACTTGTATGTGTTTATTTTGTGGGCGGCTCAATTGAAAGCGGCCGACGAGGTTGAATTGAGAGCCGCCATAGACAACCTACGCGGAGTAAGTTCAAGCTTCCTTGAGAACGCGTTGCATTCACCGGATCAACAGCTGTTCGAAAATCTGCGCAACGATCCATTCATGCAGGCGGAATTGCTGGGCGCCTATCTGTCATCTACGCTAATTTGGATGAACGATCGATACGATTTGGACGTAAGCGCATTGATCTCAATGGCACGGCAAGCCACCAAAGCCGAATACTCCTATCACTATGCAAATTGTCGTTCGAATTACCGTTTCGGAGAAAAACTGATCGCGAAGTTCGATCCGAAAGACAAAATGGCGGTGTTTCTCGGAATCGTTGTGCATGAGCACATGCATAATGTTCTTACGTGGAATTACAGTTACGGATCAAAAGAAGGGCTAACGCCGGCGAGTGTTCACGAAACATTGGCCGA
>CAYXDS010000115.1:0-8560 GCA_964463805.1 uncultured Elusimicrobia bacterium | reverse complement strand
ACCCTTACGAGCACCGTGCGAAGAGATGAAGTATTCGAGAACCGAAAGACCTTCTCGGAAATTCGAGATGACGGGACTTTCGATAATTTCACCGACGGCACCGGTCAGTTTCTTCTGCGGTTTCTGCATGAGACCGCGCATACCGCCGAGCTGGCGGATTTGTTGACGGCTTCCGCGGGCACCCGAGTCGGCCATCAAAAACACCGGGTTAAATTTCTTCGCACCGGGTTTCAACGTCGTGGTCTCTTGTTTTTGCATCTGGTCAAACATGTGGTCGGCGATCGAGTCGGTCACATGAGTCCAGAGGTCGATAATTTTGTTGTAACGCTCGGAGTCGGTGATGATACCCATCTTCGCTTGCTTCGCAATTTCTTTGACGGTCAGCAACGCCTTCGACACGATCTCGACTTTCTGCGTCGGAACGTGGAAGTCCTGCACCGAGATCGAGATACCGGCTTTCGTTGCGTACGTGTAACCGAGTTTCTTGATCTGGTCAAGAAACGTCGAGGTACGGTACGCGCCGAGTTCACGGTAGCAGCGATCGACGAGCTTTGAAATTTCTTTCTTCGTGATGTTCACGTCGACATAGCCCATTTCCGGCGGGACGATGTCGTTGAAAATCACGCGACCGGCGGTCGTCCAAGAATTCCATTTCTCCGGATCGCGTTGATCCGCTTCAGAGAGGCCTTCTTCGATGAGTTTATTGATGCCGGCCACTTTGATGCGCGCGTGCAGCGAGGTCGTGCCGTTCTGATAAGCGGACGTCACTTCTTCGCGCGTCGCATAGAAACGACCTTCGCCTTCGACGCCGCGTTTCATCTTCGTCATGTACGCGATGCCGAGAATCATGTCCTGCGACGGCAACGCGATTGGTTTACCGGACGCCGGCGAGAGAATATTGTTCGACGCAAGCATGAGCAGTTTCGCTTCGAGCTGCGCTTCTATTGATAACGGAACGTGGACGGCCATTTGGTCTCCGTCAAAGTCCGCGTTGAACGCCGAGCACGTCAGCGGGTGCAATTGAATGGATTTACCTTCGATTAATACCGGCATGAACGCCTGCACGCCGAGACGGTGCAGCGTAGGAGCGCGGTTCAATAGAATCGGAAGGTCTTTCGTCACTTGCTCGAGAATGTCCCAGATTTCGGGTTTCACGCGTTCGAGCATGCGCTTCGCCGCTTTCAACGTAATGCTCTCGCGTTTCATGAGCTCACGAATGATGAACGGCTTAAAAAGTTCGAGCGCCATTTCTTTCGGCAGACCGCATTGGTGCATCTTCAAGTTGGGGCCCACGACGATGACCGAGCGACCCGAATAGTCCACGCGTTTACCGAGCAAGTTCTGACGGAAACGGCCTTGTTTGCCTTTGAGAATATCGGAAAGAGATTTGAGCGGACGTCCTCCGGCTCCGACCACCACTTTGCCGCGCGCGCCGTTTTCGATCAGCGCGTCGACCGCTTCTTGCAGCAAGCGTTTTTCATTGTGGATCATCACTTCGGGAGCGCGCAACGACTCGATGTGTTTGAGACGGTTGTTGCGGTTGATGATGCGGCGGTACAAGTCATTCAAGTCGGACGTCGCGAAACGGCCGCCTTCGAGCGGAACGAGTGGGCGCAGATCCGGCGGAATCACCGGCAACACCGTCAACACCATCCATTCCGGACGGCTCTTCGAGTGCAGGAAGCCTTCGACGATGCGAAGACGTTTGATCAATTTGTTGCGCTCCGCTTCGGACTCGATGTTTTTGAAGCGTTCGCGAATATATTTCACTTCGCCGGGCAGGTCGATTTTCTCGAGCAACTGACGGATCGCGTCGGCGCCAATGCCTACTTTCACTTTGTCGCCGTACTCTTGGCGAACTTTGTGATATTCCTCGTCGGTTAACAACGTACGCGACGGGTATTTCACTTTTCCGTCTTCGCCTTTCACATCTTCAAGCACGACGAACCTCGCGTAATAAACAATTTTCTCGAGGTCGGTCAGACGGATGCCGAGCAAGCTGCCGATACGCGACGGCGCCTTGCGCAAGTACCACACGTGCGCCACCGGCACCGCGAGTTCGATCGAACCCATGCGCTCGCGGCGCACTTTCGCTTCGGTTACTTCGACGCCGCAACGATCGCAGACGGTTCCTTTATATTTGATGTATTTGTATTTGCCGCACGCGCACTCCCAGTCACGAACCGGGCCGAATATGCGCTCGCAGAACAAACCGTCGCGCTCAGGTTTGAACGTACGGTAGTTGATGGTTTCCGGTTTACGAACTTCGCCGTGCGACCACGACCGAATTTCTTCGGGGCTTGCGACCGACAAACGAATCGAGTCGAAGTCGCTGAAGTTTACGGTCGGCACGCCTTTCTTTTTGCCGGCCCGCGGAAGATCTTTTTTCTTATCGATGGCTAACATTGTATCCATGGATTATTCCTTCTCCTTCGCAATTCCGCTGATAGCGGGCGCTTCCGGCTCTTTCGCTGTTTCATCGGTGAGGTCCAACGCTTGCGTCGACGTTCCGTCTTTCTGACGTAGCAGCTCCACATTCACACCCAACGATTGTAATTCACGCACCAACACTTTGAACGACTCCGGGATGCCCGGTTCCGTTACCGATTCGCCGCGAATGATCGCTTCGTACATTTTCGTACGGCCGTTCGCGTCGTCGGATTTAACGGTCAAGAATTCTTGCAGGATGTGCGCGGCGCCGTAACCTTCGATCGCCCACACTTCCATTTCACCGAACCGTTGTCCACCGAACTGCGCTTTGCCGCCGAGCGGCTGACGCGTGATCAACGAGTACGGGCCCGTGGAACGCGCATGGATTTTGTCTTCGACCATGTGCGCGAGTTTCAACATGTACATGACGCCGACTGTGACTTTTTCGCTGAACGCTTCGCCAGTGCGACCGTCGTAAAGCGTCATATCGCAATAATCGCCGGGCAAGAAGTCTTCGCGAACGCCGGACTTCAATAAGCTTTCTTTCGCTTCGCGGACCGCGCCGAGGATTTGTTCCTCTTTCGCGCCGTCGAAGACCGGCGTGATCATCTGCGTGTTCAACGTTTTACCGGCCCAGCCCAACATAACTTCGAGCAATTGACCGACGTTCATACGCGACGGCACGCCGAGCGGTGAAAGCACCACGTCGACCGGGGTTCCGTCCGCCATGTATGGCATGTCTTCGGGTCGCATCACGCGCGCAACCACACCTTTGTTTCCGTGACGACCGGCCAATTTGTCACCGACCTGCACTTTGCGCTTCATGCCGATGAACACTTTTACAACACGGTTCACGGTGACCGGCAGTTCGTCGCCGTTCTTTAAATTTTCTTTGAGACGAGCCGCTTCGAGACGCGCATCGGATTCAAGTTTTTGTCCGAGCGCTTTGGCCATATCTTTTTGATCGGCCGCTTGCTTCGCGGTGATTTTCTTCGCATCAAGCTCTTCGTCCGCGCGCGCCACGTGCTGCTTACGTTGCTCGCGAATCCATTCGAGTTTCGCCTCGAGTTCGGTTTCGATATCCTTCATCCGCTTGTTTTCTTCTTTCTTGCTCAATTTCTCTTTGCGGATAAACGAACGCGTCGCGATGATTTTTCCGCGGATGCCCGGCGGAACGCGCAAGGACGCGTCCATCACATCTTCGGCTTTCTTACCGAAGATCACTTTCAACAAACGCTCTTCCGGAGTGATTTGCTGTTCGCCTTTGGGCGCCACTTTGCCGACGAGAATATCGCCCGGGCCGACTTCAGCGCCCGAACGGATGATGCCGTTCTCGTCCAAGTTGATCAACGCATCAGCGCCCACGTTCGGAATGTCGCGCGTGATTTCTTCGGCGCCGAGTTTCGTGTCGCGAGCTTCGATTTGGAATTCGGAAATGTGAATCGAGGTAAACATGTCTTCGCGCACGAGTTTTTCGTTCAACAGGATCGCGTCTTCGAAGTTGTAGCCTTCCCACGGCATGAACGCGACGACCAAGTTCTTGCCGAGCGCGAGCTCGCCGCGCTCAGTCGAAGGACCGTCGCAGATCACGTCGCCTTTTTTCAGACGATCGCCGACTTTCGCGTAGGGGATTTGGTTCACGCACGTGTCTTGGTTCGAACGCGCGTATTTGCGTAATTTATAAACGTCGACATCACCGTCATCGGTGTAAACGGCCACTTGGTCGCTCCACACGGAAGCGACGACACCGGCGTGTTTCGCGGTCAGAGCGGCGCCCGAGTCTTGGGCCACAGCCGCTTCAATACCGGTCGCCACGAACGGCGCTTCGGGAACCAGCAACGGAACCGCTTGGCGTTGCATGTTCGAACCCATGAGAGCGCGGTTAGCGTCATCGTGTTCAAGGAATGGAATCAACGCGGTCGAGATCGAAACCACCTGCGCCGGCGAGATGTCCATAAAATTAATGTCATTCGGATTCTTTTGTGGAAAGTCGCCGCGGAAACGGCAAGCAACGAGTTCGCTTTGGAATTTTCCGTTCTTATCGATCTGTGCGTTCGCTTGCGCAACCGTGTAATCGTCTTCTTTGTCGGCGGTCAAATATTCAACGTCGGCCGACACGTCGCCTTTTTTCACGGCGCGGTACGGCGACTCGATGAGACCGTACTGGTTGATGCGCGCGTAGCATGCGAGCGAGGTGATGAGACCGATGTTCGGACCTTCCGGCGTTTCGATCGGGCAAATACGACCGTAGTGCGTGTGATGAACGTCGCGCACTTCAAAGCCCGCGCGTTTGCGATGCAAACCGCCCGGACCAAGCGCCGACATGCGGCGTTTGTGCGTAAGTTCAGAGAGCGGATTCGTTTGATCCATGAATTGGGATAACTGGCTCGATCCGAAGAATTTGCGAACCGCAGCGGCGACCGGCGCCGTATTCAATACGGAGCGAGGCGTCGGATTCGGTTCGTCTTGCAGATTCATGCGATCACGCGCCATACGGGACATTTGCGCCAAGCCCATGCGGATTTGATTCTCGAGCAATTCGCCCACGCCGCGAACGCGGCGGTTTCCAAGATGGTCGATGTCGTCCACTTCGACTTTAATCTGATCGTCGCCGGCTTTGATCGACGTTTGGCCGTTGTTCAACGCGATCACGTATTGCAGCGTCACGATGATGTCTTCGATGCTCAACGTGCGACGGCGCTCCGACGGAATTTCAAAACCGAAACCTTTTTTCTTCAGCAGGTTCGAGTAGAGCGGCAACAGCTTGCGGTTGATTTTGAAACGTCCGACCTTCGTGAAGTCGTAATGGCGGATGGATTTAAAAAGAAGAGTATCGAGGTAGTTTTCAGCTTGTTCTGGAACAATGAACTCTTGGGAGCGGACCACGCGATAGATCGTATGGATCGCTTCTTTGCGGCTGCGAACCGGATCTTTCAACAGCGTGTTGCGGATCGCAACATCGTTCAATGCCGGATCGGTTACGATAACTTTCACCGATTTAATTTTCTTTTCTTGGAAACGCAGCGCCGCTTCTTTTGAAATTTCGGCATTCGCTTCGAGCAACACTTCACCAGTTTCGTTCTCAACGACATCGTCGGCGAGCACGCGGCCCGCGAGATTGCCGCTATCAACCGGCAATACTTCGGTGTCATAGAACAATTCGAGGATTTGCGCGTTCGTTTCAATGCCGGCCGCACGCAGAAGCGTTGTCGCCGGGAATTTGCGCTTCTTATCGATGCGCACGTAAATCGCGTTGTTCAAATCGAATTCGAATTCGACCCACGCGCCGCGATACGGAATGATGCGCGCGAAAAATAAATTTTTACCGTACGATGAAATATTTTTCTCTTCGTCTTCTTCGAAGATAACACCAGGCGAACGGTGCAGCTGGCTAACGACCACACGCTCCGCACCGTTAATGACGAATGACGCGGTCTCGGTCATCAAAGGCAATTCGCACAAATAAACTTCTTGTTCGGTCAAAACTTTCGGCTTGCCCGACGGCTGGCGATGAACCAATCGCATGACCGCTTTCAATGGGGCCGCGAATGTCGCATCTTTGTCGATGGCTTCTTCGATCGTGTATTTCGGCGTGCCCAGGTTGAATTGCACGAATTCGAGCGCGAGGCTCTCATCGGAATTTAAAATTGGATAGATATCGGCGAACGAAGATTGAAGTCCCTGGATTTTGCGTTCTTTGACCGGAACGTCAGACTGTAAAAATTCGCGATAAGACGCCCGTTGCATCTCGAGCAACTGCGGTATATCAATGACCGGCTTAATTCGAGCAAACGATGTCTTTTTCAAGTTAACGCCTCCAGATTGGCATGGGAAAATTGAAAATAGCACTGGATCAAGGAAGCCATTAATATTGACTCCTTGATCCAATGCTCATGCTACGTTCTAAGTTTTTTATTTAATTTCGACAGTCGCGCCGGATTCAACGAGTTTCTTTTTCAGTTCTTCGGCGGTTTTCTTATCGACGTTCTCTTTCACCGGTTTCGGAGCGCCTTCGACGAGGTCTTTCGCTTCTTTGAGGCCGAGACCCGTGAGCTCACGAACCACTTTAATTACTTGGATTTTGTTCGCACCTGCGCCGGTCAACATAACCGTAAACTCGGTTTTCTCTTCGGCGGCAGCGCCTCCACCGGCGGCAGCGGCACCCGGAGCGGCGGCCACAGCGACAGGCGCAGCGGAAATTCCATACTTTTCTTCGATCGACTTAACAGCTTTGCTGATGTCGAGAATCGTCCATTTCTCAAGCGATTCGACGAAGTCTTCAACGGTTACTTGTGCCATTTTGTTCCTCCACTTAATATCAACTAAAGCGCATGGTTCCGCCTGCGGCGGATTTGTGCAATAGCGACCATCCGCCTAGACGAACGGTCATTATGATTTGAAAATTATGCTGCCTTTGTTTCTTTTTTCTTTGAGACGGCGCTGAGCGCGGCATGAAGCGAACGCAACGGTTCGTTCATGATGGTTACGAGGTTGGTTAGAGGGCCATTCATACGAGCCAAAAGAGTGGCCAACAGAACTTCTCGCGACGGCAAGTCCGCCATCGCTTTCAGGTTTTTCAGATCCGCGGTGATTCCAAAAAGGCGTCCGGCTTTAACTTTAAAATTCGTGTGGCCTTCGCTGAATTTGAACAACGCCTTAACAATTGAAGCGCCGTCATCGCCATGATAGGCAATGGCCGAAGGACCTTTCATTTTCTCTTTGAGATCGCTGAAGCCCGATGCTTCAAGTGAAATTTTAGCAAGCCGATTTTTAACAACTTTATATTTCGTGCCGAACGGCCGAAGCGCCGCACGCAAAGCAATGAATTCTTCAGCGGTCATTCCTTGATATTCGGTCACCACAATATGCTTTGAAGTTTTCAATTCTTCCGTTAGATTCGTTACTTGTTTATCTTTAATTGCATTCGCCATACATTTTCCTCGAAATCAAAATTGCATTTTAAAACCAGCAGTCAGAGATTTTTCTCCAACCAACGATCCTTCGACAACAAAACTCTCTCGATCCGCAAAGAGCCACTGCACTCCAGCGAATGGGCTAACGAAACTGGTCTTTCCGCTCACGCGTTCTTTCGTCTCATCGTCTTGCAGTCGGCTTATCACGTACATCACCTTTAAACCAATGTACGGATCAATCATCTTCCAGCGTCGACTGCAACTGATACTGCCCTGATACTCTTCCTGTCGAAAACTTTCGTTTGATGCGTAAACAACCGGGCCACCCTCAAATCGATCTAAGTCAACGTCGGTCCGCGTATAACTCAAATCCCAACCTACGGCTGTGCTGACAATCGAACCCGGTGCAAAACTTCCCGACACACCAAAACCCCACAATAAACCATCTTTTGTGGACTGTAACTTATTTGTCTGACTTCCTGACGAGAATTCCAAATCAAATTCCCGAATTTGCCCAACTTTAAATCTGTACTTCAAAGCGTCGCCTGGCCGAAATTCAACTTTTGCGACAAGAGCAGACGACTGTTGCTCCATCTTTATTTCTGCGTCAGAACTTGAAAACAATGAAGCCGATCCGCCCGTTGTTGGAACCGAAATCAGATCCGTCCCTGACGCTTTAACTTTTGGTTCAATTTTCGACTCAGTTCCAAAAACTGAAATGCCCCACGACTTAGACTCACTGATATCGGCCGATGAACCAATTTCGCTCGCCTGGACGACGAAACAACTCCCAAATAAACATAGAACGAGCGTCACCGCTCGATAACATTTATTCACGAGTTGTTTTTTCATGTCGAGAGGAACCAATGCTGGCAGCGATCTACTCTTCCGGCACCTTGCGGTACAAGTACCATCGACCCTCAAGAGCTTAACTGCCGTGTTCGGAATGGGAACGGGTGTGACCTCTTCGGAATTACCACCAGCATTCGTCCCTCTGAAAATGGAAAAAAATTAATAAGCGTCAAATAGGCCTTCGTGACACAGATATATATGCACGAAGGAAATATTCATTAATACGGCTAAGTTACACGACCGATTAGTACTGGTAAGCTTCACCTATTACTAGGCTTCCACTCCCAGCCTATCAAACCAGTAGTCTTCTGGAGGTCTTTAGCCAGGTTTAACCCTGGAGGAGTTCTCATCTTGGGAGGGGCTTC
>CAYXDS010000114.1:0-8585 GCA_964463805.1 uncultured Elusimicrobia bacterium | reverse complement strand
TCCTTTGGTTTCAAGCGCGACCACCGAGTTTTCCAAACGCGCCACCGCAGCAGCGGCCTTGTCCGTTGCGTCCGGCGAAAGATAGTAAGTCTCAAATCCAATTTGTTTCGGCGAAAGCGAAGAGTTGCAATGAATCGACACGAACAAATCGGCGCCCGCCTCGTTGGCGATGCGCGTGCGTTCCTGCAGCGGAATGAATTCGTCTTTGTTGCGCGTCATAATAACGCGAACATTTTTTTCCTTCGAAAGCTCTTTTGCGAGCGCTTGCGCGAATTGCAAATTTAGATCTTTCTCCAATGTCCCGCGCGTACCGATCGCACCCGAGTCCATACCGCCGTGTCCCGCATCGATAACGATCAATTGTTCGCTGCGAGCCGAACGTTTCACCGGCGCAACGGCCGGAACGGAGACCGCTGGCAGCGGCTCCACCGGCTTGAGAACGGCAGCCGGCGGATTCGACACGACCGCGGCAACCACGACTGGCGTCGAGGTCGCCGGTGTCTTTTTCGCCACGGTTTTCTTTGGATGCACGCGCGTGTGATGCGCGGCCTTTCGGTCTCTCAAAACAGGCCGTTCAGCCGCTTCCGGCGTGGCAGAAGCGATTTCCCTCGAAATTCGGTCGGAGGTAAAAACGTCGACAACAATATTTTTCTTACCGTCATCGAAATAAACGTCGTTGGAAACCGCGTCATCGCCAAGCTTTACGATCATATCCGCCGAATACTGACGGTGAACAAGGCGTACTTCACGGATCACGCTATCGCCCTCGAGCACTTGGGTGGAATCCGCCGAGGGCTTCACGAGCCGCAACCAAACTTTCTTCGGCGTTTTTTCAATGAGGTAATGCGGAAGAGGTTCAGGGGACTGAATCGTAAGTCGATAGCGATCGGCCATTTTTTCGACGCGAGGCAAATAACTGACCGCTTCGACGGCATCAATCCCAGGAGGACGACGAGCGGCGGCGAAAGAAGGGGACGGCAAAGAAAGCGTAAGTGAAATGAGTAAGAAGACCGAGCGTTTCAACATCTATACCCCTTGCTACTGCGGGTCGAGTTCCGTATTCCAGTAAACGTTATCGACGAATCGCTGCCACGAAGCGCGGATTTTAAATCCGGGCCGAAACGCGATCGCCGAGGTACCGCTCCATTTCGGATTGCTCGGACGAACCAACAATTTCATATTGGCTTCGTGCGGCAAACGGCTGCCTTTCTTTAAATTGCACGGAATGCACGTAGTGACGACATTCGACCAATCGGTCTTGCCGCCGCGACTGCGCGGAATCACATGCTCCAAATTCAATTCGTTCGACGTAAATTTTATGCCGCAATACGCACACTTGTAATTGTAGTGCTCGTAAATATTGCGACGTGTGAATTTTACTTCGGATTTCGGCAAACCGTCAAAATAACGGAGAGTGATGACGTCGGGGATTGCGATTTTAAACGAAGGCGTGTTTACGTATCCGGAAGGATTCGCGATGATTTCAGAAGACAATTCACGCCAATCTTCGAACGTGTAGGTTTTGTAATCCTCGTCGACAACGCGTGCATGATCCAAGTAAACCAAACTCAGCGCGCGACGCCAGTCGATGACCTGTATTGCGAAGAAGCTTCGATTAAGAACCAGTACGTCGGTCGTCATAAAATCGGGTGCTGCGGGTTAGCTCTCAATCGTGTCTTTCGTAATCGGTTGCACCTTAAGCCCTTGTTCTTTTAACCATTCTTCGGCTTTACGAATCGCATCGTCTTGGCCTTCGAGTTCCAACACGATTTCACCGATTTTATCGGTGATCTTCGCACGACGAAGATTGAAAACAACGTCAAACTTTTTAGACATCCGGTGAATCACGGGTTCTTTAATCAAATTGGCTGGAAACGTTAAATTCAATGCCTCTTTCATACATCCAGTTTGCCTTGAAAACAGCTTGATTTCAAGAGGCGATTGTAAAGAAGATCGATCAAAACGCTCCGCCGGCTATAGCGGGAATGATCGACACCTCGGCACCGTCGGTAATGGCCGTATTCGGGCCGTCTTTAAAGCGAATATCTTCACCGTTAACAAAAATGTTCACAAAGCGACGGATTTGGCCCGATTCATCGCAAATACGCTCTTTCAAACCGGGGTAACTCTTATCGAGGCCGGCAAGAACTTCTTGAACCGTTTTTCCTTGAACTTCTACTACGGCTTGGTCATTGGTAAGTTTTCGAAGCGGCGCCGGGATACGAACTTTCGCGGGCATTAAATCCTCCTAAATTAGACAGGGACTTGCGCTGGCACTTGGTTCTGCAGACTATCGTAAAGGGCCCGGAAATCTTGCAGTCGGGCGGGAATCACATGCGGTCTGCTGACTTTCCCTTGAACAGCGTCCAACGTCTTAAGGCCGTTGCCTGTGACGTACACAACCGTGACGTCATCGGCAGCGACTTTACCAGTTTGAACCAAGCGTTTCAAGGAAGCGACCGTCACGCCCCCGGCGGTTTCGGTAAAAATGCCTTCGGTTGACGCGAGCAGTTTGATGCCTTCGACAATTTCTTCATCCGACACGAGCACGCCTTGGCCGCCGGTCTTCATCACGAGCTGCGACGCATAGACACCGTCAGCCGGATTGCCGATCGCCAATGACTTTGCGATGGTTTTCGGACGCACGGGGCGAATCATGTCGGTATTTTCTTGAATGGCCGTCGAAATCGGACCGCAACCAGACGCTTGCGCGCAATTCATCCTCGTGTTGTGTTTCGCGATAAGCCCCAACTGTTCAAATTCCTTGAGTCCTTTATAAATTTTTGTGAGCAAGGAACCGGAGGCGGCGGGCACGACGACCTGATCCGGCGCGCGCCATCCAAGTTGTTCGGCCACTTCAAATCCGAGCGTCTTCGAACCTTCGGCATAATAAGGTCGGATATTCACATTCACGAATGCCCATTTAAACGCATCGGCCACTTCGGAACAAAGCCGGTTTACTTCGTCATAGGTGCCTTGAATCGCAATGATGATCGGATTATAAACACCGGCACCGACCACTTTCCCTTCTTCGAGATCGGCTGGAATGAAAACAAAACGTTTGAGATCGGCGACCGCTCCGTAGGCGGAAACGGCCCCGGCCAAATTGCCGGTCGATGCGCAGGCGACAGTTTTAAATCCCAATTCGCGCGCGCGGGTAAGCGCAACGCTAACCACGCGATCTTTAAAGGAGAATGTCGGATTGACCGTATCGTTTTTGATGTAAAGCTTTTTAAGCCCGAGTTTCGCGCCGAGATTTTTCGCGTGAATCAACGGCGTCATGCCTTCCTGAAGCGTGATGATGTCGTGCGATTCAACCGGCAACAAACCCCAATATCGCCACAAGGACTGAGGCCCCGCCTCGATGGATCCGCGCGTAACGGTTTTCTGAATCAAATCGTAGTTGTAATCAACTTCGAGCGGACCGAAACAAAATTCACAAACATGGAGCGCGCGCGCTTCGAAGATGCGCGAGCATTCCTTACATTTAAGTCCCTTTATTTTCGTTCCGCTCATTTTCATTTCCTTTAAATACAAAAACCCCAGAGGGCGTCGCCATCTGGGGTCAACGTTCCTCTTATCGGTCCCGCTGGGCGGGTTTTGGCTTTGGCACGCATTCGAGTTTTTCGAACCGTTGCCGTGGCTTCGCAGGGCCAATCCCTCCGCCACTCTTGATAAGGGTGCTACTTGAAACAGGCCGGATGATAACAAATTCCGGCGAAATTTTTACTCGACGGTCACGCTCTTCGCAAGATTTCTCGGCTGATCGACGTCGCATCCCAAAAACACCGCGATTTGATAAGCCAAAATCTGCAGCGGGATAACGCTGATCAGCGGGCTCAAATCTTCCGGCACTTCGGGCACGAAAATCGTGTCGGCGGCCTTTTTCTCGATTAACGTATCGCCTTTCGTGGCGATCGCGATCACGTCGGCGCCGCGACTGCGCGCCTCTTCGACGTTCGAAATCATCTTGTCGTAAACGGTTGACTTCGTGACGACCGCGACGACCGGCACGTTTTCGTCGATCAACGCGATCGGTCCGTGCTTCATCTCACCAGCCGGATAACCTTCGGCGTGGATGTAGGAAATTTCTTTGAGCTTCAACGCGCCTTCCAATGCGACCGGATAATTCACGTTGCGGCCCAAATACAGGAAGTTCTTCCGTCGGAAATATTTCTTCGCCACCTCGGTAGCGCGCGCTTCGCATTCAAGCGTCTCGGTTATCCATTGCGACAAGTGCACGAGGTTCTTCGACATCGCGGTCAACTGCGGCGCCGGGATGAATTTGCGCAAGCGCGCCAAATGCGAGGTCAACAAGTGCATGGCCACGAGCTGGCCCATGAATGCTTTCGTCGAAGCGACGCCGATTTCCGGACCGCAATGCGTGAGGAATGACGCGTCCGCATCGCGCGTCAACGACGAACCGACCACGTTCGCGATGCCGAGCACTTTCGCGCCCTTCTTCTTCGCAAGACGGATGGCGGCCAGCGTGTCAGCAGTTTCGCCGGACTGGGATACGGCAACGATCAACGTACCGGGCTCGACGATTGGATCCCGATAACGGAATTCCGACGCGATATCCACCTGGCACGGGATGCCCGTATATTTCTCAATCAAATAGCTGCCGACCAGCGATGCGTGCCACGAGGTGCCACACGCGATAAAACGCACGCGTGAAATCCCCTTAACGTCGATGCCCGCCAATTCGCTCAACACCACGTCGCCGGTGTGCGTATCAAGGCGGCCGAGCAACGTATTTTCGACGATACGCGGCTGTTCATGGATTTCTTTCAACATGAAATGCTTGTAACCGGCTTTTTCGGCCTGCACCGGATCCCACGCGATCTTGTGGACTTTGCGAACCACTTTCTGATCGTTCGCGTCAAAGAATTCAACGTTATCCCGCGTCAAAACGGCCAAGTCGCCGTCTTCGAGGAAAATCACGTCGCGCGTATAAGACATGATCGCAGGCACGTCGGACGCGAGGAAATTTTGTTTTTCGCTTAGACCGACGATGAGCGGACAATCGCGTCGCGCGCCGATCACAAGGTCCGGCAGATCCGCGCAAACGATGCCGAGCGCGAACGTACCCTTAATATCGTTCAACGCGGCGCGGACCGCTTTAATGAACGCCGATTTTTCGACTTTGCCTTTGACGCCTTGTTTCAAATGGCTTCCGATCAAATGGCTGACCACTTCGGTGTCGGTCTGAGATTTGAATTTGCAACCCTCTTTAACGAGCTTGTCTTTCAAAGAAATGTAATTTTCGATGATGCCGTTGTGGACGACGATGATCTTTCCAGAATCGTCGGTGTGCGGATGAGCGTTGTCTTCAGTCGGCGCGCCGTGGGTGGCCCAACGCGTGTGGCCGACGCCGAGATGCCCCGAGAGCGGTTGCTTTTGCAGCAGCGCTTCAAGTTCCGAAAGCTTACCGACCGAGCGGCGAAGTTCAAAACCTTTTTCGGCCAACACGGCCACGCCGGCCGAGTCGTAACCGCGATATTCGAGTTTCCGTAGTCCCTCGACCAAAACGTTCGTGGCGTTCAAACCGCCCACATACCCAAGAATTCCACACATGACTATTTCATCCTCTCTTTCATTTCCTTGACCGCCTGCGCCAGGCCGACGAACAGCGCCCGCGCAATGATCGCATACCCTATATTTAACTCATGAAACGAATAAATCGACATGAGCTTTGAAATATTTGCATAGTCGATGCCGTGTCCGGCGTTGACGACCAATCCCACTTCCGCCGCTTTCGCGGCCGCGCGCTTGATCCGATCCATTTCTTCACTCAACCGCGCGTCTTTCGACTTAAAAAATTTTGCGTACAAGCCCGTATGCAACTCGACCGCATCGGCGCCGATCGCTTTCGACGCCTCAACCGACTCGAGCGTCGGCTCGATGAACATCGACACGCGCGTCCCATTCGGTTTCAACCGCTTCACGGCCGCGGCCAATGCGCGGGCATCGCGTACCATATCCAACCCGCCTTCGGTTGTGCGCTCCAATCTTTTCTCAGGCACCAAACAAACCCACGCGGGTTTCACGTCCGCTGCGATACCGATGATCTCAGCGGTCGCCGCCATTTCCATATTCAACGGCGCCTTCAATTCTTTTTTCAGACGGAAAATGTCGTCGTCTTGAATATGCCGGCGGTCCTCGCGCAAATGGGCCGTAATGCCGGTCGCACCGGCGCGAATCGCTTCGTGCGCCGCTTCGACGGGGTCAGGGAATATTTCGCCGCGCGCTTGCCGCACCGTCGCGACGTGGTCGATGTTAATTCCGAGAAGCACCGTTCGCCCGTTTCACGCAAGCGGCGATGTCGTTCGCAAAACGCTGCAAAGTCTTTTTTTCAGGACCCTCGATCATGATTCTTAAAAGCGGTTCGGTTCCCGAATAACGGACGAGAACGCGGCCGTTGATCCCGAGATGCTTTTCGGCGGCACGGATGCATTTCACGGCGCCTTCGACTTGCTCGATCGGCGTGCGTTCTTTAACCGGAACATTCATTAAAACTTGCGGGTACTTGCGCATGAGCGATGCGAGTTTCGATAATGGCTGTTGCTCTTGTTTCAAAACCGACAACATGTGCAACGCTGTCAGCAAACCATCGCCGGTTGGAAGATGCGCGCCCATGATGATATGACCGGACTGTTCGCCGCCCAGTATCGAGCCGCTTTTCCGCATGGCCTCCGAAACATAACGATCGCCGACCGAGACTTCGATCGCACGAATCGCCATTTTTTTCAAAGCTTTCTTCAAACCGAGATTCGCCATAACGGTGATGACCACGGTATTGCGTTTTAACTGTTTGTTCTTTTTAAGACTTCGCGCCAACATCGAGATAATGTGGTCACCGTCAAGCGTGTTGCCGCGCTCATCGACGAGAATCACGCGATCACCGTCGCCGTCAAACGCGATACCGAGGTGGCATTTCTTCTTGCGAACCAACTCCGACAATTTCTCAGTGTGCTGCGATCCACAACCGACGTTGATGTTTCGCCCGTTCGGGGACGCGCCCAACGTATAAACGATCGCGCCCATTCGCCTGAACACATCAGGCGCCGTGTGCGAATTCGCTCCATTCGAGCAATCGAGCGCGATGCGAAAGTCGGAATAATCGACGCTCCCGTCGAGCGTGGCCAACAAGAAATCTTCATATGTGCCGTGCAGCGCGCCAGCCGACACAAACGCCGCCCCGGATTTCTTTTTCGAAGCGATTTTATGTTCGTAAAAATAATTTTCGGCCAAATGCTCCCAAGCGTCGGGCCATTTGCAACCTTGAGGCGTAAAGAATTTAATTCCGTTGAACTCAGGAGGGTTGTGCGAAGCAGAAATCACGACGCCGGCGCTGAAGCCGCGCGCTTTCACCAAATAAGCGACGGACGGCGTGCTCAAAACTCCAGCATCGTAAACATCGACGCCGCTTTCACGCAGGCCTTTTGCCAATCGGTTTAAAATCCATTCACCTGAGATACGCGTGTCTCTAACGACGAGCACACGCGGCTGTTTCGAACGGGTTTTACTTCGCAGCACATGACCGGCCGCGAGACCGAGGCGATAGACGTCTTTCGGCGCTAAAGGGAAACGACCGGCGACGCCGCGAATGCCATCTGTTCCAAATAATCGTTTATGAATGGCAGCGGACCTTCGACTTTAGGAAGCGGCGGGAAGGCCAAGAAGACTGTCGATTTCTTCGCCGTTCAACATTTCTTTGTCATTAAGAGCCTGTGCCAACTTCTCCAGCTTATCTCGGTTCTTCTCGAGCAAATCTTTAACTTTCTCGAGCGCCGACGTTAAAATGCGTTTCACTTCTCCGTCAATCTGCTGAGCCGTGTGCTCGGAAAATCCACGATCGTGCGCAATATCGCGACCGAGGAACACTTCCGATTCCGGCTTCTTATAGGTGACCGGGCCCATCGAATCCGACATGCCGTATTCGCAGACCATTTTGCTTGCAAGACTCGTCGCTTTCATGAGGTCGTCCTGCGCGCCGGTCGTGATTTCAGAAAAAATCAATTGTTCAGCTACGCGACCGCCCATCAACACGAGAATGCGATTGTAGATCTCAGTTTTCGATGTGAGATATTTATCCTGTGTCGGAAGCTGCATCGTGTAACCGAGCGCCATACCGCGCGAGATGATTGAAACTTTGTGAACCGGATCGGTGCCCGGCGTAAGTTTCGCAACGAGCGTGTGACCGCTTTCATGGAACGCCACGATCTTTTTCTCATGGTCGGACAGCAAGCGCGATTTGCGCTCCGGCCCTGCCATCACGCGATCGATCGCCGATTCCAAATGCGACAAATCAACGGCCGGCTTGTCGTAACGGGCGGCCAACAACGCCGCTACGTTGATCACGATCGCGAGATCCGCACCCTCACGTAGGAACGGCCGCTCGCCCTCGTTCCACCAAGCGTCGGGGTTCATCGCCTGCACCATCGCTTCGAGCGGCGCCTCGTAGCCGCAACCGCGGATGCCCTGCGGCAGCAAGCACGCGAGCGCAGCGTCGGGAGGGTCGGCGTTCGTTTCGCCGGTCGCGCTGTTGAACGCGACGAACGGCTCGCTCGAATCCCAGATCG
>CAYXDS010000113.1:5105-8639 GCA_964463805.1 uncultured Elusimicrobia bacterium | reverse complement strand
GATCCGCGCTCGATCGGCTTGCCAAATATCTTGCCCATTACACGGTGAAAGCAAATCTTCCTGAAAATTTGCCGACGGTCCCGATGGACGCTTTACTCGTCGAACAAGTATTCGTCAATTTGTTGGAGAACGCGGTTCGTCATACTCGCTTGGATCGTCCCATCGAAATTTCGGTCGCCGTTGACCCGGACGCATTGACCGTCAGCGTGTCGGACGGAGGGCCGGGTTTAAATAAAGATGAGATGGAACACGCGTTTGAAAAGTTTTACCGAGGCGCATCCTCTCATGGTGCGGGCCTTGGCTTGCCCATTTGCCGCGCAATCGTGAACGCGCACGGGGGGCGCATTTGGGCCGAAAATCGTCCCGAGGGCGGAGCCCGATTTCGATTTACGTTGCCTCTCGGAGGGCCTCATGCGGGATGAAAAAGTGTTGCTTGTGATTGAAGACGAACCAGCGATTTTCAAATTTCTTCGGTCGTCTCTCGAAGGCGCCGATTGGCACGTTCTCGAGGCGCCGACCGGTACAATCGGTTTGCAAATGGCCGCTTCGAAAAAACCCGATGTGATCTTGCTCGATTTGGGATTGCCGGATCAAGATGGTCTCATGGTTTTGAAGGCGCTGCGCCAATGGACGTCGGCGCCGGTCATCATCATTTCGGCGCGCGGTCAGGAAAAGGACAAAATCGCTGGGCTCGACGGCGGCGCCGATGATTACTTGACGAAGCCGTTCAGCGTCGCGGAATTGATGGCGCGGTTGCGCGTCGCGTTGCGCCATTCCGAACGAGGGACGGCGGACGCGCCGCCGGTTTTTGAAAACGACGGATTGAAAGTCGATCTTGTGGCGAGGCGCGTTTGGCTTCGAAACAAAGAAGTTCATCTTTCGCCGATGCAGTACGATTTGCTGGCTGTTTTGGTCCGAAACGCGGGTCGCGTGGTCAGTCAAAAGCAATTGCTGAACAAGGTATGGGGAGAAGATCGCGAGGTCACGCCGGAAGCGGTAAGAATTTTCATTCATCAGCTGCGCCATCGGATCGAGCGCGATCCGGTGCGTCCGAAATACCTGAAAACCGAGCCCGGTGTCGGTTATCGACTCGAATCCGCGGAAGATTAATTCCCGCCCATTAACGCTATTTTAACGACGTGACAATAGTTTCTTAACGCCTACTTGCGGTATCTTGATTTCAGTTTTGGGGGGATACCGCTATGAAAAAAATAATCGGATATTTATTGAATGGTTCGACAGCGATTTTATTGTTCGTAAGTTCATCGTTTGCCGTTTATCCGCCCTCCACAGTTTTCGAGGAAGAAGCGAATTTGTCGGTCGCTTCGGATCCGAACACGAATAGGACTGATGAGTTTCATTGTCTGCATGCCGTTGTTCGGCAGCTGGAGCAAGACGAGCGGCGGCTCATCGCACTGCTTGAAGCGCTCGAAAAACAACAGCAGATGTTGAATCGTCAGTTAACTCAAACGTACGCGCCACCAAATAACGTTCGTCAGACCAAAGGCCAATAGACAACCCGTATCGAATTGCGTCGAATGGGACGCATGAGCACGTGGATCATCGAATCGTTTCGGCACAATCCGGATTTGGCGTTGTTTTTGGCGCTCGCTTTGGGTTTTCTGATCGGGAAGCTTCGGCTTGGGAGTTTCGAACTCGGTTCTGTCACGGGTTCGTTGCTCGCCGGTATTTTGGTCGGTCAAATGAATATCGCGATCGATCCAATCGTTCGTTCGGTTTTTTTCCTGTTGTTTCTGTTCGCTATCGGCTACAGCGTCGGCCCGCAGTTTGTACAAGGACTCAAAAGCGACGGATTGCCGCAACTCCTATTCGCCGTTCTGCAATGCGGCGTGTCGTTGGCCGTCGTTTATGCGATGGCGCGTGCGCTCAACTACGATCTTGGGGAAGCCGCCGGGTTGATGGCCGGTTCCCACACGACCACCGCTGCTCTCGGTGTAGCCGGCGATGCGATCGAAAAAACCCTTCTTCCCGTCGACGCCAAGAATCTTGCGCTTCAAGCGATGCCTGTGGCGTATGCGGTCACGTATATTTTCGGAACGGCCGGCGCCGCCGTGTTTCTCGCCTTTATCGGACCGAAGATCCTTGGCGTCGATTTGGTCGAGCAATGCAAACAATTGGAAAAGAAACTTAACGCGAACCCAAGTGAATCGCATTCGTTCTCAATGGCTGAAAAGTTCGACATCCGCGCCTATCGCGTTGAGAGTGAAAAATTCATCGGGAAAACGGTGGCGGAATTCGAATCTCATTTCGGATCGGTGCGTATTTTTGTCGAACGCCTTCGCCGGAGAGCCGAATTGTTTCGGGTGACGCCGTCGACGATCCTTCAAAATGGCGATGAGATCGCGATTGTCGCCCCGACCGACATTCATGTGCCGGATCAGATCAAAGCGGGTCCCGAAACGTTCGATCGCAAGCTGCTGGATTTTCCGATCGACGTATTGGATGTGGTCGTTATCAATGCGGCGATCGCCGGGAAAAAAATAATCGATGTGGCGCAGTCGGACCTCGGCCGTCGCGCGCGAGGCGTTTATATTCGAAACATCACGCGGTCGGGAATCGAGATTCCATTTTCTCCGGACGTCGTGATCAATCGAGGCGACGTGATTCAACTGATCGGCATTCGAGATAACGTCGGTCGTGTGGCGGATGAACTGGGATATGCGGATCGCCCAAGTTCGACGACCGACATGTTCTATGTTTGTCTTGGCGTCGTGCTCGGCGGAATTTTAGGAACGCTTACGGTTCGGTTTCGCGGAATCCCGTTCCAATTGAGCGCGGCTGTCGGCGTTTTGCTCGCCGGTTTGGTGTTGGGGTGGTTGCGGTCCGTGACGCGTTCGATCGGCCGCATTCCATCGTCGGCGTTGTGGTTGCTTCAGAATTGGGGTCTCACCGCGTTTGCGGCGGCATTGGGCATTGGTGTGGGGCCTGGTTTTATCGTTGGAATAAAAAAAATGGGAGCCATGATGGTAATTCTCGGCGCGATGGCCACGACGATTCCTTTGATCTTTGGACTGCTGATCGGGCGATTTCTTTTCAAATTTCATCCGGCCGTGACTTTGGGCGCAACGGCCGGCGCGCAAACAAGCACCGCGTCGTTGGCCGTGATTCAATCGGTCGCCAAGAGCAAAACGCCGGTGCTGGGCTACTCGGTTCCATACGCGGTGGCCAGTGTTCTGTTGACGTTGTGGGGTGCCATGATTGTGAAGCTGCTTTCGTAATTCCAGAAAACGATATGATGTACGCAAATAAAAATTGGGAGGCCGTATGAAAGGGAATCCGGAAGTTATCGATTTGCTCAATAAAAATTCTTGTTGCACGATTCCGAAGAAGGCGTTCAGGAAATCGGATCGCCGAAAGCCACTAGAAAACTTCTTCTGAAGGGGGATAAACAATGAAGAAAAAGAATCTCACGTTTATTGCTGTTAGTTTGTTGACGTCGCTTGCGTTCGCGGACGCTCCCGCTAAATCGCCTTTCCTCGGTGATTTGTCGGGGTTCAAGGCGGACAAGCAAAA
>CAYXDS010000113.1:0-5005 GCA_964463805.1 uncultured Elusimicrobia bacterium | reverse complement strand
CGTTTCGCCATTCGTGATTTAAAACCCGGACGTTATTCGATGAATGCGCGCGGCACCAAAATCGTCGACCGCGAGAGCGACATCGACTCGGCGTCATTCGAAATGGAAGCGATCGATGCGTTGACGGGCGAGCGCGTGATCGCGCTGTTCCATCGTTTCGGCAAAGAGAGCGTTTCCGGCGCGACCAAACAAGTGACGCGTTCGCGTGTGAAAGACCTTTTTTCCGATTGGGTCAATTACTTGGTGGGCCGTCTCGATACGGCCAAGATTCCGAAGTAGTCCATCTCCGTCTCATTTTCCGTCTGAAAAAACTTCTTTGGAGAATGCCCGATTCTCTGCTATAACTACGCCGCGGGGTGGAGCAGCCTGGTAGCTCGCGAGGCTCAAATTGGGCTCATTCGTCGGGAACGATGAATGGAACTCTTGTCAAATTCGGTGAAGCCTGAAATGGTAATACCGAGCCAAGTCCCACAGTCAGTGTGTGGGAAAGGTGTAGAGACTAGATGGCAGGCACCCAGAACGGGTGAAGGTATAGTCCAGACCACAAATTCGAATTAAGCGAAGCGGCGAAAGCCGAAGTGGTATGCATAACCTCGAGGTCGTAGGTTCAAATCCTACCCCCGCAAAATTTTTGCTCCGCAAAAATTGGCGACTAGTGTATAGCGACTAGCGACTGGAAGTACGGAGCAACCGATAAAGTAACCAAGCAAAAATTTTCGTCTAGTCGCCAGTCGCCATTGTCTAGTCGCATCCTCCCTCAAGCCCGGCTCCCCTTCCTGCCATTATTAGGAGCTAAACGTGTCGTTTCCGTTTGAAAACCTTGAAGTTTATAAGCGTTCCCTCACTTTCATCGAAAAAACCGAAAACATTTGTTCGTCTTTAAAAGATAAATCCTCTTTTTCCATTCGCGATCAAATGACCAGAGCTTCTTTATCTATCTCATTAAACATCGCCGAAGGAAACGGCCGCTGGCATAAAAAAGACCGCATTCATTTCCTGCACATTGCCCGCGGTTCGGTTTTCGAAATCGTCCCGATTATTCAAGTCTTGCATCGAAAAGGGGCTTTTGGGCTTCCCCCGTTCTCTGTCTCATTGCGAAGTTAGCATTTCGGGTATTTTTGACTTTGATTTTTCCAAGAACTCAAGCGGCGTGAGATCGTTGAGCGAACTGTGAGGCCGCTCGCCATTGTACTCGTGCCGCCATGTTTCAATCACACGCCTTGATTCCTCCAGCGACGTGAACCAGTTGTCATTAAGACATTCGCGACGAAGCGTGCTATTGAAGCTTTCCGCGAACGCATTCTGATACGGCTTCCCGGGCTCGATGAAGTGCAATTGGACTTTGTTCTCGTAGGCCCACTGATCCAACGCCGCGCCCGTGAATTCCGGACCGTTGTCCGTCCGCAACACGGCTGGCTTGCCGCGTTGATCTTTGAGCCGCTCCAACACTCGCTTCACCCGTTCTCCGCCGAGCGACGTGTCCACTTCCAGCGCCAAACATTCTCGCGTGAAGTCATCCACAATCACCAGCACTCGAAACCTTCGGCCTTGCCATATCCGGTCGTGCACGAAATCCATGGACCAGACCTGGTTCGGCTTCTCCGGCACCGGCAGCGCAACCCGCGCCACCGCAGGCCGCTTGCGCTTCCATCGCAACCGCAAGGACAACTTCTCCTCTCGGTAGATCCGCTCCGTCTTCTTGTGGTTCATGCGCCAGCCCTCACGGCGAAGCCGCTTGTGAATCTGCGGACACCCCAATCGTCGATGAGCATGCGCCATCTCTTTGATCCGTTGCCGCAACGGTTCATCCGGCGGCTTCACCGACTTGTACCGCAACGACGATGGCCACAACCGCACCACCCGACACGCCCGTCTCAAACTCAACCCAAAGCGTTCGGCCACAAACGCCGCCGCGCGTCGCTTTGCCTTGGGCTTTACCAGTTTTTTCCGTTGATCGCCTTCAGCGCCTGGTTGTCCAGCGTCAGGTCTGCAACCAAATGTTTCAACCGCCGGTTTTCATCTTCAAGCGATTTCATCTTCCTCAAATCGCTGACTTCCATCCCCGCGTACTTTGCCTTCCACTTGTAGAACGACGCGTCGCTCATCCCGTACTTTCGGCACAAATCCGCCGTCGCTATTCCTGTTTCCGCTTCTTTCAATACCCGCACGATCTGTTCTTCCGTGTACCGTTTCCTTGTCATTTTTCGTCTCCTTTCCAAGCATCATACACCCTTCTCTACTAACTTGGTTTTGAGACAGTTTTCGGGGGGAAGCCCACTTTGGCCCCGGATATGTATGGGAAGTGTTACGAGGATTTGCAGGTTATGGCCAAAATGCTGACGGCTTTCATTAAATCCATTGAAGGAAAGGTGTCCCTTTAAGAACCGGTACCCGAGCCCGATGTAAAACGCCAGTCATACCCAAAAGCTTTTTTTCGATGCCCATATCCGGTCGTACATGGTTTCCGTAAACAAACAGAACTGATTGATGAAACACAGTTCATGTTTTTAGCTTTACCACTTTCAACTAGCCACTTTGCTGCGGCATGTTGGCTTGGAAATACTCTTATAGTCTGCCCTGACTGTAAATCAACCATGCAAACTTCTTTACTGAGTTTCGCTCCGGCGGCCTGTGCTCTTCTATGTGCATTTGCTTGAGCTTCTTGGGGATGTTTATCGCGCCATTCTCTTAGTGATGCTTTACGCTTTTCCTTGGTTTCTTGAGTTGTACGCGAACCGACTAATTTTTCCTGCCAAGCTTTATATTTTTCTGGGTTATTTTTAATCCACTTTTCAAAGCTGACTTTCCGCTTAGCTTCGCGTTCAGGCGTTTTCACTTGTTCAGAACTTTTCTTTAGCGCTTCTGCGTATTCCAGCGGTTTTTCGGTTCTCCACTTTGCAATTCGGCTACGCGTCATTTCACGGTATATTTCTGCACTCATGGTTTCTCTAGTTTTTTGACTGCGCGCGCGCAGTGCGGGTGTGTCACCTGATCGAAAAGCCAATTTGGATGCTTCGAGCATTGGCTTAAACTGTTCAGGATGATTTTTCATCCATTCACGTTTTTTCGCACTCGTTTCTGCAACTGAGGGATGTCTACTTATTCCACCGCCACCGCCACCGGCAACAAGATTGAGGCATTTCTCATCAGCTAAAAGGTCGATATCGACAATGGATGCTTCGAGTTGTTCCGTTTCCTCAGCCGTTTCACATACCGCAATGTAATAACGAGTAAACCGATGGCGATTATTTCTGAATTTATTTACGAACTTTAATCCGGACCCTTGATATCGCTTTAATACAGACCATGTGGGTCGATTGGCCTTGCCGATGTAATATTCGCCGCTCTCCAAATCTATTTGGATGTAAACCACCCTATAGTAACCATCGCTGGCATTGCGTTTACGAACAACCTCGCCTGGGGTTAAAACATCAAACCAACGATTTTTGACTGCGATACGTTCTTGATTAAAGCCAAGTTTTGCGAGAGAACGTTTCGAATCAAAAGAATTGAATCGGTTGTCATCCATAGACAACTCAATTGGGTTGAATTCCCTCCAAATGCTTATATTTTCATTAATTGCTGTTAACACGTTCCAATAATACCTCAAAGCAGCGTTAATATCGGCGTAGGGCTTCTTGAGGGATACCTTGTAGGATTCGAGCCAAGGTAGTAGTTCAGTGGGAGGAGCAGCTGTTACCTTAAGTCCAATTCGGGCCCCCGCAACCATTTATATTTCACATTCAAGGCGATTCGGAGTTTCTCCGGATCGCCTTTTTTGTTAACTATAGGGAACGTGACAATGTTTATTTTTAAGCGATGGTTGATTGGACTTGTACTTGTTCTTGGGGCCGGGTGCGCGCATCAGACTTATTTCAAAGTGACGGATCCGCAAACCGGTAGGATTTATTACACGCGGTTTATCGAGAACTACAAAGGCGGGTTGGTTCAGTTGAAAGATGGCGATACCGGTGGGACGGTTGCACTTCAAAATCCGGACGTAACAGAAATTTCGCCTGAGGATTATCCCCATCAAAAGAAATAGTTTTTTCAGCGCGCTTGCGTTGGTGTGGCTCATCCCTCCTCCGACCGTGCATGCCGATTCGCTGGTCGATGCGCGCGTGCGCGAACGAGCGAACGCGGTTCTTTGTCTTATGAGTTTCGCTCTGACGCCGGATGTCACCACCGGGTCTCTTTCCATTTCGGATGTGCCGACCGACAACCCGGATCTTCAAATGTCAACGTTGGGCGGCGGATTTACCGTGAGCCAAAGTTTTCCGATGTATTTGGAAGGCACGGCCGGAATCAGTCGATACGATCCCGCTTTTCTTGTTTCCGACGGCCAAGATCAGCGGGCCATCCCCGCCAAGTGGAACAACATCTCCGGAACGGGCGGCATCGGCTGGGATTTTCCGATCGCGAAGGAAGTGAAACTTCGGCCCATATTTAATTTTTCGTTGGGTCGTGTTACAAGTGACAGCGCCGTTGCTGACCGGGTGCTGCAAAATGTTTCGGATGATCAAATCGACTTTATTAAAGACGGTAAGATGGACGTGTTTGGTCTGGGCGGTACGCTGATGTTGGACTACGAGCGTTATCGGCTCGATAACGAAATTGACGTTGAAGTCCGCTACACGAACATCACGCTGAAGGGATACGATGGCCCCGGCGTTGTAAAAGGCTCCTTTGTCTCGCAAAGTTTAAGCATTTGGTCGCGTTGGCGCGCGCCCACCGGGTATCGGATTTTAAAGAATCCGCTGCGCTACGTTTTAGAGGCGGCTCATACCGGCTACATCGGCGATATGCGAGGATCCCTTGGATTTGACGCACTCAACTCGCTGGGCGTCGGTTTGGAATTGGATTCCAATGCCTATCTCAACATCATCTCGCGCACACGATTGATGTTTCGATATCAATTCGGAGGCAACATTGAAGGAACATCCGTCGGCATTGCCGTCAGTTTTTAAAACCGTATATGAAATCAATTCTTAAACGATCGATCTCT
>CAYXDS010000112.1:0-8655 GCA_964463805.1 uncultured Elusimicrobia bacterium | reverse complement strand
CGCGCAGGACGATCCCGCCACGGTCGCGATGTTCCGGTATTTCGCCGGCGGCCCGCAACGGTGTGTAAAGTTTCGTTGAGTTAATCGAACGTTTTCAAAAAATGTCGACCGAGTTGCCCGCATCAACGATCGTTCGCCGTATGCTCGAAGAATCCGGTTATTGGGACAAATGGGCGACTGAGTCCGATGACGATCCTGAGGCGGCCGAGCGGCTCGACAACCTGCAGGAATTGATCAACGCCGCAAAAGATTTTGAAGAGCGCGTGAAGGCCGGAACCACTGAAATCGTTCCCGAAGAAATGGCCGATGATAAATCGGCGTCCGTCGCGCGGTTCCTTCAGGAAGTTTCGTTGATGACCGATTTGGACAGTTGGCAGGACGACGGCGGCGCGCTGACGTTGATGACCGTGCATCTTGCCAAAGGTTTGGAATTTCCGGCCGTGTTCGTGACCGGCCTCGAAGAAGGTTTGTTTCCGATTGGAGATGCAGCGTTCGATCAAGATGAACTCGAGGAAGAGCGCCGGCTCGCCTATGTGGCCATGACGCGCGCCCGTCAAAAACTTTATTTAACCGCTGCATCGAGTCGACGAATCTTCGGCACGCCGCGCATGAATATTCCATCGCGCTTTATCGAAGAAGCCGGTATTGCGTCGTCGCGGTCGAAGAAGCAATCATTTTCATTCGACGGCCAGCCTCCTTCCATGAGCGATGAAGATTTTAATCAGACGCGCGAAGCGCTCGACGACATGAACCAAGACCCCTCGACTTCGCTCGGGGCAGGCGTGGCTGAAATGCCACGCATCAAACGCGCGCCGAAAGTCGGTCAGCGCGTGATGCATCCGGATTTCGGACAAGGAAAAGTTTTGGATATCGAAGGTTCGGGCGATCATGCGAAGGTCGTCGTGCAGTTCAACAATGGCTCAAAGAAAAAGCTGCTGCTAAAATACGCGCCGTTGGAGTTTTGAAAATTTATGAGCGAAATTATTTCGATCAAAGACGTGCAGCATGTGGCGAAGTTGGCTCGGCTCGCGATGAGCGACGAAGAGATGAAGAAGTATCAGGGACAACTCGAGCGGATTCTTGCGCACATCGCGAAACTCAAAGAAATCAACACGGACGGTGTCCCGGCGACCGCGCATCCGTATGAAACCGTTGGCGCGTGGCGTGAAGATGTGGCAAAGCCGTTCGGCGATTTTGAAGCGCTGTTTAAGAATGCGCCCGAAATGGAAGAAACGTTCTATAAAGTGAAGAAGGTCATCGAATAATGGAATTGAATCAATTGTCGGCGGTCGAAATCGCGGCCGGAGTCAAATCGAAAAAGTTTTCGGCGACCGATGTTGTGAAGGCATCGCTCGCGGCCATTAAGTCGACGAATCAAAAGCTAAACGCGTACCTAAGCGTCGCTGAAGAAGCGGCGTTAAAAGCAGCGAAAGCCGTCGATGATAAGGGGAAAGGCGGAAAACTTTCCGGTGTTCCGATTGCGATTAAAGACAACATGATGGTGAAAGGTCAGCCCACCACGTGCGCGTCGAAAATTCTCGGCAATTATGTGGCTCCCTATGACGCATATGTGATTGAAAAGCTTGTCGCTGAAGGCGCGATCATGGTGGGGAAAACGAATTTGGATGAGTTCGCGATGGGATCGTCGACAGAAAATTCGGCGTTCGGTCCGTCGCGAAATCCGTGGGATACGTCACGTATTCCGGGCGGTTCCTCCGGCGGAAGCGCGGTCGCCGTGGCCACCCGCACGGTTCCGATTTCTCTCGGTTCCGACACCGGCGGTTCGATTCGTCAGCCGGCGTCGTTGTGCGGAATTCTCGGAATGAAGCCCACCTACGGGCGCGTTTCGCGTTATGGCGTGATCGCGTTTGCCTCGTCGCTTGATCAGATCGGTCCGTTTACGCACACGCCTGAAGATATGGCGCTCACGATGTCGGTGATCAGCGGCAAAGACGAGCGCGATGCGACGTCCGTCGATAAACCAGTTCCCGATTTTTCCGCTGAAATCGCAAAGCCGATCAAAGGTTTACGCGTCGGCATCCCAAAAGAATATTTCGTTGAAGGCATGGATGCTGAAGTGAAGAAAGCGGTGATGGAGTCGGCCGAGACGTTGAAGAAAATGGGCGCCGAGGTCAAAAATATTTCGTTACCGAACTCCGAAATGGCGCTTGCCGTTTATTACATCCTCGCGCCGAGTGAAGCAAGTTCGAATTTGGCGCGGTTCGACGGTATGCGTTATGGATTCAGGAATCAAAGTGCGAACAATTTGATCGAACAATATGGATTAAACCGCCGCGATGGTTTTGGTCCTGAAGTGAAACGTCGCATTATGATCGGTACGTACGCGTTGTCGTCGGGTTATTACGACGCGTTCTACGCGAAAGCGCAAAAAGTGCGCACGCTGATCAAACGCGATTTCGATGAGGCGTTTAAGTCGGTCGATTTAATTCTTACGCCCGTGTCGCCGACCGCCGCGTTTAAAATCGGCGAGAAAGCTGACGATCCTCTGACGATGTATCTGTCCGATATCTGCACGATTCCTTGCAACTTGGCCGGTATCCCCGGTATTTCGGTACCGTGCGGATTTACCTCGAGCAAATTGCCGATCGGCGTGCAGTTCTACGGCAATCTGTTCCAGGATGGGTTGCTCATGCAAGTGGCCAACGCTTACTTGCAGCAAACCGGTTGGCACAAGAAAGCTCCCACCCTCAATTAATTAACAACTCCGTTACATAAATTTCATCTAATTTTAAGGCCATTTTCAGAAAATTTGGGGTGCGAAAAATCACCCGAATTTTTTCCGTTTTTTTGTGCCTCGTGTTGTTCGCTACGCACGTGGCGTTTGCGCATCTTCCTGCGGTTCATCAGATCGATTCGACCGTCTGGGGAGAACGACGTTCCGCGCCTTTACCGCCGTCTCGAACTGTATCGAAACGCGAAAACCCGACCGGTGTTTCGGCTCTCATCCGAGCCTTTCCTTCTTCTTGTTTGACGGTTCGCCGCGTTTTGAACGCAGCGAATTCCGATAAAGTCGTTTTCCACATCCAAGACATTCATCAAAACACCGAAGCGCAGCGCAACATAAGCACCGCGCTTCAAAAGTTGTTCGACACGCGCGCGGTTTCGTTACTCGCGTTGGAAGGTTCCGCGGTGCCGATCAATCTCCGTCCATTTCATCGCACCGCCAATCAAACGAATGTTCGTCTTGTCGCAGACTATTTGTTGAAGACGAATCGCATTTCGGGGCCTGTGCACGCCGCGTTGTTCGCTCGAGATAGCGCTCCGACGGTCTTGGGGATTGATGACGTCGATCACTATCGTTTGAATGTCGAGGCTTATCGCGAATCCACGAGATTAAAAGCTTCTGTCGAGAAAAAAATTTCCAATCGTCGGCGCATTACCCAATTGCGGAAATACCGGACAATAAATGCTCAATTGCGCGCGTTTGATGCGCAGGTTCAAGCGTATCGATCCGGTTCGTTGCCGTTGGCCCCATATATTGAATATTTGGCCTCATCATCAGCCAATGTTTCCGTCAATTCTCAAAAATTTTTAACGGCGCTCGCTCTTGAGAAGAAAATCGACTTCTCCCGAGTCGAGATCGAACGCAGCGAGCTGGTTTCTGCGCTGCGGCACACATCGAAAGTCGATCTTCATCGTTTCCAAGCGTTTCGCGAATACCTGCGATACAAGGAGGCAGCCGATTCGGTTGACGCAGATGCGCTGTTGTCCGAGATCGATCGTTTGGAGAGCGAACGTTATTCACGCTTGATCCGCACCGAGAATGAGCGCTCGATTATTTCCGATGACAAACGGTTGTGGTTGTCCACGAAACTTTTAGATTTCTCTTTGTCGAAAGCGCAATGGCGCGAATATTCGGAGCTTGCAACCGATGACGTTCCGCCGTCGTTCAATAACTTTTATCAGCAAGCGGAGTTGCGCGATCGATTGATGGCCGATCGTTTCGAGGTTGCCGCGGCCCACGCGCAATGTTCGGTGCTAGTGACCGGTGGTTTTCACAGCGCGTCCATTGATGATCGGCTCGTGCGTTCCGGCGTTACGGTCGTTGTGTTGACGCCGCGAGTGACGAGAGTTGATTCGGCATCCGGATCCGGATATCTCAGCGTTTTCACTCAGGAAAAAACGCCGCTCGAAAAGTTTTTTGATGAAAGCCGGTTGTTTCTCGCGTTTCAACCCGATAGAGGTCTTGAACTTGAAGCGCCAGTCGATTTGGCCGCACTTTCCTCCGGTTCGAATCCGTTTCATTTGGTTTTAAAAAATGGGAAGCGAATGGCCGTGCAAATTGACAAACGTTCGGACGGAGCCATCGATAAAATTATTTATGAAGAAGAAACGAAAAATTCGATTCCTCAATCTTTCATTTTTAACGGGTTGGTTTTTCTCGGTTTTCCTCCGACGTTCGCGTTGAAAGTCATCTCGCTCGCGTTGCTGCCTATTGAGACGGTCTTTTTATTGGCGATATTGTTGCCGATTCATTCCACCGGTTTAAAGATCGGGGTTTTAAGCGGATTATTTTTTGCGGAGTTCTTGATCGGCTATTACGGCCATCGCGCTCGCGGCGCGAAGGTTCCCATGCATGCGATTCTATTCGCGCGGTATTCGGTCGCCATCTTTGTGTACGTGCTTGCCGCGACGATGCTTCAGTCGTCTTATCGTCCGATCCTTGTGATCGGTTCGGTGGCCGCTGCCAATTTTTTTCTTGATTTGATGGTTTTCAGTTGGAATTGGCCGATGAGTCGAGGCATTGTCCAATCTGAATTGCGTGAAGATCCGGAATCGGCCGAGTTTTTTATCGATGGAACACTTCGGTTCCGCGATCGCATGTTGTTGAACAACGTCCCGATTCCTCCGGCGCCGATCGAGGACAAGGAAAAAGAAGCGTTAACACCGGAAGGCATCCAGCAAACCATCACCGCAAAGAAAGCGGAAGGACAAGCGACCCGCTCCGATTCACAGAAGCTTGAGTTGCATCGGAACGCAGTCGAGAATTTCGAGAAAGTGGTGAAGCGTGTACCGTTTATTGCAGCGAAGATGGGTTTTGGCGCCGAGTCCGATGAGATTGTGCGCATGCTGCGAGAGAATTTGAGCGTGGTCGGCATTTTCATCGAAACGAAATTGTTGATTCCGCAGATTTACGCGACGCGTTATCGATGGGGACGTTTGCGTGTAAGCCGCAACCGCACGATTCTCTATGTGCCGATGAACGTTTACGCATCCATGTCGACCGAAGAAGAATTCGACTTGGCCGCTTTCTCTCTCGTGTTCGGCGTAAAGTGGAAACAGGAATTCCAAAAATTGATCGAAAGCGGTTTGAATCGTTATCCATCTGTCGTCTATGAACGAATGTCTGCGTTCGAGAGTGAGTGGAACCGTAAAGAGCGGCCATTCCGATCGTGGAAATTTCGGTTCCGCCAACTATTGGATTATTTGTCGGATCAATCAATTTTATTTTCGGAACAATATCAGTTGGCGCGTGAGTTTCGGGCCATCAAAAAGCGTTCTCGTTTTACCGAAAGGCTTGTCCGCGCGCTGTTGCATTCAGAGAAATTTGTCGATCCCGAAACGCGCCTGCTGGACCGGCATGCGATTGTGCAATCCGAACAGTTTTTGTCGTGGCGTGTGCAAGTTTCGGCTACGCAGGACGCGTTGCGCAACCTGATTGATAAAGCCACTGAATTCGGTTTCTCCGATTTGGCCGCAGAAATGATTCGCTGGGGCGATTATCTGTATGTGGTCGAAGAGGGGCTCAATCCGATGCAACGCACGCTGTCGTTTATTCAGATTTTCGTGCGCGGCCGACGATACGGGCCGTTGCTGCAGTTGCTTAATAATTTGAGTCGATGGGCGCTTCCGTTGGATGTCGGGCCGCCGTCGATTTTGTCGGTCGCGCATTTCGTTAATACGTGGAATGTGTGTCGGGAAAACGGCTTTTTGCGTGCGCTCCATCATTTTCTTTTTGGTCGCCGCAATATCGTTTATGCGCCGATTGCGCGCGGAGAAATGGCCTATTTCTATCCGGACAGCGTTGCGGCACAGCTTGATCGTGTGTTCAATCGACAAGCGCAGATCGTCGGATCGAAATCGAATCGCGACATCATTGAAAGCGCTTGGGCCGCTAGTACACGTTTGATCGAGGCCATCCGCGCTTCTCAGCAGGAGGCCGAAGTAGATCGTCAACGCCCAGACTCCGATCCCGATTTTTTCATTCCGGAAGCTCCGCCAGGAGGCCTGATGTTTTTGAACCCATTTGCATGGGTTTACCCTTATTCCGGAAAATGGGCGGGTTTGGTCGCCGCGGTCGGAGGGTTTTTCGAAGAAGCGGTGATGCGATGGGGAATTTATGCGGGCGTGATGTGGTTGTGGCCTGCGTTTGATGCGTGGGCGTTCGCAATCATTTACGCGGTTGTGTTTTCGACGGTTTTCCATCCGGTTCTGTTCTGCGGCAACCGGACGAAAGCGGAATTCGAAGCGATATTCTCGGGGCGACGTTGGCCGTTGTTGGTTCTGTCCGGTGGGTTGGGCGTGTTGCAGATATGGATTCCGAATTCGTTTATCGCGCTCGGTTTGATTCATGCCGCTTATAATTTAATCGCACGCCGAACAAACTTGCCGCTGGCGATGGCCGGCGTTGTCGATCAAATAGAAGTTCTCGATTATGATGCCGATCTTTCTGAAATCGCCACAATCCGCAAAGAAGCGGATTCCATATTAACCGATTCCCAACAAAAAATTCTTTTCGCCGCGTTGCACGCAAAAAATCTCACCGATACCGAACGGCTTGATTTGCGGAATTTTATTGTTGAGAAGAGTATGGCGATGGTCAGGTACATCGCGAATAAGTCCTCTCGTTTCGACAAGACGGAGGCGGCCAGTGATGGTATGGTCGGTCTCATCGCCGCCGTTTGTCGCTTTGATGTGCGGTTCGGAGCGCCCTTTTTCTCGTATGCCGAATGGTGGGTTAATAATGCGATTCGGGAAGGGCAGCGTTTCGAATCGATAATTGTTTTGCCGAGGCATAAGCGCGCGCAAATTGGCCGTTTGAATAGAATTCGAGCCAATTTTATAAATGAACATGACCGAGAACCTTCCATTGCGGAACTAAGCGTGTTGCTTGAAATGGACGAACGACACGTTATTGAATTATTTTCCATATCGACGTTCGGAACAATCCCGACGGGCACCAACCAAAAAGCGGAATCAAGTGACTCAATACAGGGCATTCCATCGGAGGAAGAGGAGCCGCCGCTTGATTTGCTCGCCGCGCTGTCAGCGATGCCTCCTGAAATTCAAGTCATCGCCAAGTTGCGCTTTGGACTAGGAACTCCGAATTATGAAGCGCGCACTCTAAAAGAAATCGGCGCTTTGTACGGCAAAAGCCCTGCCACTGTGCATGCGGCTTACGCCAAAGGTTTATCGCTCGCGTCACAGCAAAAGTATGCGAAAAAATATCGGGTTGTCGCGGACCATATGGATGCTCGTTTGTTGGATCAATGGAATATTTTTCCGGACAATGAACGATATGATCAATATTTAGCGCTCGCGCGGTCGGTGTACGATCAAGCTCAATTCAAAGGTGTTGATTTTCGTTCCTCGGGTGAGCGTGTTGCCGTTCTTGAAAGGGGCGTTCGGGTGCCCATTCGAGGGGTTTTCCTTGACCTGTCTTTTTCATTGGATTTAATCGTCAGATATCCGCAGTTGTTGAAATTACCACCGGAAGAAATATTTCGTCGAGAGGTGATTCTTCTAGAGAAAAGTATCAAATATCGCCACGCCATATTTTCTCTGGACTCACACGATATCGCCGCAATGGTTGCGCTCTTGACTCGCCCGCAGTTTCTCCATGGTTGGGACCAAAAACCCAGTGAGGCGCAATTGCTTACACTTTTGCCTTTGGAACGGCGCGTCTACGAATTGTCCTTCGGTGAAAGCGACATCATGGTTTTGGATGACCAGGCGCTTGTGGAGCAGATTCGAATGGAAGGTTTTGGCTCATATGACGTTGAGACAATTGACGCTATTCGCGGACGTGCGCTTACTAAAATCGCCAGCGGAAAGACCGGATTGGATTTTCTCGCCGATGATTTGGGCGTGGCAGTTTCTTTTCTTACACCCGATTACACGAACGTCTTGCCTCAACGGCAGTGGGACACGTTACGCGCTCTCTATGGTATCGGCGTTCAACGCACGACCGATGAGGCGTCGGCATTATCAGAAAAGGCATTTAAGATCTTGCGCGAAAAGAAAACCGGTCTTGAACGTTTGGCGGCGGACACCGGCTTGACGTTGGCCCGCGTCTCCGCGCCTTCCGTGCAATATTCTTTTTCACGCGAGAATTGGGATTTGTTGAAACAAACGTATGGGGTCGGAGTCCAGGTCCCCGATAAGTTCGGTGGCGGTAAAAAAACCATCAGCCGTCGCTATCACGCGCTGCAAGCTTTGAAGTCATGCAAAACCGCAGAAGAAACCGTTGCCGCGGCCATCGGCGTTTTACCGGAATGGATTACTCCCGATGTTGTTGATCATCTGCCGATGGATCAAAGAATTGTCTTTCGGATGAGATACGGTTTTGGCGAGCACCTTGTCTATAAGGCCGCCGATATTGCGAATGCCCTTAAGGACGCCGGTTACTCTGAG
>CAYXDS010000111.1:0-8668 GCA_964463805.1 uncultured Elusimicrobia bacterium | reverse complement strand
GTTATGAATTTAAACGAAATATCCGTCGTGTCGGCGGGCAAGCGCGAGGCGTTGCTCGAAAAGATACGGCAGCTTAAAATCAATCCGAACGACATCAAAGAGTCATTCGTAAAAGGTTCAGGAAAGGGTGGTCAAAAGAAGAATAAGACCGCGAATGCGGTTCAGCTTTTTTATGCTCCGCTGAACATTACCGTGCGCGCGCAGCGCGAACGCGAGCGCAGCGTCAACCGATTCCTGGCTTTAAGGGAGTTGCTGGACGAGATTGAATTTCGTTTGTCGCCGCAGACGTCTGAGCGGGCCAAAAAATGGAAAAAGGTTCGACGCAACAAGCGTCCCCGAAACAAAGGAGGCCGTATGCAGAGCAATATGGTTCGTTGGTTTGAGATTTACGTGCAGGATATGGATCGAGCCAGAAAGTTTTACGAAGCCGTGTTTCATGTAAGGCTGAAGAAACTAGAGACGCCCGGTCTCGAATATTGGGCGTTTCCCGATATGTTGCCGGATCGCTCCGGTACGTCCGGCGCACTCGCGAAGATGGACGGCGTTCGGTCCGGTGGAAGTACGATTGTTTATTTCGCTTGCGAGGACTGTGCGGTTGAAGAAGCGCGAGTGAAAAAGGCCGGCGGGCAAATTAATAAACCGAAATTTGCGATCGGCCAATACGGATTCATTTCCCTCATCGTCGATACCGAAGGCAATATGATTGGTTTGCATTCGATGCATTAAACAGACCGGATCATCCCTGGTGAGGCCCCGCTCATGGGGATGGGGGGCTTTCTTTTAAGCTTGATCCCGCCGCCATCATCGCGCAAACTAATGGTGAAATGCGCCATTATCTGCTCGCTTTCTTGCTCCTAACGTTGGTTCCACCGGTCTTTGCTGGCGAATCGATGTTCAGTCGCGTTTTCTCAACCGATACGGTGCCGAAGGACCGTTATGAATTGAAGCAATCCGTTCGCTATCGCCGCGCGCGTAGCACCGGCGCATACGATGCGTTTGACGGTAAAACCGAATTCGAATACGGTTTCGCCAGCGACTCGCAGGTTTCATTCAGCGTTAATACCGGTCATCTGGATGCGACGTTCGCGCCCGACGACCATTTGTTGCCCGGAGAAGCCTCGATGACGCGCTCCACCGGTTTCGTGCAAGGCTTGTCCGTGGAATGTATTTACCGTTTGTTGAGCCCGTTTAAAGACGCTATCGGATTCGGATTTTTATTTCAGCCGCATCTTGATTTCGTGAATCCGCGCAACGGACTGAAGCTTAGCGACGGGCAAGGTTGCGAAGTTCGGTTGTTGTTTCAGAAAAACTTTCTCGACGATCAACTGGTGTTGGTCTTTAATACCATCGGCAACGTTTCCTCGAGCCGCTATAAAGGCGAGGAAAATAACAATACCGTTTACAGTTGGAACAACGAGTTCGGCGTCAGCTTTCGGTTCCTGTCGAATTTATTCGCGGGAGTGGAGCTGCGAAGTCAGAGCGATCACGTCACCCATGATAAGGGCGCCAGTACGGATCACTCCACCTATTGGGCTGGGCCGGCATTTCATTACGGCGGTCGCCGATTGTGGCTGACACTCGGCGCGTTGGGCCAAGTTTACGGCACTCCTTCCGGCAAGGATGACCAAGGAAACGACCTTGGAAACAATCTTTATCTTCGGTCGAATGAAAGGTGGGAATACACGTTCAAGCTGGGCGTGCCGTTTTGACGTTCAGACGTGTCGCCCCTCAAACGCGCGTTGCTGCGCGATTCTTCGGATGTCGCGGGAGAATTCCGGATTTTCACGCAGCAGTTCGTTGAAGTGCGTATTCAACATCACGAACAGTTTCGTGGGGCCGTCCGTGACGACCGTCGCGGTACGGTAAGGTTGGTCGATCAGCGCCATCTCTCCAAATAAATCGCCCGGACGAAGAACCGCAATCGTTTTGGCGAACCAAATCGGAAACGGTCGACGTATGACGCGAGTTTTCCCTTCATACACCACGTAAAGAGCGTCGCCAATTTCGCCTTTCTTGAAAATAACTTTGCCCGACTCGAATTCGTAAAGATTCGTTATCGATATGAATCGTTCGAGATCGCCCAGCGACATTCCTTCGAAAAACGACAATTTCCGAAGGACCGTCGATAAATGCATCATCTCGGCGGGACCGATCGGCAGTTTGATCACGGCAGGAATTTTGAGGGTTTCTTCAGCTTCATCGGCAGGTATTTCTCGATCACGTGGTTGAGTCCGTGTTTCGCGAACGCCTGTTGTTCGACGCGTACGCCCATGGAGAGCATCTGCTCGATCGCCTGCTTCCACGGTTTGTGATATTTGATGAACGGGTCGTTCTTTAACGCGTCTTTCGCTCGTTTGATGTCAACTTCTTCGAGCGGATGAGTGGCGTCCTTCAGTTTGTAATCGATGATGTCCTGCGGCGTGACGCCAAGATAGGTGGCCTGCGGAACGCAGAAAAATTGGTTTAGATGAGCGTTGTTGCCGGAGCCGACTTTCAACGTGCGGTAGATGTTCGTGATGCCGTACGGATCGCCGTCGACGAACGCGTAGACCGGAATCTTTTTCTCGTCGGCCAGCCGGCGGATGAATCGGCGGCACGCGCGCGTTGGCACGCCGCCCATCGAGATCAAAATACAATTCGCGGTCGTGTAATAATTGTGTTTCACGAGCCGTTGAAACATGCCGGCCGTTTCGATCGCGAGAATGAATTTCGCGTTCGTTTCGAATTTCAAATCTTCACAGGCGGTCGGAATCGAATACGCGCCCGAGCCGAATTTTGTGCAATCGATGCGGATCTCTTTGCCGCTGTCGGGGTCGATGTCGATCACGATCAGTTTGCCCGCCACGTCGCCGCCTTTTTCTTCGGGAATAAAGCCGAGTTTCTCGCGGTTCAAACGGAAGTGCGCTTCAATGTCGTCCATGATCGTGTCCGACTCGGGTTGTTCGTGGAATCGCGCCTCGCCCCAGTTCTTCGATACGTAGTACGCCTCTCTCTTTGTCGCCATGTCGTCTTTCTTCACGATCTCGTGCGACAACGCCATCATGCGGATCGTCTGCGCGAACGTTTTCACTGTGTTGTACGTGAGCGCGCGTTCTTTCACACGATCGCCGATTTCAAAGAATCCTTTCTTCTTGTCGTATGTGACATTGTCGAGGCTGCGGATTGGGAAGTCCATCGACGGAGTAATTTTCTTCAGAACTTCCTTATAGATCCTCTCCGCGGCATCCGTGATGAGCTTTTCGGCGTTGTTTTTCATGCTGTTGGCGTCCGGTCCTTCTCTAGAATGTCGGTCAGTAAATTCAGTACCCGCTTCTCTTCGGATTGTTTGAACCCTAAAATTTCACGGAGTCCGATGCCGATATGCGGCAGATAGGAGCGGATGTAATCTTTTTTGCGTTTTGCTTCCGCTTCGCGCGCGCCGCGGCGCAAGTAAGCGTCGAGCCGGCGGCCGCATTCTTGCAACGCGAGCCGAATCTCTTTCGTGATCTCCGCATACGACGCGACCGCTTCTTTTGATTCGGACGTGAAAGGGACCCACACGCTCGCCATGTGCACGGCAATCATGATCGGGCCCGTTGGCAGAGCGCCCTTTGATTGGTCGACGCCGTAATTTTTCCAGGCGGTTTGCAGCACGCTTTTTGTGACCGCGCATGCCGATTGCTGATACAGCAACGGTACGCGGTTTGCGAACCGCATAACTTCGGCCAATTCTTCCTTCGGAAGCTCCCCGCCGTAGGCGATCGCTACCTCGATTTGGAATGGGTTTCCACGATACACCGACGGCGGTCGCGTTTGTGCCGTATAGAAATCGGCGTTGATGTTCTTTTTGATGCCTTGCAGCAAATTGGCTTCACCGATCGGTGAAAGGCAGTTCGTCGGCGGATTCATGAGTTTTGTAGCGCCGATAGCCTTGTGCAGCTTGTCGGCCTCGTTGTGCGCAATCTCGGACGGCTTTGCGTTTGGATCGATGCCCACGCTTTTAAGAATGGCGACAGCCACTCGATTGGAAACCCGCGCGAAGTCGCGCGAGAGAAATGTTTTCACTGAGCGCGCGGCCGTGCTCTTCAACATCTTCATGAGAATGCCGAGTTCGACGCCGTGCGGGTGCGGTTTGATTTCTTTCGGCTGAATCGGCATCTTTCGGCTGGCGGGTTTGAAATGTTCTTTCGTGCCGTCCGGCCCTTTGTAAATCAGTTCGATGTGCGGGTTCGCGAGCGCGGTCTGTCGGATATAGTCTTCGACGGAATGGCGGCCCTTTTGAAATTTCGCTTCGAGCTCGATCGAAACTTTCGTGCCGTGCGGCCGTTCCCATTTCACCACTTCGTCTTTGACGACGGTCGGCTGGTTCTTCGCCGTGTCGATGTGGATTTCGAAGTAATGCGCGGGTTTCTTTGCCGAGATGCGGGACGTGATCTTTGTCGGCGTGCCGGTCGTCAGCTGTCCGTACATTCCGGCCGCCGAGATGCCGATACCTTGTTGGCCGCGGCTTTGTTTCATCGAGTGAAATTTCGAACCGTACAACAGTTTGCCGAAGATGCTTGGGATTTGTTCTTTGACCACGCCGGGGCCATTATCGGCGACGGTCACAATAAACCGATCGCCTTCCAATTGCTTGATCTCGACCAAGATATTCGGCGGTATTTTCGCTTCTTCGCATGCATCCAAGCTATTGTCGACCGCTTCGCGCACCGTCGTCAGCAGCGCTTTCTTCGCGTTGTCGAAGCCGAGCAGATGCCGGTTCTTGAGGAAAAATTCACTGACCGAAATGTCGCGTTGCTTCGCGGCCATTTTGTCGGCTTCAGTACTCCCCTCCTTCGCTAAAGCTACGGAGGGCGGAACCGCCACCTTTTTTGGAGGGGTGATCTTCGGTTTTCTTTTTGGGGACTTGCCCCGCGAAGCTTTAGCGGAGTGGGGTTTATTTTTCAAAGTATGCGGAGATTACCACACTAAAAAGAGAACTGATGCAGAAGGATTCAAACTTCAACAAAAAAGTCGCGTAGTAGAGGAGTGCGATGAGTGACTCTTCCGACATACCCGCTTCTCTTAACGAGGTGCCGCGGTTGAATATTGTGCTCGATGTGCCGGCCGAAGAAACGGCGGTTTCGGCGGCGACCCTCCTTTTGGTTGACGACAAACCGGCGAACATCGTTGCATTGGAGGCGGTGCTTAACTCTCCGGCGTACAGAATCATTTCCGCCAGCTCGGGCCTTGACGCTCTCGCTGTATTGGAGCAAGAGGAAGTGGCCCTGATCCTTCTCGATATCCAGATGCCCGGCATCGACGGGTATGAGACAGCGCGCCGGATCAAGGCGAATGAACGTTGGAAGGACATTCCTATTATTTTCGTGACGGCGATTTACCGCGAAGATCCGCACATCCGCAAAGGTTATGAGGCCGGGGCCGTTGACTATTTGGGTAAACCGTTTGACGTCGAAGTGCTCCAAAAGAAAGTAGGAATTTACACGAAGATATATCACCAGCGGAATGAATTGTTGCGCAACCAGGACCAGCATGCGAAGATCGAAGCGGTATTGCGTGCGCGAAATGAAGAGCTCGAACACAATTCCGCCGAACGCACGACTGTGTTGGAGACCGTGTCCGACGCCGTATACGTGGGCCGCGGGCGCCGTATTTCCGATTGGAATCGCGCCGCGTTGGACTTGTTTGGTTTCGAGAGTCAGGACGAAATCAATCGCGACCTCACGAGTTTCTCAAATAAAATTTTTATCCGCGAAGTCGAAACCGGGCGGCCGATTCCACTGGAAGAACAACCTTATTTTCGAGCGTTGCGCGGAGAACGCTCTTCAGGCCGTTTTCTGATTCGCAACGTGAAGACCGGAGCGGATCATGTGATCGAATCGGCCGCGTCGCCGGTGTTTTTCCGCAACGAAGTAATCGGCGTCGTTTGGTCTGTGAATGAAGAACCCTAAGACTGCACGCATTCCGCGCGGCAAGTGACGCCGCCGTTCGGCTGTCCCCGGGTCCACGTGAATACCGGTTCGCAACTCGGCGTCATGTTTCCGCGAATATATCTTCTTGATTAATTCACATTCTTCGGTCTTTGTTTCCTCATTCGAGATTCGCTCCGGTTCAACCCCCGCTTTTGAACCGGAGCCACCCTTGACGCTTCAACCTTTTTTGAATCGAGCCATTTTTGGAACGGCCATCGCACCGCCCCACGCGCAAACGGCCGCCGAGCACAACAGAACGAAAAACGTTAAGAAAGCGCCTTTCGAAGTTCCTTCCGCTGCTTTATCGCCGGCTTCCCGCGCATCTTGCTGAACGGCCGGATTGTTCGCCGCTTGCTGCACGGTCGTAGCCGCGCCTTGCGCGAGATTTCTTACTTCCGATGTGATTTGATCGGACATATTCGTGTTGGATGCAGCGGCCGCCATACCTTGGCCCAGCAGATGGCTTGCGCCCGTAAAGAGGCCCCCGATCGCCGATGTCACGAGAAACGCGGTCACGACCAATGAGAACGCCCATGTCACGAGTCCGTGATGAACGCCATCCGAACGTTGCGGCGAGCCGGACATGCGGCCGGAAAACCAACCCGCCGCAAAGTAAGCGAGCAACGTG
This sequence comes from uncultured Elusimicrobia bacterium, assembly GCA_964463805.1. GTDB lineage: Bacteria > Elusimicrobiota > Elusimicrobia > F11 > F11 > JAJVIP01. The sequence goes on along the minus strand of CAYXDS010000111.1, from coordinate 2,089 downwards.
CTTACAAACAACCAGGCAACCGACGCCGTGCCGAGACCCGATAGCGGGTTCGCTTCACGCGTGGCATCGATCGTGCTTGCGCCGATGCCGATTCCCAAGAAACCGAGCACCGCTTGCACGCCGATGCCGGCGAACACGCCGGCCCATACGGCGCCCCATGAGATTCGATACCCTCCGATTGTCAGCGACGGGAGCACCGTTCGTCGCTCGCCGACCGATCGTTTTTCCATTGTCTGAGTTAATTCCATGATTTCCTCCATAGCGATCATCTTTGATCGCATGATTCCATTACGTCCCATGACAGGCATAGTTTTGAATTGAACGATCGTTGTCGCCGTCCGTAAAAGTCAAATGAAAATTCGGATTCCCTCGAGTATTTTTATTGCAGTGATTTTTTGGGTGGGGGGTATCGCTCCGACTCAGTGCGCCGAATGGAACGGCGACTTGAACGTGGTGTTGGGCGCAAAACGGCTTGATGAAGATCCGTGGAAGCCGATCGACAGCCAACCCTCGTTCGGTCTCATGTTCGATGCGCGCCAAAGCGATTGGCCGCTGAATTTGGCGCTCGACGTTTATTACAGCGCCGATAAAGGAACCGCATCGGGCGTGACGTTGGATGGATCGACCACAGCGCTCAATTTCGGAATTCGGAAAATATGGCGTACCGCCCACACGATGCGGCCGTTTATCGGCGTCGGGTCGTCATTTGTCGAGGCTTCGCTGAAAGAAACGGCGACCGGAGTTCCTTCCCGTTCGGACTCCGATTGGGGCGCCGGCGTTTGGATTGGCGGCGGCATATATTGGACGTTGGCCGACGCGTTCAACATCGGTTTCAATTTAAAATACACGAATGCGAAAGTTACGTTGCTCGACGAACGCTTCGATGCGGGCGGCCGATTGTTCGGCACCGTCATTGGATTAAGTTGGTAAAGAACCTTTCGATTAAGCCAAGCCCGCCGATTGATTTTGCTGGGCCCCGACTTCATTCAATTCTCGTTTTAGAATGGAGCTCGCCACCCCACTGGCTTCTCTGCCGCGTTTCATCTTACGATTGCTCGATACGGGCAGCAGCCGGTTCATCCAGTTAAATAGATTCACCGTTGTGCTGGGGAATAGCGCGTGCATCACCGCGCCGATTTTCGCGGGCACCGTGAATGTCAACTCGCGCTCGCCGCGCAAGCACGCATCGAGAATTTTCTCGGCAGCGCGTTTCACGCTGATCGAAAAGCCCGGAATCATGTCGCTGAGCCCGAACCATAGGAATTCCGAATCAGCATTTCCTTTGAATTCGGCGTTCAATGGGCTGCCCGTGCGCATGAGCCCCGGGCAAACGGTCATGATTCGGATGTTTCCGCGGACTTCGGCGCTGAGACTTTCGGAAAAACCGATCAGTGCCGCTTTGCTCGCGTTATAAGGAACCAAATGCGGTGGGTTTATGACTCCGCCAATGGACGCGATGTTGACGATTCGTCCTTCTTTTTGATTTCGCATGTGCGGCAGCGCCGCGAGCGTTGCGTGCACGGTGCCCCAGTAATGAGTGTCCATCGCAATTTTGAAATCATTAATGTCCATCGTTTCGACGGGGCCGACGCGCATAACGCCGGCGTTGTTGATTAACACGTCAAGTCTGCCCATTTGTTCGACCACCGATAAAATCACGCGGCGGATGTCGTCGGCAGATGTGACGTCGCCTTGATACGCGGTTAGGTTAACATCCGCCGCAATGGATTCGCGCGCGTACGCAAGTTCCTGCGCGTCGCGCGCGAAAATCGCTACGCGTGCGCCTTGTTTGAGCAATTGACGCGCGAGTTCAAGACCGAGTCCGCGCGACCCGCCCATAATCAAGGCAACCCGGTCGGTAAAACTTCTCCAGATCATTTTCTTTCGGGACTGCGACCAAATATAGCCGGCCGCAGCAGCGGTCACGAGCGCCCAATGTGATTTTTTCATGTTAGGGTCCTCCTGTTTTCAGTACGCGTGGCTGGTAAACAGGTTCGCATCGTTGCCCGCCGTTTTAAAACTATCTTGACCCCATCCCGAAATCGGATTTCACGTTTTCGATTTCTTGCGACAATTCCATCGCATGTTC
>CAYXDS010000110.1:0-8689 GCA_964463805.1 uncultured Elusimicrobia bacterium | reverse complement strand
GAAAGCGCTGAATTTAACTGCAGCGAAAAAGTTTATCTCGTGGTCGTGTGGCAGGATCTATCGGAAGGCGACCATTCGTTTCGCACCACGTGGGTAACGCCGGAGGGTCGCGAGGAAGAGCAGACGATCTTGCCTGTGCGCGGTACCGATCATGATTCATGGGTATGGTTGCAGGTCCCATCGCGCGGCGGCGGGTTAACGAACCCGTTGGAAACGTGGCAAGACGGATCAGACGTCGCCGGAAAGTGGAAAGCCCAATTGTCGCTGGATGGAAAGCCGTTCGCCGAAAAGGGATTTACGGTCCGATGCTAACGCGATCACGGGCGGTCAACATCGGTTACGCGGTGGTCGTCGCATTTTTTCTGACGTTGGCCGGCTGGGGCTGTAAAAAACACAAAGCCGAAAGCGGCGGCGGCAGCAACCCGAACCCTGCGCCCGCTCCGGCGCCTGCGCCAACCGTGGAGCCCTCTACAGGGCCGGTTAACGCGCCGAAACCGAGCACCGGTACCACACCTTCCGTTCCGAACGATGGCAGCCTCTTCGGAATCTATGACGACCAAGGCGGCGTGCTCGGCGATGCCAACGCGTTGCTGTTCACCGGCGGCGGCTTGACGGTTCAAGAACGGACCGGAGATGCGCCGGAAGGCACGAAATTCATGCGGGCGATGAATGCGGTGTCGGGCGGTTTCTGGGGCGTTTCGCTCGATCGCAACAACAGCGGAAACTCACACGATCTCTCCAGTTTTTCAAATGGAGGTTTGCATTTTTTCATTCGCGTGAATCGTGAAATAAAAGCCGGAGAAAAGCTGAACATCAATCTCACCGACGCCGCGAACCATACGCAAACGGTGACGCTGTCGAATACGGTCGGTTTCGCTTTTAAGAAACCGGACGCTTGGCAGGAAATATCAATTCAGTTGTCGGACTACACGAATATCGACAAAAAGCGGATCCGTGTGCCGTTTGCGATCGCGATCGAAGGCGTCGGAAACTCCGATGAGCTGACCATCGACATCGATGCGGTCCGGTGGGAAAAAAACTTCCACTCAATTTCGGTGCCGAACGATCAGCCGCCCGCTCCGGCGCCGCAACCCTCGCCGACAAAGCCGTCGACGAATCCAGACGAGCTCGGCCTTTACAACGACCAAGGCGGTGTGCTCGGCGATCCGAACGCGTTGTTGTTCCTTGGCGGGGGAATTACGGCGGCCGAACAGAGCGGGAATGCGCCCGAAGGGAATAGGTTTATGAATTTCAACGGCGCCACCGACGCGTCGTTCTGGGGGATCACATTTGCGAAAACTAACCCACAAGCCACGCGCGATCTGTCCGCGTTCAAGTCGGGGCGTCTAAATTTTTTCCTAAAGCTGGGTCGCGCTTTAACCGGTTCGGAGCGCCTTCTGGTGGATGTCAAAGATGCCTCGGCGGGCTCCGCTGTGACGTTGTCGACGGCTCACGGGTTTTCATCCACGGCGCTCGATTGGCAGCAGATATCGATCCCTTTGATCTCATTCTCGGCGAACAAAGCGACGATTCAGGTCCCCATTGCGATGAGTTTTCAGGGGTTGGCATCGCCTTTGAACTTCTCCGTGGACAACGTTCGTTGGGATAAGTAACCAGAGAAGATTATGGAGCGGCCGTGGGGTGTCAGCGTCTTTTATAAATTGCAATCGGCGTAATCCACAGATCGTCATCAAAGTTTGAAATACGTACCGGTCGATACCACGTCCAGCCTCCGAATCCGATAACGCGTGGAAAGGTTTTCAATAAAGAGTAATCCGATGAGCCGTCAAAATAATTAAGAAATTCACGACAGGTATCGATGCTGTAACCAAATCGATGACAATCCGCTCGTTCGAGACCCGTCATCATTACGTACTCCGGTTTCGTGGCTTTGATTTTCTCAATTGAATAGTCGATCACCTCGACCTTGTACGGCTTCGCCTCGCGTTCGGGATGATGGAATGATTTGTACACAACATCGGGCGTGTACCAGTAAATATGATAGGGAAGGCCGATGGTGGCGCCGCGCGGAAGATTCTCAACGATCCAATCGGAGGCCTGTTTTTGCAGCGGATATCGCAGACGAGCGTCTATGATGGCTAACGAATATCGGGCGGTAAACGCATAGATGACAAAAAAACAAAGTGTGGCGGCACTCTTACCGATACGCCCCGATGATTTTATTCGATCTAGAAAATAGGAAGCGATTAAAATCATTGTGGGGAGAGCGATCAGTAGCCGGGCAGAGGTGGCCATCAGTCCAACACGGACAGTCGCAATGTAAAATCCGAAAACCCAAACCAACAGAACCTGCATCACCGGGTTTTTATTCCGCTCAAAGAGAGCGAATGCGATTGAGACGTAAGCGAGCGTCGCCAGAGGCCAGCCCAATGCGATCGGGAATGCCACTTTGAGCGAAAATAAAAGTGAGTCGATGATGTTCGGAAGCGGCATCTGATTCGCCGTCACGTGGTACACCATGGCCTGATGAAAAGCTCGAGGCGATAGAACGGCGAACGGAACGACCAACAAAAAAGCGACTGTGATTAGAAGCGCCGAGATGAGCGAGTTTCGAACCCACGATTTCGTTTTGTAGATGTAGTACGCAAGTGGCATGAAAAAAGCGAGCGCCGATAATTTCATGCTGAGGGCAATACCTTCGAGAAAAGCGCCCCGATAAAGCCATTTGTTCGTGAAATTTTGGGAAGCGCCAACGGCCAAGCACGCCAACGCGAATAGTACGAACATCGCAACGGGAAAATTACACTGACTGAAATGAGAAGCCGCGATGATCGACGGTGTGACGGAGGCCAGCAATACGGCTGTCGTCGCCATGTCGTCGTTGAACAGACGTTTGGCCATCCACCAAAGAATGAACAACACGACGACACCGCAGATGACTTGCCAGAAACGTCCGACCAAATAATAACGGGCCCATAGATCGGGATGGTTCCGATAAAATTCTTTGTCGCCCAACGGAATCCAGCCGACTTTCATCGCGATGAAAGTCGCGGCGGCGTTCATCACGAGATAACCCATCGGGTGAGTGAAAAAGGGATAGGGGTTTAGCTCGAGCTTCGCCGGTTTCAAATGACTCAGAACTTCAATGTAATGGAGTTCGTCGCAGTTGTAAGAAAGATTGTGGCCTTCGTCCGGCAATCCGAACCGAATCCCCGCGAATGCCAGCGCAAGATACGTGATCAGCGCGATAGCCAATCCCAAAAAGGAAACTTTATTTTTCCAGAACAGATCCTTATCCACAGGAAAATAAACGCCGCAGAGAATCCATTTTTTGAAACCGTGTTTTTTCGAGAAACAAATACAAGCGGGTCAAGATTTTCGAGGCCGGACCCATTTTTAAAATGCTCGAAAAGAACAAATGATCGAGCGGCGAAGGTTCAGGGAGTCGCTCTTCGATTTCTTTTAGAAGCGCATGGTCTCCTTTAGAAATGGACTTCTGGTGTTGCTGCAAGATCGATAAAAGCCAGCGCTTTTTCCAGAGCGGCATATAATCGTTGGGATAAAGTTCGGAATAAGTAGTGGTCATCAAACGCTCGGCTTTATCCATGAGACCGAACATACGATGGGTCATTGATGAAATCGTCGAAGAATATCCGTCATCCAGTCGTCGCCAAATCACCAACGGTTCCGGGATAAAACAAGCGCCGTAGGTCAGCGCCATAACTTCTGCGCTGAAATAATCGGCAAAAGATTCCAACTCCAATCGCAATCCGCCGACGGATTTCAGCGCATCTTTGCGGTAAATGGCAGAGTTGCCCATGATCCATAAGCCATACCGGCGCAATGTCTGCAAAACCTCGGCGCGGTCCAGATATTTGGGTTGCCGGGTCACGACGGCGGACGGGAAAACACCCACCATGACACCCTCGCGTTTCATCAATTTGGAAAGTGTCGAGCATAAACCGGCTTGCGGATATTGCGACAACAACGCCATCGACTTTTCATAGAAATCAGGGCCGACCCGATCATCCGCGGACGCATAGTGCACGTATTCACCACGCGCCAATTCCAAGCCGAGATTCATGCAAACGTTTACCCCTTTGTTGACGGGGTTTTGAATGAAGCGAATACACGAATATTTGTCGGCAAAAGAACGGATGATATCGGAACTGTTGTCGGTGGAGCCGTCGTCGATAATCAGGATTTCATCGGGAATGCGGGATTGACTGAGCAATGACGTGAGCGCTTCGGGAAGGTACGCGGCGTGATTGAAATTCGGCATGATAGCTGTAACGGTGGACATCAGAGGTGCGCCTCCTGCATCTGTGGAAAATGCCATTCTCGACGGCAACGAAGCCATACGCTGAAGATCGCCGGCATAATGAAAAGCGCGATCACGCCCAAATAGGAATAGCCTGCGCCGTACAAACCGTAACGTCGACCAAACCACCAAACCAACCCACCCATCATCAGGCTCGATGCGACATTGACCAAAACCAACGGTTCGCGTTTATGGGCGCGAAGATAAGCGGATTGACATTGAGGGATGTGCATAAAAATAGCGGCCAAAAGAAAAAGAGCGAGCGGTCCGGGGGGCATGCAGCGCAACGCAAATCGATTCTGCATCTCAAGTAAAATTCGTATGAATATCCACCCCGACACGCACAAAAACACCAGAACCCCCAGCGATATCAGTGTGACGCGATAGAACAGTCGATCGAGATCATCGTATTTCTTTTGAGAAATAAGAACGCCGAACACCGGCGTGTAGGCGTATATCCATGTCAGCGAAATCGCTTGCGCCGCCACCATAATTTGCCATCCCATTCCCATTTGGCCGGCAATCTTGGCTCCATGATACCAGAACATCAACGGCGTTATGAACGACGTCGCGATGCAATTTAAAATTCCGGCGATGCCGAGACGCCATTGCATCGGAAGCATTTCTTTTTTCCACGATATGCGTTCGGAATGCTCCGTCTTATAGAGCGATTGGAAAAAACGTCCGTATTGATAGGCAAAAAGAAAAATTTGCATGGAGACGCTGAAGCCGTACATTAGGCATGCCGCCCATAGGCCGAGCTTGAAAAACAGCGCGGACCAAAAAGCGATGCTGCCCGCCACCGATGCGCCCAATCGAACGAAAGACACGCGCGCGATTTGGTTGCAGCCTTCAAGGATGGCCTGAATCGGCGTCAAGCTAAGTTGTACGGCAAAAAGCAACACGAGAATCGTCCACGGTCCCATCCACGAAATCGTCGGATCATTTTTCTTAGTAAGAAAAACAAATCCGCCAATGCCGACGCCGATGAAGAAGATCGTTCCCAATGTGGAATACCAGGTCACGGCAAAACGCGTCAGATGGGCGACCCGTGACAGCGATCGTGGGTCCCCTGCCACTCGTCGATCCGGAGTTATATGCATAGCGCTCCATTCGTGGCTGACGAAACTGGTGAGGACCGTTGAAAATGAGAGGTCAAAAAAAGCTTGAATGCCGAGCAGGCTGAGGAACGTGTAATAATAGCCTTGAAGGACAGAAGAATAATAAATGGAGACCATCGCCAACGTGATAACACCCGAGATGGTGCCCCAAAATTTTCCGGCCAAAGCAAAGAAAACACCGCGATTGATGGAGAGTCTTTCGGAAAGAAAAGTGTTCAGATTCGTTGTTAAAAGCACCGCGGTGCGCCCGTCGTCATTTTAGGAGCGATTCCATTGAGCGTACGAGTTGGACGCGGTCAATTGCCGACCGATTTCCCACAATCATGACGGCCTGGGCGCCCACGAGATTTCCAAGAAATCCCATGATGTCACCGGGAACCTTGTTCGCCGCGCACAGCGAAGTCAACGCCAGCACCGCGTCCCCCGCTCCGATGCGATCGATCACTTTCATCGCAAAGGCCGGACACTCATCAAACGTTTTTCGAGCCTTATCATAAACGATCGTCCCAATTTTTCCACGGGTCACGGTAATCCTTGAAGCGGAAATTTTTTTCGCGAGGTCCTGAACCATTTTATGCAGATTACCTTTCCGGCTACGGTGGTCGAGCCGTATCTCGCCTTCATGGATGCAGACATAATCGGCTCTTCGATATTTCGATATCGTATGGAAGCCAACATTCGCGGCGTTGATTTGCGTGTTGACGGCCAAGAACTTTGCTTTTTGGCATACAAGCTCGATAGCGCGTGGCGTCATGAGGCCGTGGCCGTAATCTGCTACGAGCACCAAATCGTATTTCGCAAGCTGGCTGCTCAGAAACTTGCAAAGCTTTTCTTCATCGGGACCATCGAGCAGTTCGTCGTTCATTAAATAGACTTCGAATAGTTTCGTCAGTAAATAGTTTTCGACGTAACGTCTTTTGATGATGGTGGGGGAATCTTTCTTATAAATGAATGTCGGTTTGATTCCCGGTTTAAGGTGTTTTCTCACAAACTCTTCTTGCGAATTGTTTTTCCCAAGATACGTCAATACGTCGACTTGTGCGCAAAAATCGGAAAGATGATTCGCAATTGCGAGCACGCCGCCCGCGAACATCTCATACGAAAGTTGACGCATGGCGAGAATCGGTTCTTTGGAAGATTTGCCCATGGCGTCGCAATAAATATAGTCATCTAAAATTGTTTCACCAATCACAAGCACCTTGAGCGATTGCAAATTATCCAAACAATCTTTGACATCGGACGCTGAATGGTTGCCGCGAAAATGTTCGACATAGTCTTTTACCGGCGGCGGAAGCAGAGAGTAGTGTTCATTGGCCAGCGCTGAAGAACTGAAAGTAATGTCGTCGGTGATATAAATTTTGCCGCCCACCGATTTAATCGCGCCGATTTCCTTTTTGATTTCGCCGGTCACATCCTTGGAGGGGTCTTTGTAATCGGGACCTTTTACATAAACGCTTGGTTTGAGAAGTCGGATCGTGGGTACGGCGGAAGGCCATTTATTGATGGCGACGTAGTCGACCACATCGAGAGCTGCAATAACTTCTGCCCGCAAATTGTGTGTGAAGGCCGGACGGTGCGGACCTTTGTTCACGTACTCATCTGGCGTCAGCGTGACGATCAGCGCATCGCCTTGTTTTTTTGCTTCGGTAAAATGCCGGATGTGTCCCACATGCAACAAATCAAAAACGCCGTGGCAATGAATGACGCGCTTGTTTCTCGATTTAAGATCGTTGACAATGCCCGCCAGCTTATCCAGATCGCAAATTTTTTGATTCATGATGGGACGTTTCACGAACACCTCATATAACCTAAAAATGGCGCTGTCAAGGCGCGATCAAGTTGCGGTCCCTCAATACCATGTTGTACGATTTCCACGTTGTTCCCTCCTATATATTAAGTGTTCCCCTTCAAAGGTTGGTTCTTATGCTTTCCTCTGTTTATGCGGCGGCATTGCACGGCATTGAAGGTTATCCGGTAACGGTCGAAACCGATTTTCGTGCAGGGCTCCCGGCGTTTTCAATTGTCGGTTTGCCAGATGCAGGTGTGCGTGAATCGCGTGACCGCGTGATCGCCGCGATTCGAAATTCAGACTTCATGTTCCCTTTGCAACGAATTACCGTTAATTTGGCGCCGGGGCACATTAAAAAGGAAGGTCCGTCGTTCGATTTCGCGATCGCGCTCAGTATTTTAGCGGCGGCGGAACTGTTGCCCGAAGTTCGTTTCGAAGATTGCGCGTTCATCGGTGAATTGGGTTTAAACGGAGAATTGAGAGTCGTAACCGGCGTGCTGCCGTGCGTGATTGGCTTACAGAAGCGCGGATTCAAACGCATTTTCCTGCCAACGAAGAACGCGAAGGAAGCGGCGATCGTTGAATCGATCGAAGTGATTCCGATTGACACGCTGCTGCAAGCGGTTGAAATTTTAACCGGTCAACAGCCGGTGACGCCGTTGATCGTTGATCGTGCTTCGATCTTCAAGCATTCAAGCGCGTATCCGGTCGATTTTGCCGACGTAAAGGGGCAAACGTTCGCCAAGCGCGCGTTCGAGATCGCGGCGGCCGGCGGTCACAACCTTCTGATGATCGGCCCCCCTGGATCCGGAAAAACATTATTGGCCCGGCGACTACCGAGCATTTTGCCCGACATGGAATTCGAAGAAGCGTTGGAGACCACGAAAATTCATTCGGTGGCCGGCCATCTGCGGGACGAAAACTCGCTGATCGCCACACGTCCGTTTCGAAGTCCGCATCATCAGGTTTCCGACGTGGCGTTGATCGGCGGCGGTTCGAACCCGCGTCCCGGTGAAGTTTCTCTCGCTCATCGCGGCGTTTTGTTCCTCGACGAATTGCCGGAATTTGGTCGTCATGTGATCGAAGGGCTGCGTCAACCGCTCGAAGATCGGTTCGTGACCGTGGCGCGGATCGCAAACTCGGTCACGTATCCAGCTGATTTCGTTTTGGTCGCGGCCGCGAATCCATGCCCGTGCGGATATTTGGGGTCGCAGGTACGCGCCTGTGTGTGTGTGCCGACCGCGGTGCAACGCTATCGCGCAAAAATATCGGGACCGTTGCTGGATCGAATCGATTTGCATGTGGAAGTTCCCTCGTTAAAGATCGACGAAATCACCGAGGAACCGCAAGGCGTCGAGCCGTCGTCTGCGATTCGTTCGCGCGTTGTAAAAGCGCGAAATATCCAAGGGGAACGGTTCCGATCGATCGGTCTTTTCGAAAACGCCCAGATGAACGTGCGGCACATCAAGACGTATTGTCGACTGAGCAAAGAGGGGA
>CAYXDS010000109.1:0-8693 GCA_964463805.1 uncultured Elusimicrobia bacterium | reverse complement strand
TTCGCATTTGGCACATCGGCATCGACCTTCCGAATCTGTACATCGCCGATGAACCGCATCACCTAAACCTCGCCGCGTACTTCGGTTCCGGCGATTTAAACCCGCATGACTTCAAGTACCCGACATTTTGGAACTACACATTGACGTTGCTGCTCGGCCTCTTGTTCGTGGGCGCGAAAATCGCCGGAACGATTCACACTCCCGCGGATTTCGCATCGATGTTCTTCCATTCACCGACGCTTTTCTATTACTCGGCGAGATTACTGGCAGCCGCGCTGTTCGCTGGGGCCTCGGTCGTGTTTTATTCCGTCGGCGAGAAAAATTACAACCGCCGCACAGGAATGATCGCCGCATTCCTGTTGGCTGCAAGTCCGGCCTTATGGCCGTTCGGCCGCGACGCGACGCTGAACGCGTTGATGGTATTTTGGGTGGCCGTCAGCATTTTCTACCTGCATGAGATATTAAACGACGGCGGCGTTGGAAACTACATAAAAGCGGGTGTTTCCATCGGCCTTTCAGTGTCCAGTCACTATATTGCGGCGCCGCTCGGCGTACTTTTACCGGTCGTTCATCTGTTAAGAAAAAACGATCGGCGGCACTCGTTGCTACTGATCGGACTCGCCTCGATCGTCGCCGGATTTTTCATCGGCAGCCCCTATTTCTTCCTCGACATCCACAAAGCGATGGCCGACGTAATGGCGATGGGACAATTGCATGTGGTGGCGATCGGCAAATCCGACACGACCGAATTGGGGCACCGTTCGGTGCAAGTGGTTTGGCTATGGATCCAAATTTTGAAAAACTTTTTTTCGTTTCTCGATCCTTACGGCGTCGGCTTTGTGCTTTGCCTCGCCGCATTGATCGGATCGTTTCGAAAATCCGCGACAGCGCGGACGCTGTGCTGGTTTTCCCCCGCGATTGCGATGTCGTTGCTTTTGATCGCCGCGTATCATGGAAATTTTTATCGCTATTCGCTGGGCGTTTATATCCCGCTCGTGTTTGTCGCCGCGATCGGCGCGGACTATATCGCCGAGTGGCTTAAAAACACGCGGTGGTTGAGCTGGACGCTGGCAACCATCGTTGCCGCGCTGTTCCTACATTTGACGATCGTCTACTCGCAAGAGCAAGCGTTGCCCGACACACGCACGCTCGCCAAGCAATGGATTTTAAAAAACGTTCCCATCGGCGAAAAAGTGTTGTTGACCGACCCGTTCAACTGCCCGCAACTTCCGCAGGATAAAGAACAAATCGACCGTTTGCTCGCATTAACCGAAAAGACGCATCATCCGCGACGGCATTACTATCAGGCACTCGCGCACAATCATCCCGGCGGCGGCTACGATTTGGTTTATTTGCAGCGAAGCCTCGTGGAAGTGGAGGACATGGCGAGCCGAACCGAACAAGCGTATGCGGCATTGGACACCGTTGACCTTGTCGAGTCCGGCACAAAAGCGCTGTTCGAAAAAAACATTCGGATCGTCGTTCTATCGCTGTGGCTCGACACGCCGCGCAATCAGCCATGGATTTCAGACTTGCGCAAAGAATGTGAATTGGCCGCCGCTTTCCCGACGGCCGGCATCAAGGGTGTTCCGATCGAAATATATTCGTGCGCGGATCGCGGAAAAATTCAATAACGCGGACGTGAAACCGCGTAAATGTCGATTGCCGAACGCGAGTCTCCGACAACCGTGTGCATTAACTGAAGAGAAGGAACCGTGTTTATACTTTCAATAACCCGCTGAATGACCGCCGGACGGTTTTTCCTTTCCCGCAGGTCTGAAAATTCGACCAATACGTACGACACCTGATTTTCTTTCAAAAAGTCAGCGAAAGACGTCGGGGTCGGCTCTGGGGCAGCCAAAAGGAATTGATCCCATTTCTCCCGCAATCGCGCATAGCGCTCCGCTTCGTCGGGCGTGAACCCCCGCAACCAAAGCAAGAATTCGCCGTGATCGGGAGCGCCGCCGACCATGAGGATTTGCGGCCCTGCCGCCTGCGCGTGAACGAAGTCCAATGCCTGCCGGTACGGAAAAGTGAACTCGGTGGACAGACGTCGGTGAAACTTACCGTCGAAATAAATGTCTTGGGTCAACGTGTTGTTTAAAAAAAGCGAGTGCGCGCCGAGCACGAACGCTGTCCCCACCAAGGGTCCGGTGGGAGAGAACTCGATAAAAAGAAGCAAAATAACGAGCATTGTGCATGGCCCGATATATTCAGCTTGATACCTTCCCACTCCCCACAAGTCCGGTATCAACATCTGAAAAAGGAAATATCCGATCGGCAGCGCCAAATAAAAAATCTGCGCCGACGACGGCGCGACGATCAGCGTGAACGCCATTCCGGCGAGCAGAAATAAAATCCAGAAAAAATCGCTTGAATGGAAAAGGTAACGCGGACCCTCGCCGGTCACCAACGAATGGTAAACATTCATGAACGGCGTCAACATACGTTGGGTTTTTGAATGCGGGATTGGAATTGGAATCTCAGTGTTCGCTTTCGACAAAGGCAGGGAAGGGGCGACTCCAGCCGCCTCCGCCGGCACTTTATTGTTCAAAAGATCCACCCGAACTACCGGGTGACCGATGTGCGCGATCGTAAAAAAATAAGGAACTGAGAATAGGATTGGCAACAACAGGTAAACGGGCCGGTTGATCAACGTTCTATTTGCCAATAGGAATAACGCGGCCGCCGGCCAAAACAAAATTAAATTCTGCCGAAACAAAACGCCGAGGCCGAGAATCACGCAGGCGAGCGTGATGAATTTCGGCTGATCGGTTTTCTGGGCCCAGATGAAACTTAGAATCGCGATGGAAGCGCACACGAACACCCAGATCGAAGGTTCGATGATCGTCGAACAATGATACACGGTCGGGATCAGCATCACGAGAGCGCCGGCGATCCAAGAATAAAATACGCGGTCGGCAAATTCATGTCGAACGAGTTTGTAAACGAGAAACGCCACGAAGGCCGTTGCAAAAACACCGGGCAAACGGAACGAGAAATCCTGGAGTCCAAAAAACAATTGCCCTAGGAACAACGGCAACAATCGCAGGGGCGGATGCGGTTCCATCGGTCCGCGAAGAAACGAGCACAAAATGCCGAGCACGGCCAACTCCGCGAATAAAACAACGGTGGACATGACACCGGGAAACGCGGCGCGCAGAGATCGATTCAACGATGTCACCAAAACCGCTGAAAGAATGACCAAAAGAGAACAATAGGAATTGATCAGAGAAACAGGCAAAGGATGCGCGCAGGCGACGCGACCGGTCAGTCCTTTGAAAAACCAATAAGAACTCGCGCGCTTCGCATGGTACAGCTCATCGCCGCCGATCGAATGCGAGAACTCGGAATGTGCCAATGCCAGCATCATCGCCAGATACAGCAAGTAAACGACGACATCCGCCGAAGAAACGTTAAATTCAAAAACGTCATTTGTATAGAAAGTGGATGCGAACACGATAAAAGCGGACAACAGCAACGCATACACGAACGGATCCGCGGTGAAAGGCATGTAAGTCGAATTCACAAGATAGGACCATGACAAGAGAACGGCGATCACGGAGGACAATCGGAAGCGGATCATAAACGAGCTGGAGAAAAATCGGTCGATCATCGCGACAACTCTAGGATTTTCTTAAACGCTCGGAGCGATGTTTTTAATCGGACCCAAGGATTGGCCGCCAATTTCGATTTCCCCCAAACGCGCGCCTCGTATTTCACGTCGAACTCGACGATCGGAAGCGCGCGCTTCGCTGCCGCGGTCAAAACAAAAAGGTCGAAGGTAAAATCAAGCGGCGCGTTTTTTAGATCGGCGAGCAACGAACGCGGAAAAAGCTTGGGCTCGGCGTTCACGTCCAGCACACGATTGTTTTGCCCATGGATTTTTAAAACGAGGAACGCGAGCCGATTGTAAAACCACGTAACGACTTGATCGGGCCACGGACGGGAGCCGCGCCGTTTTCCTTTGACCAAACAAAACCGAGACCGCTCATTGAAAATCGTGAACGCCGTCTTCAAATCTTCGGGCGGACATTGAAGGTCCGCATGACTGAACGCGACGACGTCCGCGCGCGCTTCGCTCAACCCGGAATTTAATCCGTGACCATACCCGAGGTTTTTCGGAATCCGGTGCATTCGGATGAACGAATTTTCGTTTTTTTTCAATTCTCGTCCGATCACGACTGAGGTTTCATCGGTTGAACCGTTGTCGACGAGAATCAATTCGAAATCAAAATCGGCGCGAAGCGCGCGGTAACGAGCGATGATGTTGGGGATGTTGCCAGCTTCATTGAAACATGGAAGCACAACCGAGAGCTCGGCCACCATTATCTGGCCATCGCGTCGCGGAGCAAAGCGATAAACATCAACTGATTCACGCCGTTCATATCGGATTGCCATTCGGGACGAAACTTAAGCCAATCAAAAAGATCGGGAAAAACGTTCAGCGCGATCCGTGCGACGTCCGATGGAGCGAGCTTGCCGTCGACTTCGACGATCTGACGTTTGAGATCGGGCCCCAGAAACCAGTTCACATGGAAATGTTCGGAATTGTATTTTGAAAATTCATCCACCAATCCTTCGATCTCCATAATTCGGTTCGAAACCGAATGGCGCGCGCGCAAGCGCAGATCGGAAACCGGCGTCGCCGGATCGAGTTCTCCATCCGTGAAATATTCGATGACCCAGTCGGCGAATTCGGCTTGCGGCGCCACGTAACGCCGCGCGTCTTCGCTGCGGCGTTCGATTTCATGCATGACCTTTTCGACGCTGTATCCGCGTTTCTTCGTATCTCGGCCGACTTTCCAATATCGGCGCAGATTTTCATCGGTACCGAGAAAAATTTTTATATCGAACGCGTCGCGCATGCGCTGAAACACGAAAGGATGGAGCCCTTCGAATAAAACAAACCGGCCCGGCTGCAGCGTCACCTCATCGGTGAAAGTTCCACTCGCATGATCATAACGCGTGGTGGAGATGGCTTGACCGCTCTTTAATTCATGAATGTGCTGAATCGGCTGCCGAAAATAATTCGAACGCGGATCCAAATGCGTGAGCGTCTCCCACGCTTCGTGTCCGCGCGGCCAGCGATGATAATCGTCTCCATGCAACCGAACGGTCTGCGGCAAGCCGGTCACGATGGCCAATGACGCCGCGAGCGTGTGCTTGCCGGAACCGGAATCTCCGGCGATGCCCACCGCCACATGCGGACGAAACGATTTGTATTGAGCGTAACTGCGAATGCCGATTCGATACACCCAAACGGCGACGAGCGCGAGCGATGTTTGCATGCCGGTAAACACCAGGAAGCGCGCATTCGACAGATCCAGCGGAAGCGACCATCTCTCCAAAGGCACGAACGCGATGTCCTTCGCAAGAAAACCGAAATAAACAAGGTAAGCGGCCGTGTACGCCCAAAAAGGCGCGTACCGGACGGCGTCTTGTCGAATCAAAAAGAAACAAAGAAACGGCACGCACCAATATCCCCAGCCGGTCATCGGCGGCACCAGCACGATGATGACCGCGTACAAAAGTCCGATATAGAGCACGAGCACGTCGCGAATCACGCGTTGATACGAAAAGAAATGCAGGATTAACGCGACCAGCGCCGCCGGACAAATCAACAACCGCGCGCCGTTGGGCATCGTCCAGGCGACGTCCATAATCCATTTCGACTCCTTCGCGCCCAACACCAGCGTGCGGTATCCTTCGCTGCCGAGCAACGGCGCAATCAACGCAAAGACCACGGCCGCCAGCGTCGACAAATAAACGGCGACGTCCCGGCGGCGTCGGCCGATCGCCGCGTTTTTCCAAAGGTAAAAAGCGAGCAGCGGCGCGGCCGCCGCCAAATGAAACTTGGCGCCAATACCGAGACCAAGAAAGAGACCGGAAAGCGACGGCCTTTGATCAAGCGCGGCCGAAATGCTCAGGAAAAGAAATGCGGTCGGAATGACGTCGAAATGACCGTAGACGTAACTGATGAAGAAAAGAATCGGCGAACACCAGTAAACAAGCAAAACGGAACGCCTCGACGACTCCCCAAACCAACGGCACAACGTGAAATAAATAATGAGGTCGCTGACCAGCAACGGCACCCGCATGATCAACAATTGGACGGCATCGGGAATATTCGCGGACCCGCGAAAGATAAGACTGACGATGACCTGCGGAACGGTGAACGCGGCCAGCATCGTCGAAGAATACGGAAACGCGTCGATCGCGCCGCGCCGCAGAAATTCGTCCCAAGGATTGGCGAAACCGGACTCGACGAAAAAGCGCACGAACGGCACGAACAAGTCGCGCAAATAATGCGACGCCATCAACGAGCCGCAGATGATTTTCAATGCGAACACGGTCCAAAAAGCGCGGCCGCTGCAGCAAACGGAAATTTGTTCTCGCATGGATTTGGTCCAAGTCGTCAAAGGTTTCCCCCCTGAAAATAGCGCTGCCAATAGGAAAACTCCGCCAACGCGTCCGGGCTTCCCCAATTTAAATACGATTGCGATTCAAACACCCGAACGTTCCACCCGCGTTGGACGGCGATGTTCACAACCGAATCAAGATAATACTCGCCATTGACGCGCATGTCGCGTGCGATCAAGTCTTCGATGAGCGAACGCAATTGATCGGCGCGCCTGAAATAAAACGTACCGACCAGCAACAAATCTTTTTGAGGAACGGCGCTGATCGGTTCTTTCACCGAAACATTTTTGATGCGCGCCGTAGAATCCGCATCGATGTAAGCGAAACTCTTCGGCGTGCGCCGCGCGCCCGGATAATTCCGCTGACCGACGACGACCACATCCGGCCCTTCGCGCAACAGTGAGTCCCAAGCCGGTCCGTCATAAACCAATCCGTGGTCGCAAGCGGAAACCAGCAACGGTTCGTCGGCGGCGAAACCGGCGAGTCCTTGCAGCACGGTTTCCGCTTGGCCGCGCGTCGGTTGATCCAAAATGACGTCGAAGGCGGACAGCGCCGGAAATTCAAAATCTTTCCTCACCACGTGAACGACGCGATCAGATTGACACGGCAAATACCGCTCGGCGGTTCGATACATGGGCGTGCCCATCACCGGAATCAACGGTTTCGGCAACGTCGCCGATTTAAAACGCGAACCGAAACCGGCCATCGGCATCAGCAGACGCGGCTTTGACTCAGCGGAACGGCCGCGGTTCGACTTCAGTGCGTCGAAAGATCGATGCCAATAATTGTAGTCCTCTAAATCGTCGGGCGTTCCCCACTGCAGCATGAACGGAATTTCATAGACGAGCACTTTCTTTCCGGATTCGATGATGGGGTTGTAGACGACGCTCACATAGAATTCACCGTTGATGACGAGATTTCGACGCTTCGTTTCTTCAAACGACTGTTTCACAAGCCGCCCCGATGAAAAGTAATAAGTTCCCGACGATGCCCATTCTTGCGTACGGTCCGGCGTAAAATGTCCCTTCTCGCGAATTTCTTTAATCACGCCGTTCTCTTCCCGGCAATACGCGTAAAGTGTGTTGCCAAGGTAATGGGGATGAAAACCGCGGTAACAAAAAACGGCGCCGTCGCACGCGGTCCGTTGAATGAACGAGACAAAGTGCGCGGGATCCCAGGAGAACGAGAAATCGCAATAGTTCACGATGGTCGGAAGCTCATCGTCGATGTGATCGACCGCTTGCAGCACCGAATGCACGGGTCCCAATTTGTGCGGAGCAATCGGAACGATCACCGCGTTGGGTGCGGCCGCCAGCAAGACCTCGCGCAACCGAGTGTGCTGCAAATGATCGGAATTGCATGGAAACACGAATCGCCAATCGCGCGGAAAAATTCCGAGCAGCCGTTTGATCAACGGTTCGCCGGCTACGTCGAGCAACGGCTTCGGCCCTCGATAACCGGCCTTTAGAAACCGTTCGCCGACGCCCCCCATCGGAATGACCACCTGCATCGTCACGATCGCGAGGACAAAGCGATTCGATGTCGCTCCGTCTCCAATTTTTTAATGTTCATCGCGAGCCTGTTCGGAAACGCGCGGAAAATTTTCAACTCGTGCGCGAGCGTCGCCGCCGTCATTTGCGCGGTCAGCACCTCGGCTTTATCGCGGCGGTTACGAATCGAGGACGCTCGAAACGCCAGCGCGCGCGACGACAATTTTTTCACGCCGCTCATGCCGGTTTTTGAAACGTCGAAGTAGACGGCCGAATCCGGAAACACCGGGCGCAATTCCAACCGGCATCGTTTCCATTTTTTAAACGAAAGCGCGTTCGGATCGCCGATTTTCAACGTCGGCCGAGGAAAACGGCCGAGACCAAACCGCGCGCGAAAAACTTTTTCGAACCGAGCCGCCGTTTCTCGCAACGACCGCGCCTCGTTCGACGACCAAATGATTCCGTGATTGCGCAACAGCCACAAATCAACGAATCGATCGGAGGACGACACCGCGCGCGCTTCGCTCGAAATCGCGCGCGTGAGTTCAAACCCGGGCATTCCGACGTCAATGATGTGAATTCGAACCGAGGAACCGAGAATGTTCGACAACATCTCGCGCATCTTCCGTTCACGCATCAACCCAATCAAGATTCCGACCACGCTATGAACGTGCGCGACGAATCGGTGTGGAATGACCGCGTGAAATCCGGCTTCCATCGAAATCGGCTTCTCGCTTGGCGAGGCTCCGCGCAAAATGGCCGCATAGGAACGTTCGCACT
>CAYXDS010000108.1:0-8694 GCA_964463805.1 uncultured Elusimicrobia bacterium | reverse complement strand
GCCAAGAAAACGAAAAATCCTCGACGAATTTTTCGGAGATTCCTAAATTGAAGGCCCTCATCTCAGCCCCGAACGCGATGATCTGCAACACCACGATCACGATCGTGGCCCACGGCCAAGATTCAAAACGCGTTAACGCGCCTTCCGAATCTTCGCTCGCCAAGCGAGAACCTCCGGATTCTTTGAATTGATCTCAAGCGCCGCGCCAACTTGAACGTCCGCCTGTTCGGTCATGCCGTTTTGCCACAACGCGTCGATGAGTCCGAGATGCGCGGCGAGCGAATAGGGTTTCAGCGCAAGCGCCGATTGATAAGCATTGATGGCGTCCGTCCAGTTCTTGTTGCGCCGCGAATAATCACCGGCAAAAATCCACAACTCCGGGATGCGCCGATTATCGTTGATGAGTTTTTGAAGTTCAGCGCCGGCTCCCGGTTCGCTAAAAACCGAAGCGCGATAGAACGCATCGGCGGCCTGAATTGTTTTATCGAGCGGCCGCAGTTGCTTGGCCATATCGAACGCGAACTTCATTCCTTGACGGTCTTTGAGTTCGGCTCGACTCATCGCGAGCCATTCGAACGCGAAAGCGTTGCGGCGATCGAGCTTGATGGCGGAATCGGCCATTTCTTGCGTCAGCGAACGTTTTTTCTGAAGCATAAAACTGCGCGCGAGCAATGCATACGCTTCCGATTGATGTTTTTTCTGATCCAATAACGGACGAATCACTTCACCAAGCTCATCGAAACGCATTTGATCGGTCAATACTTCGGCCCGCAACCGGATCGGTTCGAAAAGATCGGGCGCCAAGCGGGACGCTTCTCCCAGCGAGAGCAGCGCGCGTTGCGTGTCGCCTTTACAAAGTTGGATCCATGCTTTCATCATGTAACTCCAGCACCAGTCGGAAAGCCAATCGGCAAACTCCGTACCCAAACGATCGGCCGAATCGCAATCGCCGCGGCGATAAAATGTTTCGATCTGGAAAACGCGCGGCCACAAGCT
This sequence comes from uncultured Elusimicrobia bacterium, assembly GCA_964463805.1. Taxonomy (GTDB): domain Bacteria; phylum Elusimicrobiota; class Elusimicrobia; order F11; family F11; genus JAJVIP01. Next base: position 7,698 of record CAYXDS010000108.1, on the reverse strand, counting down.
GTCGGGCATCGAACGGCCGGCTTGGGCGAAATAACCGGACGCTTGTTCATATTGTCCGGCTTCGAGCATGATGCGGCCCGCGTGAATTGCCACCCATCCGTCGTTCGGTTGCAACCGTTGCGCTTGATCGATGGTCCGAATCGCTTCCGCCCATTGATTGTCGGCCATCAACGCCAACGCGCGCGTGATCATAAACCGCGGGTTTGATAAAGACTCCGGTGACAAAGAGTTGAACTGCTCGAGCGCCGCAGCGGGCTCGCCCAATTCAATGTACGCGTAGATGAGAGTCATGCGGGCGTTGCCGTCGTCGCCATCGGCGATCGCTTCCAGCGCGAGCTCGCGCGCTTCGGCGGCCTGACCGCGTTCCAATTTTATCTTCGCGAGAATTCTCGTCGGATTCGTTTTCTTTGGTTTGAGACGACGCGCGAGATTAAGTTCTTGCATCGCATAGGTTTCAAGGTTGCGGCACCAATAAATCCAACCGAGATACGCGTGCGCGTCCGCATTGTCCGGATCCAACGCAATCACGCGGTCGAATTGCTCTTTCGCCAACGGAACATAAGGGCTTTCAACCTTTTCAGGTTTTTTCGACATCATCGAATCGTCGTCGGAGCTGCGCAACGACCGAACATAGATCTCGCCCAATGAATACCTCAACCGGATTTCATCTTCGCGCGAGAGATCTTTGCGTTTAAGCTCGCGCTGATACTTAGCCACGAGAGCGGACTGATTCGCGGTATCGGAAGAATTCAACGCTTGGAATTCAAGAAAGGCGGGCCGGCGCTTGGCCCACCAAACGAACGCGCCGCCAACGATGACAAGAACCAGCAGCGATAGGAAACGAGACGCCTGCCGCTGCGCGTTCTTCATTTTTTTGGATACACGCGCTTCGCAATCACCAGCGCAATTTCAAACAAGAAATAAGAAGGAACGGCTAATACGAGTTGGCTCACGATGTCGGGGCCCGGCGTCAGAACAGCCGCCACCAAGAATATTCCGACGATCATATGACGGCGATAGCTCACGAAAGTCTTTGGATCGACCAGCCCAAACCTCGCCAATGTAACGATCACCAACGGCAGTTGGAAAAACACACCAAAACCGACGACCATCCAAAAGATGAACGAAAGATATTCGCTCAACGAGATCATTGGAACAAGCCGACTCGAACCATATCCCAGCAAAAACTTTACGGCCAACGGAACGACGACAAACAAGGCCACCGCAGCGCCAACGAAGAAAAGAGCGAGCGCGTACGGCAGAATGCTGAGCACAATCGTACGTTCTTTTAATTTCAGGGCCCGCCCCGCAAACCGCCAGAAATGAAACACCCAAATCGGCAGCGCGAACAAACCGCCTACCGTGCACGCGACTTGTAAATGAACGAAAAAGGCTTCCGTGGGCGCCGTGAAGATAAATTGCCCGACGGGCCGAGACAACCATTCAAGGATACGGTCCACAAAGAAAAACCCGGCAATCGAAAATGCGAGCGCCCAGAACAGACAGGAAAGAATACGGCGACGAAGCTCTTCGAAGTGGGCGATTAACGGTTGGGAGGGATCAACGACAACGTCTTGAGACAGAAACTCACGCCTTGCGCGTCTGCAGCATATCGGCGAGCGAACCGAGCAATTCTTTGGACGGCCCGTTCGGCAACGCCTCTAATTGTTCGAAAGCGGCGGCGACTTCGCGCTCGGCCACTTGTTCGGCGTATTGGATAGCGCCCGAAGATTTCATTTGATCGACAAGGTCGGATAGATGACCGTTAGGATGCTGCAGATTTTCAAAGAAATTGGCCGAGTCTTTCGGTGAAGCCAAATGATTGCGGTAATAAATCAACGGCAACGTCATTTTTCCGTTTAACAGATCGGTGCGCAATGTTTTACCGACCACGGTTTCCTCACCGGTCAAATCAAGTAAGTCATCGGTAATTTGAAACGCAAGTCCCAAATGCATACCGAAACTCTCGAGCGCCAGTTGAATCTTCTCAGATTGTCCGGCCAAAATTGCACCGGAACGGGCCGACGTACCAAACAACGAGGCCGTTTTCTTTTCGAGGAACGAGAAATACTCAGGTTCGCTCAAATCGAATTGAAAGCGTTTTTTCAGCTGGTCGATTTCGCCCGCGCACATGATCGAGGTCGAACGCGCGAGCAATTTCAAAATCAAAGGGTTGTTAAGGTCGGCCACGCGCTCAAACGCATAGGTAAAGATATGATCGCCGAGAAGAACGGCCGCATCAACGCCGTGTTCGGCCGCGACAGTCTTTCGATTTCGCCGAAGAACCGCTTTGTCGATGACGTCGTCGTGTACGAGCGTCGCGATATGAACCAACTCAACGGCGAGTGAAACGACTTGCACATCCGCCGGATCTGCTTGACCAAGCATCGCACTTAACATAACCAGCGCCGGGCGAACGCGCTTGCCCGAACCAATCAACACATACGACTTCAAATCGCCAAGAAAACCGTCCGAATCCGACGCCAATTCCTCGAGCGTATGATTCAGTCGATTCAATTCTGGTTTAAGGGTGTCTTTCAACCCTTTCGCAATCAGTAAATTCATTAGGATCCTAGAATGCTACGCACCCATCCCAAGATATGATTCGGAACGATACCCGCCAGCAGAGTAACGCCGAGCGCCACAACCAAGCAACTCATCAACGCAGGCGTAAACGCAACCGGAGACGAAGTTTCCGAATCACGAAAGAACATCTGATGAACAATACGGAAATAATAATAAAGCGAAATCACACTGTTGATGACGGCCACGATACCGAGCCATACCAAATCGGATCGTGTAATGATCGACGAGAAAATCGCAAACTTTCCGACGAACCCGCCCATCGGCGGAAGCCCGGCCAACGACAACGCGAACACAAACACGGCAAGCGCCAACCCCATGGACCGCGCGGACAAACCGGCGAACGTCGGCAAATCATCGATCTGACTTTGATTCGACAAGATTAAGAAACCGGCGAACAAACCGAGGTTCATAAATACGTAAACGAACGTGTAAATCATCGCCGCCTGCGTGCCGAGACTGGATCCTGCGACGATGGCCACAAGAATATATCCGACCTGTGCAATCGACGAATACGCGAGCAAGCGTTTAACATTGGTCTGACGCAACGCGCCGAGATTGCCGACCGTCATCGTGAGCGCGGCCAACGTCGAAAGAACCGGCGTGATGCCGAGAGCTTCGTGATTGCCGAGCAAACGAATTAAGAAACCGACAGCGGCGGCTTTTGAGCCGGTCGACAAGAAAGCGGTGATCGGCGTCGGCGCACCTTCATACGCATCAGGCGCCCACATGTGGAACGGCACGATCGAAAGTTTGAAACCGAGACCGGCAATCAAGAACACGAGGACCATGCTCAACACAAGATCCGGCCGTTGTCCCGACGCGGAGAAACGAAGCAACTCATTCAAGCTGGTCGATCCGAAATAACCGTAATAATAGGAGATACCGAAAAGCATGATGCCGGCCGAAAAAGCGCCGACCAAATAATATTTGATCGCCGCCTCGGCGGAGGAAACGCGCTTATACACGAAACCGGTCAAGATAAACGACGAGATACTCAGCATTTCCAACGAAATGATCGCGAGCAACAAATCAATGGAGCTAACCAAGAACATCATACCGACCGTGGCCAGCAACAATAAAGAAACGTAAGTGCCCGACGGACTCTCCGCATACTCGCGATAATCGGACGACAACCAAAGAACCATGATCACCGAAGCGATGATCAACAATTTGAAAAAGATCGCGAGCGAATCGACGGCGAACATGCCGAACACCGTGTTGTATTGAATCCATCCGCCGTTTGTCGCGATCGGATTAAATCCAAGTGCAGCCGCTCCCGGATAGATGCCAGTCCCGAAAAAAGCGAGCTGATGAAGGCCGGTGACGATCAATCCAAGAAAACCGGCCGACATCCATAATTTTCGCTGCTGCGGCCAAAACGCTTCGCCAAGCAACACGGCCAGCGCCAGCGTCGACAGGAAAATTTCAGGAGCGAGAAAAACCAGTTGTTTCATTTAGCCCGCCACGATTTTAATGAGTTGCGTGAGCGTAGTGTCCATCATATGGAGCAGCAGTCCCGGGAAAATGCCGAACACAAGCGTGAGTACCGCCAGCGGTACGACGGTCACAAGTTCGCGAACCGTCATGTCGGGCATATGCCCTTCCCACTTCGAATTGAACTCGCCCATCAGCACCGATTTCAACATGCGCAGGAAGAAAGCGGCGGTCACAAGGATACCGATCACCGAAATGCCGGCCCAAATTTTGAAGTTGTGATCGCCAAAGCTGCCGCCGAACGCGCCGAGGAAACAAAGGAACTCGGAAATGAATCCAGCCAAGCTCGGCAAGCCCAACGACGCCATCGCTTGCATAATCAACAGTCCGGCAAAAATCGGCATGCGGCCGGCCAAGCCGCCGAACGCGTCGATGTCGCGCGTGTGCGCGCGATCGTAGATCACACCGACGAGCAAGAACAGCGCGCCGGTGATGATACCGTGGTTCACCATTTGAAGCACGGCACCGGACAATCCCGCGTGCGCGGCATTCGGATTGCCCATCACGGCCGCCATACCGAGCAAGCAATAGCCCATGTGATTGACAGAAGAATAGGCGACCATACGTTTCATATCTTTCTGCGCCATCGCGCAGAACGCGCCGTACACCACGTTAATCGTAGCGATGATCACAAGATACGGAAGGAAAATTCTCGTTTGTTCGGGCAGAATCGCGTAGCACACGCGCAATATGCCGTAGGTGCCCATTTTCAACAGTACGCCGGCCAGAATGACGCTGACCGCGGTCGGAGCTTCGACGTGAGCGAGAGGCAACCACGTATGGAACGGAAACGCCGGAACTTTAATCGCGAACGCGAAATAAAATCCAAGGAAAACGAGCATCGCGGCGGTTCCCGCCAATTGCAATTGGCCGTTGTGCGCAAGTTCGGCCAGTTTCACGAGATCGAACGTGCGCTCGCTGCCCGGAAGACCGGTGCCGCTCGCGAAGTAAACCGCGAGCATGCTCAACAACATGAAGACGCTGCCGAACAACGTGAACAAGAAAAATTTGATGGCCGCATATTCGCGTTTCGGACCGCCCCAAATGCCGATCAAGAAATACATCGGCACGAGCGTGATTTCCCAAAACACATAGAAAAGGAAGAAGTCGAGCGACACGAACAAACCGAGCATGCCGGTCTCGAGCATCAGGAACCAGAAGAAATATTCTTTCGTACGTTTGTCGATCCCATACGAACCGATCACCGAAATCAGCGAGAGGAACGTGGTCAGCAACACGAGAGGGATGGAAAGACCGTCGACACCCATGTGATATTCGATGTTGAAGGTTGGAATCCACGAAATCTTTTCGACGAATTGCATCGTGGCCGATTCGGCGTTAAAACTCGGCAACAGCGTCAGTGAAACCACGAAGGTCAGTAGTGCGAACACGGTCGCCACAGTTCGGTGATAGCCGCTGTTCTCCTTATCGGAGAACAACACGATCACGCCGCCGATCAACGGCAAAAATGTCAACAACGACAACACAGGTAGATTCACACCCAACTCCTTTCCGTCTATTTAAAATTATGGGCAACCCAAGCGAGCATGCCGCCGAGACCCAAAATCATCCAAAACAAATAACTCTGCGCGAGGCCCGACTGCGCCTTGCGAACTTTATCGCCGAGCCAATTCGAGACATCGCTGTTTCCATCGACGAGAATGCGGTCGATGAAACCGCCGTCAAAGAACGCGCTGACCCACGAAAACGCTTTGCCGACGCGACCGATGCCGTCGACGATTAATTGATCCAAGAAATCATAATCGGTTTTCGCGAACCAATTCGCGACCGGATAATAAAAAGTGGAGATTCCCCACAAATAAACCTCGTCGAAATAAATGCGCTTCGTGAGAACCGCGTGAGGAATCGCAAAAATCTTGCCCAACGCCGGATACTTCGACGGCTTCGAAAGATAAACCCAAGCGGCGCCCAACAATCCCAAAGCGAACGCGGACAACGACGCGTACATCACGATATGACTGCCGCCGTGCGCCGCTTCTTCGACATGCTCGCCCCACGAAATCCAGTGCGATAAGTTACCGTCGTAATGGAACGCGAATCCGAGCACGACGGCTAAGAAACCGAGAACTATCAACGGAATCGTCATCAACAACGGCGACTCATGCGCGTGTTCGAACACATGCAGATCGCGCGGCGTGCCGAAGAATGTGAGGAACAGAGAGCGGAACATATAAAAGGAGGTCAACAATGCGGCGAATGCGAGCAAAGCGAAGATGGCCGGATTGTGATGAAACGCGGCGGTCAACACTTCTTCTTTCGAATAGAAACCGGCGAATGGCGGGCAACCGGAAATCGCGAGTGTTCCGATGAGGTACGCGGTGAACGTAATCGGCATCGCAGTTTTTAATCCGCCCATTTTCCACATGTCGTTCGTATGCACCGCGTGAATCACGCTGCCCGCGCACAAGAACAAAAGAGCTTTAAAGGCCGCGTGTGTGGTCAGATGAAACATGCCGGCTTCGTAACCGCCGCAACCGAGCGCGGCCATCATGAAACCAAGTTGGCTGACCGTCGAGAAAGCGAGCACGCGTTTGATATCGATCGAGACGAGACCCATGCTCGCGGCGATCACGGCCGTCGCGGTGCCGACCCAAGCGACCATTTCCATGGCCGGCAGCGACGCTTCAAACAAGAAATACACGCGCGCGACCATATAAACGCCGGCGGCGACCATCGTGGCCGCGTGGATCAAAGCGGAAGCGGGCGTCGGACCTTCCATCGCGTCGGGCAACCACACATGCAAAGGAACCTGCGCTGATTTTCCCATCGCGCCGATAAACAACAGCATCGGTACAATTGTGACGACCCACGTTGGGAACTGCATCGCAGCGAGGTCTTTATAGTTCTGCGAAAGAATTGGGATGTTAAACGTACCGAGGTAATTGAACACAACGAGCAACCCTAAATACAACCCGAGGTCTCCGAGCTTTGTGGTAAGGAACGCTTTGCGTCCCGCGTATGCGGCGGCGTCGCGTTCAAAATCAAATCCAATGAGCAGATAGGAACAAAGACCGACCAATTCCCAACCTATGAACAACTGCAGCATGTCGTTCGCAAGCACAAGGATCAACATCGAGAACGTAAACAAGTTCACATACGCGAAATAGCGGCCGAACCGTTTATGATCGTGCATGTAAGAAATTGAATAAAGCTGAACGAGGAAAGAGACGAGCGTAACAACCACGAGCATCATGGCGGAAAGACCGTCGATCAATACGCCGAGGCGGAAGTCAAAACTGCCGACGCTGAACCACGTCACGTACCATTCATAAAAATGTCCCTGCAGCCCTTCGCCCGGCAAATGAAGAGAACCCGTGAAAATACCGGCCGCTATCAGCGATGAATGGACAAACCCATAAAACATCGCCAACGTACCAACCCAGGCGCCTTGCAGGCCTAGGAAGTTACGCAACAATAAAATGATCACAAACGCAGCCAATGGAGCGGCTGCGATCAAATAACTGTAATGAAGAAGTGCTTCACCCGACATAAATTTTCCCTTTGTTGCGAATTAAGAAATTTTCTTCAAAAAAATCTGTTTAACCGGCTCTTCAATTTGCGACGACTCGATCACGGTCCGAGCCTGGGCAAGCACCG
>CAYXDS010000107.1:0-8847 GCA_964463805.1 uncultured Elusimicrobia bacterium | reverse complement strand
TCATGGTTTGTTTAAAATATTCAAAGCTAAATAATCCTTTATGTTTAATTTCTAACTCTTCTGAAAGCAGAGAAATATCAAAAACTTTAAGACTACAAATAATATCATATAATTCTTTCAAAATATCATCTGAAATAGGCAAAGAATTTTTAGAAATAGGCAAAACTACTAAAGAATTTTCTGCATTCTTTTTATTTGCAAAAAATTTTTTATAAATATGTATTAATATATGCGCTTTCTTATTTTAACATATAAAACATCTTTTAGATCACGCACACGGTGAAAATGACGGAGGCGCCGACCGCGCGGCCGTCCACGGCGAACTCCCATACGGCATTCGTTACGCCCAGCAGAAATGTGAGAAAAATAGCGGGCTCGCGGCCGATGCGGCGACTTAACGTCGCTGCAAAAATTCCAAGCGCCGAAGCCATGAGAAAAGTGTTAAACCGAGCCAGAGAGTAAACCGAATAGCCGGTGTAGCCGGCCATTCGTTCCAAACGAAACCAAACCATTCCAAGGAATGGATAGAGCGGATGATTTGCATGAAACCAACGAATGGGATCATTGGTTTCGCACGCCAACGCGTTCGTGAGCGCATCGAATGAAAAAACCTGGTTGGCCGTGTACCGGTATAGAATAAGGAAGGGAACGAACAGCGTGAAAAAAGTCAGATAAGGAAATCGTTGACGCATCTCTTTAGGTTTCTTATCAAATTCACTCAAATAAAAGAAACGTGAAAAAAAGAAAACTTTCGAAAAAAAAGCTGGCGATGTGGGTCAGCGTCATCGGCGTAACGTTGGCGGGAAGCGCCACAGGGATCATCATCTACTCGGAGTGGCGGCTCGCCAAACTTGTTCCGGGAGGTCTCGGCGAACGGTTTCCCACTAAAGTCTACTCGGCGCCCTTCATGGTATCCGATGCGGTTCCTCTCGAACAAAACCAATTGATGAAGCGGTTGACCGCGCTCGACTATCATGTATCGAATGCGGATCCGTTGATTCCCGGACAATACCGATCCAACAACGACCAAATTACGATTTCGCTGCGTGGATACAAGACGCCGGTTTCCAATCAGGAACCGCTGACGGTCGTGGTGAAGAAAAAATCGGACAGCCGCTGGGACATCGAAAGTTCGACCGGCGCGAAACTGTCCGAATTCAAACTCGAACCGGAACTCGTCGCCGAATTATCGGGCCCGCAAAAAGTACGCCGTGATCCGGCGTCGTGGAACGACTTCCCCTCCGCATTGACGGACGCGGTCATCACCGTTGAAGATCGACGATTTTATAAGCACATCGGAATCGATTTGCGCGCGATCTTTCGGGCCGCCTGGTTCAACTTGCGCCACCGGAAAAATCTGCAAGGCGGCAGTACGATCACGCAACAACTCGTGAAGAATTTCTTCCTGACGCAAGAACGCACGATGCAGCGAAAGTTTTTGGAGGCGGCCTTCGCGCTTTATTTGGATCTACGCATTCCCAAAGAACGAATTCTTACGCTTTATCTGAACGAGATTTACATGGGACAAGACGGCGTGGTCAGCATCGCCGGAATGAAAGCGGCGTCTCATTTTTATTTTGGAAAAGAATTAAATGAACTCGATGTCGCCGAATGCGCACTATTGGCGGGCATCATCCGATCACCGTTTAGGTACAACCCGTTTCAAAATCCGATCGCCGCTAAAAATCGACGGGACACGGTGCTCCGACTCATGTTTGAAGAAGGCGTCATGATCGAACCGGATTACGAAAAATGGCGGGCGACGCCGGTCCTCACGCGCAAACGACGCACCGCGCAACCGGGAATGACTGTCAACGATCATGATTATTTCGTGGCCGAAGTTTTGCGCCAATTAATTCCCCATTTCAGTGAAGATGTATTGTTTCGATACGGCCTCAAAATCTTTACCACGATGGACCCCATGCTTCAGCGATTCGCGCAACAAGCGGTTCAACGGGAAAAAAAGCAGGCGGCGTTGATTGCTCTTGATCCGAGCAATGGTCACGTTTGGGCGTTGATCGGCGGAAAGGATTTTCGTGAAAGCCAATTTAACCGCGCGACTCAAGCGCGCCGACAACCGGGCAGCGTATTTAAACCATTCGTGTACGGTGCAGCGCTCCAGAACGGTTTTACGCCGGCGACAATTCTGCAAGACGAGCCCCGCGCGTATCGCGATGGCAAACGCGTTTGGTTTCCCCAAAATTTCGACAACGTTTATCGCGGACCGGTCCCGTTGCGCGACGCGCTGGCCAAATCGATCAATGGCGCGACATTGGATTTGATTCAAAAAATCGGGTCATCCACGGTGATTGAGTTCGCGAGAAAACTCGGAATCGAATCGCCGCTCGAAAACAGTCTTGCATTGGCTCTCGGCGTTTCGGAAGTGACACCCATTGAAATCACCAGAGCGTATGCGACGTTTGCGAACGGCGGATTTAGCGTGGAACCCTTGTTGGTAACGGCGGTCGCCGACTCGGAAGACAACGTGCTGGAGCTGAACGGAACCGAACGCGAACAAGTGATCGAACCCGCTCTTTCGTATGTAATGACCTCGATTCTCGAAAGCACGGTACTCGACGGCACCGCCAAAGGATTGAAGGCGATGGGATGGGACGGACCGGCCGCCGGAAAAACGGGAACCACCAATTCGGGGAAAGACGCTTGGTTCATCGGTTACACGCCGGCGATTCTTGTCGGTGTTTGGGTCGGAGATGATGAAGCGAAAGCCGCGCAACTCTCCGGCGCAAAAAATGCGCTCCCCATCTGGGCGGATTTCATGAAACGCGCATTTCCAACAGGCTCTAAAGAGAATTTTGAAATGCCGTCGGGCGTTGTTTCGATTCGTATCGATCCTGCGTCCGGATTATTGGCGCGGAGCGGTTGCCCCGATCAAAAGGAAGAGATGTTTGTGACGGGCACCGAGCCCAAAGCCTATTGCGGTCTCCATGCAGGCGGACTGCGCGGATGGCTGTTAAAACTGTTTCAGAAAAAACCGGCTCCGGCGTCAAAAGAAAAACCGGAAACGGAAGTCCAAGACTAAATTACTTTTCGCCTTCTTTTTCAGCGGGGTTTTCGGCTTCCATTCCCGGCGCTACTTGTTCCTGCGCAGGAGCAGCGGCGACCGGTGTGACCGGGGGCGGAGCGGTCTGTTGCTCTTTTTTACAACCGGCTGCAACCATCGCGGTAAAGCCTAAGCAAAACCAATACGGAAAACGCATATTTTACTCTCCTCGTTAGGTTAGGGATTTAAAATTTGACGCTGAGTAAGAATCGCCGACACTTGATCGACGACTTGCCCCTCGTCTTCTTTTCCGGACAATCGCAAATCGCTGGCGGCGATGCTGCTACCGGACGGATCGACATCCACAACGAACACGGGGAAGTCAGGAATCAACGCTTGTACCGCGCCGAAATCGGCGAGACCGATCGAATTCGTTGTCGAGATGACCAAATGCCCCGCATCCAGCAGAATATGAGAAACCTCGGCGAACCGCCGCACCAGTTCTTGTTGCGTGGACTCGACCCACATCAAATCCGCATCGACTCCGAGCAAAATATTGGTGCCGTCCAACATATACGCGGACATGCCGCGGTCGAACAACGCCTTTTCAAGCGCGCGGGCAAACTTATGTTTGCCGACACCCGCTTTACCGACGAACATCACGAGCGCCGGTTGATGCTTTGATTTCTGCACGCGCGCTTCGCGCGTGACGCCGCCGCGGATCCAATTGAAATCGCGCAAATGCGCCTCGGCCCGAAAGTCTTCTTTCTCATCCTTTTCGGCGGCGATGATGATGCCGCCGCCCGCGATATCGTAACCATCGACGATCACGAAACGCCCGGTCGCTTCTCCGCCGATCGGATCAAATGCGATCGGCTGACGGGTTTCAAGCACGACGTCGGCCACATCGTGCCGGCCGACATCTTTTTTATTCAACACGCTTCCCGCTTCGGACGCGTCGATCACCTTGTTGATTTTGTGAATGCGAACGGGCAGCGACTGCGTGTGGATTTTCAATTTATAATCGCGGTCACTGACGAACGGCTTCTTACCGAGCCAAATCAAGTTCGCACGGAACCGCGTACTGACGGCCGGCGCGTTCAACTCATGACACATAAGTTCGCCGCGTGTCACGTAAATTTCCTGTTCGAGCGTAAAACCGGTGGACCATCCGGCGTCAATTTCATTACGCGGAGCCGCGTTGAACGCCTCAATGGACTTGATTACGCTAATTTTATTCGAGGGCAAGAAAACGACTTTATCGCCAACCTTCGCTTTTCCGGATTCAATGCGACCCGCAATGATGCGTCGATCATCGCCTTGATTGACGAATTTATAGACGGCCTGCACAGGCATCCGCAACGGCCGGTCACTTTTCGGAGGTTCTTTTTTAAATTGATCGAGAGACTCAAGCAAAGTCGGCCCTTTATACCACGCCATCTTCGCGCTACGCTCAGCAAGGTTTTCGCCGTTTACGGCGCTGACAGGGATAAATTGGTTGGGACTCACTGAGCCGATCGAAGATAAGAAAGCGCGATATTCTTCTTCGATTTTTTTGAAATGTTTTTCATTGCGATCTACCAGATCCATCTTATTCACGCACACGACGATTTGTTTGATGCCGAGCATTGAAAGAATGTAACCGTGACGGCGGCTGTTCTCGCGCACGCCCTCTTTCGCGTCGATGATGAGCACGGCCGCTTCCGCGCGCGCAGCGCCTGAAATCATGTTCTTCAGAAATTCGATATGACCGGGCGCATCGATGATGATGTAATCGCGTTTTGCGGTCTTAAAAAAAGACCGCGCGGTGTCGATCGTTATGCCCTGATCTTGTTCATCACTCAAGGCGTCGAGCAAAAATGCGTATTCGAAGGGTTTCCCGGTGCGCTGACATTCCTTACGCACGGCTTCAAGTTTTCCCTCTGGAAGCGACCCCGTATCGGCGAACAATCGGCCCACGACCGTGCTTTTTCCGTGATCGACGTGTCCGACAATCACGATGTTCATTTGCTCGGGGCCGGATTCGGTTTTCTTGAGAGTGGCGGCCGTCACATGTAACCTTCACGCCGCAATTCTTCGAGTCCATGCTTACCGTCTTGTAGGCGGCCCGAGCGTTCGGCGATATTCTTCAACTTCCCGCTCTTTAATTCGGAAATGATGTCATCGACGTTTTTAGCGGTGCTTTGGATCGGCGCTTGGCAAGGCGCACAGCCAAGACTGCGATACCGCGTGCCGCTTCCCTGATCGTAATAGAGCGACACGGTCGGAATTTTTTCGCGCTTGATGTATTCCCATATATGGAGTTCGGTCCAGTCGAGCAAAGGATGGATGCGCACATGCGTGCCCGGCGCGAAATCGGTTTTGAATTGGTTCCAAAATTCGGGCGGCTGTTCGCCGACATCCCAGAGATTGTTTTTGTCACGCGGAGAGAAATATCGCTCTTTCGATCGGCTTCCCTCTTCATCGGCGCGTGCGCCAACAATCACGCCGTGATAAGGATCTTTATCGTGGTCCAATTCGTATTTTCCCGTTTTCAAATTGAGACGTTTGCGCGGCCACGTACCGTTCAACGTATTGGTAAGCGCGTCCTTTTTAAGAAAACCACAGCATTGAACGCGGGAAATTTTGTCCGGATGGCCTTCGGGTAGGTGCTGAGTGGCTGGAAAAGTGCGTTGTTCTTTAAGAATCTGCTCGTTCTGACCAACCACCATCGTGAGCTTATAATCCATCGCCAATTTATCGCGATATTGGATCATCTCCGGGATTTTATAGCTCGTATCGATGTGAACCAACGGAAACGGCACGTGGCCGAAGAACGCTTTGCGCGCAAGCCACAACAACACGGTCGAGTCTTTACCGATTGACCACAGCATGCACAATCGCTCAAAGTGTCGAAACGCTTCGCGAAGAATATAAACGCTTTGTTGTTCGAGTTGATCGAGAATGTCCATTGTAGTTTGAAACGAGGTCCGCTGGGTGCGGGAAGCAACGATAACAGTTATCGACGGATCGCGCTACCGCCGAGTACTAGTGGACTCGTAAGTGCATCAAGCGCGGAATCAAATGAGTACGGTACATCAACGCAACCAACGTAATGATTCCGGTCATGATATATCCGGAAAAGCCGCCCAATTTCGAATGGCTATTACGAATAAATTTAATGATCGGCCGGGGTAAAAAACTAAATGGAAACAAGCTAAGCGTACGCTTTTGCAGCGGATTGAGAACCAAACTGCGTGTAAAGAAACCGGCCGACCACTTGCCGTTTTCTGACAACAACTCTTCCTCACCCACCCAGCTGTAGGCCTCCGCCATGTGGCGTCGAATCATGGGCTTCGGCAATTTGATTCGATGTCCATTCTTACGCAAAGCTTGCTTGAGCGCTTCGAGGTTGCCTCTCGCGATATACAAATGCAAATCCGGCTTCGTCAGTTGATCGGCCGCATCAACGCGATAATCCATGCTCGGCGACTCAATTAACGCGCCGTCGCCTTCCGCTGAAACGCGCCAAAAGAATTCATAATCCTCGCAGGTCCAAGAGAAGGTGAGATCGAGCCCGCCGGTAAAACGCAACTTCTCACGCCGGAGCAACGCGGTCGGAGGATGGACGAGATTGCCCATAAACATCGGGCTGAAAATATCGCCAATTCGATAAACGCTATCACCGATCTCGGGAGGCAAATCCAGACAGACATCGCCCAATCGACCCGTGTTCGACATATAACTGGCGACATCGATCTTCTGATACACATGGTACATCGTGCTGAGATGACGGTCTCGGACCAAATCCCCAAGCGGACTAACAGCGCGCATATCCGTCCATACGAGGGCTAGATTTGGAAAGCTTCGCATCAACTCAACTTGAGCTTTTATTTTCCAGGGAAACCACACATCATCCGAATCCAGGAACGCGATAAACTCGCCACGTGCGGCGGCAAGTCCCGTGTTACGGGCCACCGCGAGCCCGGCATTATCTTGATAAATATACCGCACGCTATCGCCGTAACGCGAGACCACGTCTTTTGTGTCATCGATCGAGCCGTCGTCCACCACGATAATCTCAATTGGTTGATAGGTTTGAGAGAGTACGCTCTCAATGGTGGGAGCAATAATGTAACCGCGGTTATAGGTAGGAATAAGAACGCTAACAAGTCCGGGGGTTCCTTCATCCAAACAAATCTGAGGAATCAACGGCTTCGTGCCTAATAGTTGAGTGCGGTTCTGCTTCAATCCAATGCTCCTTAGAAGGGAAAAATCCTTATTAGGGGATGGAATCCTACTTGAAACAGCGACCGGCGTCATCAGAAAAGGTGCGGTAGATGAACCGATAAATAAAGATTTTAAAAACAAGTAGTGAAATTAAAGCGTTTTAACCTTATATTTATACCAGCAATTGATTTTTTGAAGCCAATCGACCTGAGGAGATCCAATGAAAACAGCGACACCGAAAATTGATCCGAGAAAAGTTTATGCGGCGCAGAATGCACAACAAGGATTGATCAGCTCCGCTGATTTAAGTCTGCTGACCGGCATGGAAGTCTCGCGATTGAACAGCTATGCAAAAAAAGGATTTCTCGGACACTACGGCGAATATCATGGTAAAAGGTTTTTCAACTTCGAAGAAATCATCAATTGGGCGAATCAACCCGGTCTCGATGAAGCGAAGTCGGCTTTGCAAGCGGCGATAAAAACCGCACTAAAAGAGGAGGACTGTCCCTACAA
The DNA here is from genome assembly GCA_964463805.1 of uncultured Elusimicrobia bacterium. Taxonomy (GTDB): domain Bacteria; phylum Elusimicrobiota; class Elusimicrobia; order F11; family F11; genus JAJVIP01. The sequence goes on along the minus strand of CAYXDS010000107.1, from coordinate 1,124 downwards.
ACTTGGCAAACCTCAACGCGATGCCGATGACCAGAAAATCAAAATTATCTGGAAAGATTTCATTCTTGAGTAAGATCTCAATCCACTCCTAATTCTTTTAACTCTTTCGCTTTTTCTATCTTTTGCTGACCTTGTTGCTGCAACTCAGCGCCGTGATGGCTCAATTGCTGCGCTTGATCCAACAAAACAGTCGCGCGCTGCGCATTCTCATCGGCTTGCGCGATAAGCTTGTCGGCTTCCAATCGGAGTAATTGAGCATCCGATTCGTTCCCCGTTGAAGTAAATTCATCCGCTTGCTGCCGTTTTTGACTCGCGCTTGCGCGTAAGTCGTTCGAATACGTTTGCAACTGCGTGGCCTGCGTCACCAAATCCTCAGCGGTTTTTTGCTCGCTGTGACCGGTTTCGGCCAAGTCTCTGCCGGAGTTCTCCATGGCCGATGTACGCACGCCTTTTGCATTCTTATTCGTGGCGCAGGCGCCAAATAAAATTAGACCAATGGACACGATAAGACAATTCCATTTCTGATTCATAAACACTCCTTTAATTCGGTCTCATGACAACTTTGATCCATTCAGACGATTTGTCATTGAAGTTTTTATACGCATCGGGAGCTTCCGATAATAAGAGCCGATGACTGATCACAAAACTCGGGTCGATTTTCCCATCGATGATCAATTGCAAAAGCCTTCCCATGTATTTATGCACGTGCGTCTGGCCGGCTTTAACCGTTAATGCCTTGGAAAAGATGGTCCCGAACGGAAATTTATCGATGAAGCCCCCATAAACTCCGGGAACCGATACCGTTCCGCCGCTCCGGCACGATTGAATCGCCTGACGAAGCGCGTACGGGCGATCGATTTGGACTTTCAATGCGGATTTCAACGCATCGTAAGCGCCCAGCATTCCGTCGCCATGCCCTTCCATCCCGACCGCATCGATGCACGCATCGGGCCCCCTACCACCGGTCATTTCTTTCAGCATGTCCAGCACATCGCTCTGGCTGGGATCAATGACATCAGCGCCCGCACGGGTCTTCGCTAATTTCAACCGTTCAGAAACGTTATCGATCGCGATAACTCTCTTCGCGCCCAACAAATAAGCGCTGGCGATCGCGAATTGACCGA
>CAYXDS010000106.1:0-8892 GCA_964463805.1 uncultured Elusimicrobia bacterium | reverse complement strand
CACGGGCCGTTGCAGAAGCCCGACAGGATCGGCTGGTTCGTATCGATGTCCAACTTGACCTCACCAACGTAGCGCCACGCCAGCGAGAGATCGATGTCCCAGGGCGTCGCCCACGTGGTGCGCAGACGGTGCTTATTCTCCGGCAAAGGCAAGCCGCAGATCGGACCGAACAAAACAATACCGTCATACGTGCGAATGCCCGCGCCGTTGTTGACTTCGTACTTCTCCGTATAGTTGCCGGTGAGGCCGAACTGCAGGGCGCCCGCCTGATCGAGTCCGATCGTGTCCAGGTCGAAGCGATAGTTCACTTCAAAGTCGATACAGATCTAACCGGCGAAGCGGTCGTGGCGTTCGTCACGCTGAAAGCGGGCAATGGATCCGGTCAGCACATGCCCAGCGACGCGCTTAAAGAAGAATTAAAACAACACGTGGCGAAAGCCATCGGCTCGATCGCGCGGCCCGCTGAAATCCGTTTTACCGACGCGCTGCCGAAAACGAGGTCGGGTAAAATCATGCGCCGACTTTTGCGCGACATCGCGCACGGCAAAGAAACGGTCGGCGACACGACCACGCTCGAAGATTTTTCCGTGCTCGCGAAATTGCGCGCGGCCCAAGGAGAGGACGAATAATCTGTCATTGCGAGTTCAGCATCAATAAATCTCATAATTGAGGCTGGACGCGGCAATCTCATCGATACACTTATGAGATTGCCGCGTCGCTGAAAGACGCTCCTCGCAATGACAACAACTTATGCTTGATATTAAATTGATACGCGATAATCCGGACGCGGTCCGCAAAGGGTTGCAGAACCGCGGCGGAAAATATTTGCCTGATCTCGAACAACTGATCGTGAAAGACAAAGAATGGCGCGAGCTGATCATGCAACTCGATGAGTTGCGTTCGCGCCGCAACAAAGCGGCCGATGAAATCGGCCGGCTCAAACGCGAGAAGGGCGACGCCACTGCGCTCTTGAAAGAAATGGAAAGCGTGAAAGCGGGCATGAAAGAAAAAGAAGAGGCCGAAAAAAACTTGCGACTCGTCGTCGATATGATGCTTTTGTCGATTCCGAATATTCCCGACGAATCGGTACCGGTTGGCAAATCGGCCGAAGACAACAAGGTCGTGCGCGAATTCGGCGCGAAACCGCAATTTTCATTTAAAGCGAAAGACCATCACCAAGTCGGCGTCGATCTCGGCATCTTTGATTTCGAACTGGCCACGAAATTATCGGGCGCGCGCTTCTCACTTTACAAAGGCGCCGGCGCTCGGCTCGAGCGCGCGATCGCGAACTTCATGCTCGACCTGCACACGAAAGAACACGGCTACACCGAAGTGGTGCCGCCGTATTTGGTCACCGGACAGACGATGACGAACACCGGACAACTTCCGAAATTCGCCGAAGAACTTTATAAATGCGCCGAGGACGATCTGTATTTGATCCCGACGTCCGAAGTCGCGCTTGCGAACATGCTACGAGAACTCGCCGTTGAAGAAGATACGTTGCCCGTCGCCGTCACGGCGCTCACGCCGTGTTTCCGCCGCGAAGCCGGATCGTACGGCAAGGACACGCGCGGACTCATCCGCAATCATCAGTTCGACAAAGTCGAGCTCGTGCGGTTTTGCCGCATGGAAGATTCATTGAAAGAACACGAGCTTTTGACGAAGCACGCCGAAGAAGTTTTGAAACGGCTCGAGTTACCGTATCGCGTGCTAGCGCTGTGCACCGGCGATATGGGATTTTCGTCGGCGAAGACATACGACCTCGAAGTATGGATGCCCGGTGAAAACGTGTGGCGTGAAATTTCTTCGTGTTCGACTTGCGGCGACTTCCAAGCGCGGCGCATGGATTTTAAAGTCGTCACCAAGGATAAAAAACGTTCGTTCGGTTGCACATTGAACGGATCGGGCCTGGCCGTCGGCCGTACGCTCGCGGCGATTCTTGAAAACGGCCAACAAGCGGACGGTACCGTGCGCATTCCAAAAGCGCTCCAACCGTTCTTCGGCGCCGATAAAATTGCCTAGTCGTCTTCCCCGCGAAGGCGATCGCCATTGGCGATCAGACAGCTCAAGATCACCCCGCTCACGAATTTTATGTGTCTGGGCCCCCGCCTTCGCGGGGGTGACGGCATTTTTATTTTACTGGCGTCGTCTTTTTTTTGACGGGCTCATTCCCTTCGACGGTAACATGCTGCGGCTGTTCGTTCCTTCGTGGCATATCGGCAAAGAAATGTTTGCTCACCACGCATGGCTGTGGGATCCGTTCCGCAACATGGGCCAGCCGTTCCTTGCGTCCCCACAGAACCAAGCGCTTTATCCGATTCGTCTGATCGCCGTTCCCTTGTCGTTCCTCAATTATTTAAGAATCTCCGCGGCGTTTCATACGGCGCTGCTTTTCCTTCCAACGTATCGGCTTCTCAGAAGAAATTCCGACAGTTTCACTTCGTGGGTAGGCCCGGCGGCTGTTGCTTTTAATGGCCTGGCGCTCTGTCGATTCACGCTGATCCCGCACTTCTCGGCGATGGCGTGGGCGCCGCTCGCACTTCTTTGCCTGAACGACAAACGGCGGCTCGCGCTCGCGTTGACGCTCACCATGCAATGGTTGGCCGGGTTCCCGCCATTTTTCCTGCTAATGCTTGCATTGTTGACGGCCGCATGCGTTGCAGACGAAAGTCCGCAAAACGCGTTCCGTTGTTTCATCGGAGCCGTGATCATCGCGCTCGGATTATCCGCGGTTCAAATCTTCCCGTTTATCGAAATGCTGCGAGAGTCGGCGCGGCCGATGTTTTTGGACGCGGCCGCATCGGTGGAGTATTCAATGCATCCGCTCGAATTGGTGCGACAGCTGATCGTGCCATCGTTCGTGTTGTCGTCTCTGCCGCCGCTCACAAATTCGGACCCGGCCGTCATCGGCTGTTTCGTTGGTCCCACGCTCACCGTTTTTTTCCTGATCGGTTTATGGAAAGGCGGGCGCCGCGCGCGTTGGATGGGAGCGGCGTCCCTATTATTTTTCACGCTTTCGCTCGGACGATACATCGGCGTTTATGAATTCATTCCTTTGGTTTCGCTTTTCCGATTCCCGGCAAATTGGACGTTTCCGGCGGTCCTGCTAATGGTTCTCACCGCATCGACCGGACTGGCATCTATTCAACGCACACCGCTGCGCATCTTCGGAGGCGCGTTGCTCGTGCTCGATTTGCTGATCGCGGCATTTCCACCGGCCACTTATTGGGCCGATGAAGCGTTCGTCACATCCGTCAAAAAAAATGATGTCGATAAAACCCATCGGATTTTCCACACGGCGTTGATCACCGATCGTGTTCAAACGTGGGCGATCCGTTCACCCGAAGATTGGCGGACGATGAAACGCTTGCTGGTTCCTTCCATCGCGGCCGGCGCTGGTTGGCGCGAAGCGTTCAGCTTCGACGTGATGACGAGCCGACGTACGTTTGATTACGCTACGCGGTTGAACCAAGCGGGCCTCGGATCCCCCTTACTCAATTATGCGGACGTTGGCGTCGCCGTTTCGGTCACTCAACAAGGATTGGAGAAACCGACGCCGCAAGAAGGCGACGGCGGCCCGATGAACAATGCGGGCGCGCTCGGCCGCGCGTTTTTTTCGGACGGCGCCGGCCGTTTGCGTGTCGTTCAAGATGAGCCGGGCGAACTTATTTTGGAGACGGACGGCCACGGGACCGTCGTCGCTTCCGAAGCTTTTTATCCGGGATGGCGCGTGCAAGTGGACGGTGAAACACGTAAACCTCAAATCTTCGAGAAAATGTTTTTGACGACATCGGTGCCGAGCGGCACGCATAGCGTAAGATTTTTCTATCGGCCGATTTCGTTTTTGGCGGGCGCGAGCGTGTCGTTGCTCACGTTGCTGCTGTGCGGATTAGTTGCTGCTCCAATGCGCGGGCGTGCCGCGCGCGTCGACGTGAACGAACGGGCCGTGTGATCCGGTTGGCTTGTACCAACCCAATCCGCCCATAAAGCGTTTCAACGCCGGCTTATCGCTTAGCTGATCGACGATTTCGTACAACAATCGCGCGTCTTGTTCGTCGCGTTTTCCGTCGCCGTTCAAATCGTCCATCGCATCGACGGTCGGATCGTTGTTGATGTAAATGTCGGCCGCATCGCCCCACATATGACGGCTTAAGCGCACGTTCTTCAACTGTCGATTATAGAACGGCGTGCGGTAACCGCTCATCACCGTGAACGTGTTCGCCGGAATACCCTCGGTGTTTACGTGATCGAGAACCGTTTCAAGTTTTAATACCAACCGCTCGCGCAGCACCACATATTTCGGATACCCGCCGCCTTGTTTGCACAAAAATTGTGAAAGTTTGAAATGCGGCGTCAGCATCGTGTCTTTGTTTTCGGCGGTCACTTCGATGAAACCGCGCGGCAATGCGTACGTCGGAAGTTTGGCCGTCGAAACGCGCGGGTAGCGGCCGATTCGATAACCGTTCAGCGTATCGCGCTGCAATTTTCCATACGGCACCATCACAAAAACATTCAAAGTCATCAACTCGCCCGACGCTGTTTCGGTGATCGTCGCCGGATAAAGTCCCGCTTTGCGCGGCGCTTTCCACGACCATTTGTCGGCGCCGTTGTGTTTCCAACCGTTATCGATCGTTAACGACGCTTGCGTATCATCCGACCTCACACGAACCGAGACGTCCTCTCCAGGCAACACGAACAACGGCGTCACTTTCAAAGACGATTCGTCTCCTTGATAGGAAACGGTAAAACAGGTTTTTTCGGGCGTGTAGCCGACCGATAGGTAGGCGGTGCCCAAGCGCGGGCGCGTGGTAAGAAAAACAAAAATTGAAAGACAAAGAACGGTTAGGGTTTTCTTTATCATAACGAAGGCTCCCGATTGATTGCGATATTCAGCGACACATCACGGCCATAGATGTCTTCGCGGAACTGGACCACGCCGCTCTCGTCCACCCACGACGTCAGATACATCAGGTGCACGGGAAGTTTTTCCGGCAGGGTAATCGTTTGCTCGGTGTTTTTGGCGATGGCGGCCTCGATTTTTTCGTGTGTCCAGCGGGAATCTCCTTTTAAAACGTAGGCGGCCAATTCAACCGGTTTTTCAACGCGGATACAACCTGAGCTGAAATCTCGCACTGTTTTTGAAAACAGCGAACGCGACGACGTGTCGTGCAAGTACACATCGAACTTGTTCGGCAGCAAAAATTTGATCTGGCCGAGCGCGCACAACGGCCCCGGTTTTTGGCGAAATTTGTAATGGAGATTTTGCGGCGTGACCGTGGTCCAATCGATCGTGGCCGGGTCGACTTGCTGAGCATCGTCTTCGTAACCGTCGAACACTTCAAAATTGTGCGTGGTTAGGTAGTCGGGCTCTTCGCGGATGTGATCGAGGATGTCGAGACGCGCGACCATGATCGGCACCGACCATGGTGGGTTCAATGTAATTTGCGTCATCGTGCTGGAAAATACCGGCGTTTGCCGCATCTTTCGTCCGACCACAACCTTCATCCTCATAGTTTCATGCATGTTCTCCATGATTTGCAAGGTGAAAGATGGAACATTTACGAAGATGTGCTTCTTGCCGAGATCGGCCGGCAGCCACCGGCAACGTTCCATATTGATGCGGATTTGCTTGACCCGGTCGGAAACCGGCACGTTCAATGCCTTCAACGTCTCTTCGCCGAGCACGCCGTCCACGTCCAATCCCATGCGCGCTTGAAAATGTTTGAGTCCGCGTTGAACGGCCGTATCAAATACCGGTCGATTGATCGGTTTTTGATTTAAGTCGCGCTCGACGTATAACCGGTTCCGCAAAATCTTGATGCGCGCATCGCGATCGCCTATTTTCAGCGTTTTTCCGGACGGAATCGTCGTCCATCCGCCGTTCTTTTCAATCTGTCGATAGCGCGCGAGTGCCTCGCGCATGCGTTGATACAGCGGAAACGTCGGCAACAAGCCGCGCAGTGTCGCGCGAATATTGCCCGAGTCGAACGCTTGCTCGAGCGCGAGCGGCAGATCGCCGGTGCGGCGGCCTGCGAACCAGTCATCGTCCACGTCGTACGGATTCGTGTGTCCCGAAACGAGGTCGGAACCGTAACACAAGAACGCGTCGGTCAATAAAATCTCGAATTGGGCGAGCGAGTCGTCGTCGAGCATTGAAGAATCCAGCGCGTCCAACTCTTTCGTGATCGGCACCAAATGATAATCGACCGGCCGCAAGCCTTCGCGATCGGCTTGGCGCACCGCGTTCAACAATTCTTTGACGGCCGGCGTCGCGTGATTATTTTTAATCCATGCCGGTTGGTACGATCGCGCCGCGTAAAATTTTTTCAGCAAAAATTCAGATTTGATGTTTTCATCAGTGACTGTGAGGACCGTGGCCGTTGACGACAGTCGGTCAAAAATCGCGCTGGAGATGGGAGTCTGCTCATCAGCCGATGCCGAAACGCAACATCCGAACAACATGAATCCGAGAATTAGACAGGTGGGAAAACGCATGGGCCAAGAGTAACAGACGCGCAGCGGCTTACGCCAGACTCGCGATCAAGCAGCGGCCGCGCGATCTCGGCGCTCGTCTTCAAAACGAACCGGCGCCGGCGTCGGCGGCGCGACCTGCGACGCTTTTGAAACGCCGCCGATCGAATTCACGTCGAGATTTTTGGCCCGCGAGAAACCGGCCCAAAGTTTTTGCGCGTTTTGTCGGTGGAAATTAATTAAGTACAGCAAAGTCGGCATGAAGATCGTGAGCGCGATCGACGTGTTGAGAGGCAATCCGGTGACCCACGCCACCAGCGCACCACCCAATAATGTCGCCAACGTCAGGTCAAAAGAGAATGTCATTTTCGAAAAAAGGTTCGATGGAAATTTCGACAAAATGGTGAATGTGTTTCCTGCCAACGCATAGACCTCTTTTAATGCGTGCTCGACGTTTTGAATGACCTTCGCACGCATGTTACGGCTGTAAATCACCACTAATTTTTCCTGAGTGCGGGACAGCGCCACGTTCTGAATGCGATGACCGAGTTCGCCGTCTAAAAATCCGAGTTCGTTGCTGCGGACCAACGATACGATGACGACTTTACGTTCTTGTCCTTGGATTTTATGCACGGTTTGAGCGGAAAGAACATTTCGGTTCTGCTCATCCAAACCCTGGCCTTCTTCGTCGTCTTCTTTTTCCCGGCCGTTTCTTTGCTGTTCCTCGGCAATCATGTCAAGGCTAATATACTCGTTTCCTTCGAATCGGACGTCGATGATCGGCGCTAATATCTCGAAAATTTCTTCGACGATGCGCTCCTTCGAAGAAGATCGCCGCAAAGATGAAAAGGCGGGTCGGAGACGGTGCATCGTAGCGGCACTGAGGTGAAGTCTCATTTTTTCTTCGATTATTTGAAGTTGGTTTGTTGGAACCGAGACATCGGCTGCCAAATCATTGAGCACGGCGACCACACGCAACATATCGTTGATTAAATCCGTCTGCGCTTCGTAAGGCGAAAGAATCAAAATATCCTTCGGGGAATAACCCTTATTTAAAAAATATGTGACCGCTCGAATAACTTCACCGGCCTCAACAAAATTCGCTTTCGATATATTGTCGCGGCCCGCATTTTTCTCATTGCCTTCCGAATTCACAAAGATGACCGTGTCGTTTTTGATCGACTCTCGTTTATAAACTTCCACCCCTTCTTCGCGATGAAAAAGTCGTCCGCCATAAAATACGCTGAACACGCCTTGAGTGATCGCCCAATGCGCTCGGCGAGACGTCGACAAGAACGCGGTCACCACCGATCGCCATTTCGACGCATATGCATAAGCGGCCTCGAATAAAGATGTGCCCATCGCGTCATACGCTTCGCGCGTCAAAACCCGGTTGAAATCGCGAATTTCCGAACGAATGAGCTTCTCCGCCTTTCCGTCGATACCGTGCGGCGGCAATTGATCTTGATCTCCGAGTAATATCACCGCTTTCGGATTGACCGTATACGGCACAATCAAGGTAGACGCCACATCGGCCTGTCCGGCTTCCTCTTGAACCCATATTGGACGAATTACCCGTCGCGGTTGAAGACCCTGGTCATTCGCCGCACGATCCTTTTTGCGGGACGCTCCCTGTGGCTTACCGCGTGAAATAACCCACAGATAACGATCTTCAATGTCCTGCATCGGCGCGCCGTTCAGGTACATCATCAATAAGGATAAACACATACCGTCGCCCATCAGGCCGTTATTCGTGGCCAAATAAACGAATCCGCGACGTGTCGGTTCGGCGTGGTGCCGGCGTATATTCTCCATGAGACGCGTTATACGTCCTTCAAAATCATGTTGTGTTTTTACAAGCGCCGAAACTTTCTTCCATCGCTTCTCGGAAGCCGAACGCACGATCGGTACGCTCTCGCGAATCAAACCTTCGGCCAATGTATCGACTCCCGCGTGCGCGTGCGCGGTGACCACCACGATTTCGCCGTGATCGACCAAATGTCGAATCGTTTCGACGGCCGTCGTCGTTTTGCCGGTTCCCGGTGGGCCTTGAATCGCACTCACTTCGACGTAAGGGAGAAGAGGATTTAAGACGGCGGCCGTTTGGACCGGGTCCGATTTAATCTTCGCGCTCATGCGTTCCAGAAGCGGCGATTGCTCGATATCTTGTTGTGTCACTTCCGGTTGCGGTATCGCGTTTAAACCGAATAGACGAAAAACGATGGCGCCACGCGGAGATGGATTGCGTTTTTCGCTCGTCGCATCGATGAATTGACGGACCAACGCTTCGGTTTGTTCAAGCGCTCGCAAATGCGCGATCGTAACGATGTTGGGCGCGTACACCAGAGTTCCTTCGACAACCGTATCTTTGTCCATGCCATTCATCAACAAAGATAAGTCTTCCGCACCGAACGTATCCGT
>CAYXDS010000105.1:0-8896 GCA_964463805.1 uncultured Elusimicrobia bacterium | reverse complement strand
GTTGCCCGATCATCACGGTCGACATCACCGATCGCCGCGCGCTTGGCACGTTGCCGTGGGATTCGATCGACCAGGTGTGTCATTTGGCCGCGCAAGCCGGCGTCGGCTACTCGTTGACGAATCCGTTCGCGTTCGAACAGGCGAACAATATGGGCACGTTGAATCTGCTCGAGCTGTGTCGCGAGAAAAAAGTGAAATCGTTCGTGTTCGCTTCGTCTTCGTCCGTTTACGGCAGCAACAAGAAAGCGCCGTTTTCGGTAACCGATCAGGCGAACAGTCCGATTTCGATTTACGGCGCTACGAAGAAATACAACGAGTTGCTCGCGCACGTGTATCACCATCTTTATGGCCTACATTGCACCGGGCTTCGATTTTTTACCGTTTATGGACCGTGGGGGCGGCCCGACATGGCGTTGTTCAAGTTCACGAAAGCGATCCTGGCCGGCGAGCCGATCAATGTGTTTAACCACGGAAAAATGAAGCGAGATTTCACTTATATTTCGGATATCGTGGCCGGCATTTTGGCCGCGCTCGACAAAAATTACCCGTACGAGATCTTCAACCTCGGCAACTCGAACACGGTTGAATTAAGCACGTACATCGAAACGATCGAGAAAGAATTGGGAAAAAAAGCTAAAAAGAACCTGCTTCCGATGCAATCGGGCGATGTTCCCGAAACGTTCGCCGATATCGGACATTCGAGGGAGAAACTGGGGTTCGCACCGAAGGTTTCCGTCGAGCAAGGGATCAAGGAATTTATCCAATGGTATCTCCAGTATTATAAAGTGCGGAAATCATGACCACAAAGAATGAAATTTCGTCGAAAAAGATTTGCGTGATCGGCCTCGGCTACATCGGTCTGCCGACCGCGTCCATGTTCGCCTCGCACGGGTTTAGCGTGCACGGCGTCGACATTAATCCGACCGTTATTGAAACTTTGCGCAGCGGGCGTTTGCACATCGAAGAGCCCGGACTCGCGACGGTGGTCAAGGCCGCGATCAATTCGGGAAACCTCACCATTAATTTGAAACCGGAAGCCGCCGACGTCTTCATTATTGCGGTGCCGACGCCTTACCATCAAAATTCGGAAGGCATTCCGGCCGCGGATATGTCGTTTGTGCGCAGCGCGACCGAATCGATATTGCCGTTCTTGAAGAACGGCGACTTGATCATTCTTGAATCCACGTCCCCCGCCGGCACCACGCGCGATTTGATCGCGCCGATGATCGAAAAGAAAGGATTTAAGCCGGGGCGCGATATCGGCGTGGCGTATTGTCCGGAGCGCGTGATTCCCGGGCAAGCGCTCAAGGAATTGATCGGCAACGATCGCGTGATCGGCGCGATCGACGAAGCGTGGGGGGAATTCACGCGCAAACTTTACAAGTCGTTTGTGGCCGGAGAAATTTTCATCACCGAACCGACGGTGGCCGAAATGGTGAAGCTGCTTGAGAATACGTATAGAGACGTGAACATCGCGTTGGCCAATGAAGTGGCGATGTTGTGCGAGAAGCTCGGCATTAACGTTTGGGAAGTAATCCAAATTGCGAATCGTCATCCACGGGTGCACGTGCACAAACCGGGGCCTGGTGTTGGCGGTCATTGCATCAGCGTTGATCCGTGGTTCATCGTTGAGAAGTTTCCGAACGAAGCGAATTTAATTCATCTGGCGCGTACGATCAACGATGGTATGCCGCATCATGTGGTAAAGACTGTCGAACGATTATTGAACGGTAAGCAAAACGCGAAAATCGCAGTGATGGGGCTCGCGTATAAGGGCAACGTCGACGACGACCGCGAATCTCCGGCCGTCACGGTGGTACAATTGCTTCAACAAAAATTTCCAGAGTTGATTGTTTCGATTTACGAACCGCACGTACGCTCGAAAGAATTCATGACGCAAGGCATCGAACAGGTTTTCAAAGACGCCGATCTTGCGTTGTTGCTGACCCCGCATGATGAATATCGGTTCCTCGATCCCGAAGAAATCGGCTCTTTGATGGCGAATCGCGTAGTGCTCGATACGCATAATTTCCTGAAAAGCGAACGCTGGCTTCCCGCCGGTTTCGAAATGCACGTGCTCGGTGTCGCCCTACCTCCTCATCCATCAATAGGTGGTAGGGCCCAGACACTTCAGGTGGCTGGATTCCCGCCTCCGCGGGAATGACGGCTTCATGAAGCAAGTTCTGCTGCGCAAAGGAAAAGTGGCGGTCCAAGAGGTTCCGGCGCCCGCACTTTCGCCGAAAAATGTTTTGGTCGAAGTGTCTCATTCGTTGATCAGCACCGGCACCGAAATGGCCAGCGTCAATCTCTCCGGCGCGTCGTTGCTCACCAAGGCGAAAGAGCGGCCGCAAGAAGTCGCGAAGGTGTTGAACTCCATCCGTGTGCGCGGACTTAAAAAAACATTCGCGATCGTTCAAAGCAAACTCGATGAATGGAAAGCTCTCGGTTATTCTTGTTCGGGCCGCGTGATCGCGGTCGGCGCCGACGTAAACAATTTCCAAGTCGGCGATCGCGTCGCTTGCGCGGGGGCGGGCCTCGCCAATCATGCCGAAGTCATCTCCGTTCCAGCGACTCTCGCCGTTAAAATACCCGCCGGCGTCTCGGATTCCGATGCTTGTTTCGTGACGATCGGCGCGATTGCGATGCAAGGCGTACGTCGCGCCGACGTTCGTCTCGGCGAGACCGTCTGTGTGCTTGGGTTAGGGTTGATCGGACAGATCACCGTTCAATTGCTGACAGCGGCAGGCTGCCGCGTGATCGGACTCGATCTCGATAAATCGCGCGTGGGTCTCGCGATGAAACATGGACTCACCGCCGGCGCCTCCGATAGCGAACAACTGCGCGCGCAAATCGATCAACTGAGCGGCGGTATGGGCGTCGACGCTACGCTGATCACCGCTTCAACGTCGAGCAGCGAGCTGGCGCGGTTGTCGTTTGAAATCACGCGCAAAAAAGGAAAAGTGGTCGTGGTCGGCACGATCGGAATGGATTTGCAACGATCGCCGTTTTACGAAAAAGAACAAGATTTTCTCATTTCATGTTCGTATGGCCCGGGCCGCTACGACGCCGACTATGAAACGCGCGCGCACGACTATCCGTACGCTTATGTGCGATGGACCGAAAACCGCAACATGCAGTCGTTCCTCGAATTGATCGGCGCGGGGAAAGTCGCCGTCGCTCCGCTCGTCGATAAAGTTTTCCCGATCGAAGATGCGGCCAATGCCTATGCGCTTCTCGGCAACGAAGACTCAAAACCGCTCGCGGTCGTTTTGTCATACCCCACCGGCGGAACCAAAACAATTTCTCTCGTCACCATAAACCAGTCGCCCGTCGCCAACGCCGTCGTTCGCGTTGGTCTCATCGGCGTCGGCAATTTCATGCAAACCACCCACATCCCGAATTTAAAATCGATGAGCGGATCGGCCGTGATCGCCGGCGTGTGTGCGGCGAACAGCGCCACTTCCACGTCGATCGGCAAACAACTCGGCGCGTCGGTGATCGCCACCGACTATCGCGAGCTGCTGAAGAGTCCATCGATCGATGCTGTCATCATCGGAACGCGCAACGATAAGCATGCGTCGATCGTCGACGAAGCGCTGCGGGCGGGCAAGCACGTTTTCGTCGAAAAGCCATTGGCGCTGACGGTCGAGGAACTTGATCGGTTGGATAAAACCGTGCAAGGTTTGTCGTCGTGTCCGGTGTTGATGGTCGGTTTCAATCGGCGCTACGCGCCGATGACCGTGGCGTTGCGCGAAGCGCTTAAAGACCGCAAGTCGCCGCTCATTTCTTTGTTCCGCGTGAACGGAGGCTCCATGCCCGCGCATCATTGGATGAACGGCGCCGAAGGCGGCGGCCGTCTGCGCGGCGAAGCGTGCCACATGGTCGATTTCTTCCAATCCATCGTGGGAGCGCCGCTCGAATCGATCGCGGTGTCCGCGATCAAGCCGAACGCGTCATCACTCGGCCAGCCCGATGAAAATTTCTCCGCGCAATTTTCCTACGTCGATGGTTCATTGTGCACGCTGGTGTACACGTCGCTCGGCCACAACGCGTTGCCGAAAGAACTGATCGAAGCGCATTGGATGGGGCGTTCGGCCGTCCTCGACGATTTCAAAAAACTTTCGTTCTTCGGCGGAAACTCCAAGAACCAATCCACCTCCCAAGAAAAAGGCCACCGCCCCGCGCTTGAAACATTTTTCAAGTCGATCCAACAACGCGTCTCGTTCCCAACGCCGTGGACTGATTTGCTTGAAACGTCGCGTGTGGTGATCGACCTCGATAATGAAATATGGGGGAAAGTAAAACCTGATGCGAGCTCAAATTGAACTCTCGACTATGGGTATCGATGTGCGACATTATCGGACCCAAGCTCTTATCGGGGGCCATACGCACATGTTATCGATAAGCAATAAGGTGTGTAAGAAACTCCATCTTCAACAAAAAGATGGTGTTGTAGGTCCTATCGAGATTCGATTTAAAACAAACAGAACACATGTGAACGCAGTTGTTCTTCCCAAAGATTCGAATGTTCGTGTCGGTTCATCTCTTTGGGATTTTTTGAACCAAACTGTAATTAGGGTATAGCGGGGCATGTGCGGAATCCTAGGGGTTTTCCGGACTCAAAATTCCGGGGCCTCGATTGATGTTGAGCTGATTAAGAACATGCGGGACACGATGACTCATCGTGGGCCCGATGATGCTGGGGTGTATGTTTCGCCGGGGCGGGAAGTGGGGTTGGGGCATCGGCGGCTTTCCATTATTGATCTTTCTACGGCGGCCGTGCAGCCGATGTCGAATGAAGACGAATCGCTTTGGATCGTGTTCAACGGCGAGATTTACAATCACGCTGAGATTCGTCCGGAGCTTGAGAAACTCGGCCAAAAATTTAAAACCAACCATTCCGATACCGAAGTTATCCTGAAGGGCTACCAGCAGTGGGGCGAAGCGATTTTGCCGCGATTGCGCGGTATGTTCGCGTTCGCCATCTGGGATAAGAAGAAAGGAAAGTTGTGGCTCGCGCGCGACCGGATGGGGGTCAAGCCGTTGTATTACACGTTCCACCAAGGCCTATTTTTGTTCGGCTCGGAAATTAAATCGCTGCTCGCGTATCCGGGCGTCAAGCGATCCATGCACGAACGATCGTTCTATGACTTCCTCACTTTCCTTGTGGCGCCGGCGCCGCAGACGTTGTTCGACGGAATTTTCAAACTCCCGGCCGCGCATACGATGACCGTCTTCGAAAACGGTCAAACCACGACCGAGCGCTATTGGAATCCGTTTCATAAGTTGCGCGCGTTCCCGGAACGATCCGAAAATGAATGGGTCGAGCGCATCATGCACACGTTGCGCGAATCGATTCGCTACCGCATGGTGTCCGACGTGAATTTCGGCGTGTTTTTATCGGGCGGCATCGATTCGTCGACGAACACCGCGCTGATGGCCGAACAGATGAATAGGCCCGTCGAAACGTTTTCGATCGGTTTCGAGGGCGGCGGCGCGATGAACGAGCTTCATTACGCCAACAAAATCGTCGAACGTTACAAGACCAACCATCATGAATTCAGTCTGAAGCCGAAGGACTTGGTCGATTTCCTGCCGAAATTGATTTTTCATCAAGACGAGCCGATCGTGGACCCCGTGTGCGTGCCCGTTTATTATGTGTCAAAGCTGGCCAAAGACAACGGCACAACCGTGTGCCAAGTCGGAGAAGGCGCCGACGAATTGTTTTGCGGATATCCGCTGTGGAGTTTGTGTTTGAAGACACAACCGTTGGTCGACGCCTATCAATATGTGCCGCGCCCCTTGCGTATGATGGCATGGCATGTGGCGAATTCGGTCGCGCGCCAACCCTCCAAGCGTATGCGTCCGCTCGATGTGTTTCGGCGAGCGTCGATGGGGGAATCAATCTTTTGGGGCGGCGCAGAGGCGTATCAGGAGACGACGAAGCGCCGGTTTTTGTCGAAAAGTTTCTTGCAACGGATGGGAAGTCATACGTCGTACGAAGCGATTCAATCTCTGCGCGACGATTTCGACAAAGACGCGCCCGATGGAGCGGACACGCTGCATTGGATGTCGTATCTCGATTTGCGGCTTCGATTGCCTGAGCTTTTGCTGATGCGCGTCGACAAAATGACGATGGCCACCGCCGTCGAAGCGCGCGTTCCGTTCCTTGATCAAGAGTTCGTGCAGATGGCCATGAGCATTCCGCAGTCGCTCAAATTTAAGAACCAGACGCTGAAATACCTGCTGAAGAAAGCGGTCGAACCGGTTTTGCCTCACGAGGTGATCTATCGGCGTAAACAAGGATTCGCGGTTCCCGTGGAAGCGTGGTTTCAAAAGGATTTGAAGTCGTGGTCGCAGAAGAAGATCTTGGACTTCACACGGCGCACCGATTACTTCAACGAGCCGATGATGGCCGCTTATCTGCGCACGGCCGGCTCAAAAATGTCGTGGTTTCTGCTTAATTTCGTGTTGTGGCACGAGAAATGGATCGAGCAACGGGAAGCGTTTCTGCCGGTGTGATGTGGACGCGTTCCATCACCTTCATCGGTTAAAGCGCGTTTCGAGCCGTCAGTTGCCGCGGGTTGTGCGCGCGAAACTGGCCGGATTTGCGAAATCCAAGGTCGAACGCTTTCTGTACAGTCCTTCCGGCGCTCGTTTTCCGAAGCCTGTCCGGCCGGTTCATTCGCTCGGCATTTTTCATTCCTCGGTGAATTCTGATTCCTTTTCCTCTTCTTTTGCCGACCGGTTCGGCGAAGATGCAATTGCGCTTCGGTTTCAGGGCGGGTTGGCCGTCGACCGTATTGTCGATATTTTGGGGACGGGACCCGTCGATTTAAAAACCAAAGGCCCCAACTATTGGAACGAAGATTTTAAGTCGGGAAGAGAATGGGACCCACGGTCGTTTTACACGAGCATTCGTTCGATGGGGAATTCGAAATCAGATATTAAGGTGCCTTGGGAATTGTCTCGTTGTCAGCATTTTATTCCGCTTGCGCAATCGTATGTGTTGACGCGCGATGAACGCTATGCCGAAGCCTATTTCGCGCAAATCCAGTCGTGGATTTGTGGAAACCCACCAAAATTCGGCGTTAATTGGCGATGTTCGATGGATATCGCGTTGCGCGCGGTGAACTGGCTGGCCGCTTGGGATATTTTTAAAAATTCACCTTCAATGACAGATTTTTTCAAGAAAAACTTCAGTCCTATTCTATGGGAACATGGTCGCCATATCCGCGATCATTTGGAATGGGGCGCCGAAGTATCCACGAATCACTATTTGGCCGACTTGCTCGGTTTATTTGCGCTCGGCCTGGCGTTGGACGAACGCGAGTGGATCGAATTTGCGCAGTCCGAACTTGCGGTTGAATTGTTTCATCAAACATACGAAGACGGATTTGGTTATGAAGGTTCAACCGCCTATCAGCGGCTTGATCTTGAAATCTATTTCACCTATGCGCTTCTTTGCTCGCGTAATGCGGCGCGCGTCCGGAGTTTGGGGGCCGTGTTCGTAGAACGCTTGGCCGCGATGTTTGAAGTGGTGACCAATTTGTCGGCCGCCGATGGCACGATTCCTTTTATTGGGGACAATGACAGCGGTCGTGTTTTGAGCTTTTTGAAACGTGAGGACAATGACATGCGCTATCTACCCGGCATCGGATCCTTATTATTAGAGGAACCGGCTTTGAAAATAAACGAATGGGCGTCGGCTTCGGACGCCGCTTGGCTGTTTGGGATGGAGGGCATGGATCGGTTGCTGGCTTTAAAGGGCCGGTCGGTGCACCAAATAAAATCCAAACTGAACGCGAAGTCCGGTATGTTGACGATTTGCGGTGCGAATGATCTTTTGGTGTTTTGCGCGGCGCCGAACGGTACCGGAGGCGTTGGGAATCATACGCACAACGATAAGTTGAGCTTTTGTTTATGGGTCAACGGCGAGTGGTTCTTTGTCGACCCCGGAAGCGGTGTTTATACTTCGAATCCGGCGTTGCGCAATTCTCTTCGGTCGACGCGCGCTCATAACACGGTGGTCGTGGATTCGCAGGAACAAAACCGAATCGAGCCCGCCTCTTTGTTCACGTTGCACGATGATGTCTCCATGCTCGTTGATGAGCGCACGTTGGAGGCGGTGGTGGAGGCGGCGCACACCGGTTATCGGCGCATCGGCATTACGCATCGCCGGCGGATTGAACGTGTGTCGCCGCTCAAATGGCAAATCACCGATCGGTTGGAGGGTGACGGCGACCGGACGTTCGAATGGAATTTTCATTTCGCGCCTGGGCTCCACGTTATTGCGGAAGGTTCCGCGGTGCGCATCAACGGTAAAAATGGGTTTGTGAATTTAATTCCAAGTTTGACGACGTTGCACGCTGAAATTGTGCCGGACGTGTTCTCGCCGCGCTACGGCGTTACCGTTGAATCATCGGCCGCGCGTTATTTGGTGGCCGTGCGCGCGCCGTTCGAGGTCAAATTTGAAATCGTGTACAACCCGATTATTTCGGGAAAATGATTTTTTAAATAAAAATGTTTTTTCATTAAGTTTCTTTGTAAAAGCAGTTTAGAATCAATTGGGGTAATTGAGTTAGGAAAAAGTTTCTTAATCGCTGACTAACCGCAACGAGGAGAAATAGGAACTTGCAAGTAATAAAAAATAGCCGATTACCTGATCATACTTATCTTTTTAAACTTCTGTTTTTCTCCCTATTTCTATCCATTTTAATTCCTAAATCTGTTTTGGCACTTACTCTTAGTGGTCCAATTTCTGCCAGTAGTGTGACGGTAAGTGGCGCCATTAGTATAAGTAGTATGACTGTAAGTAGTATCACGGTTTCTAATTTATTAATTGCATCGGGCACAACTACTGTGACCTTCCCCCGTCTTCTGTCACAAAGCCAAC
>CAYXDS010000104.1:0-9040 GCA_964463805.1 uncultured Elusimicrobia bacterium | reverse complement strand
ATTCCGAGAAACGGCCGTTCGTCTTCAATCCATTGCACGGCGAAATCATCGAGTTTTTTCTTCGCCAAATTCACAGCCGCCGCGCCGAAGCTTCCGACGCCCGGCAAAACGATCATATCCGACGCAGCCAGCTTCGTTTTGCTGTCGCTCACGCGAACGCTCGCGCCGGTCGTCGCCAAAGCTTTGGCGACGCTGTGCAGATTCCCCATTCCGTAATCGATAACGCCTATGTTCACAGCGATCCTTTCGTGGACGGCATTCCTTTGTAACGCTGATCTTTGGCCACGGCCATGGACAACGCTTTGCCGAACCCTTTAAAGATCGATTCGGCCATGTGATGATTGTTGCGCCCGCGCAACAATCGGATGTGCAGATTCATGCGCGCGACGGTGCCGAGCGCGCGGAAAAAATCTTCGAGCAGATCGAGGTCGAACGTGCGCCAATCGAGCTTGAAGCACGGCACTTCGTATTCGACCCATGGACGTCCGGACAAGTCGAGCGTGACGTACGACAACGCCTCGTCCATCGGCAGCAGAAAGAAACCGTAACGTTGAACGCCTTTCTTATCCCCGAGCGCTTCGTCGATTGCGCTGCCGAGCGTGATGCCGATGTCTTCCACCAAATGGTGCGCGTCGATGTGCGTGTCGCCTTTCGCTTTCACTTTCAAATCGATCAAGCTGTGCTTCGAAAAAAGTTCGAGCATGTGATCGAGAAACGGGATCGTTGTCGATACGCTATATTTTCCCTGTCCGTCCAAATTCACCGACAGTTGGACGTCGGTTTCTTTTGTGACACGATGCTTCGCTGCGGTTCTCTTCTTCATTTCTCATCCTCGTTGTTCAGTAATCTGATCTTCAAAGCGCGCGCGTGATTCGTCAAACCTTCGGTCTCTGCCATTTGCAGCGCGGCCGGCGCGCCTTTTTTAAACGCAGTGGCGGAAATATCGACGAGCGACGTACGCCGCATGAACGTCATCACCGACAATCCCGACCCGAAACGCGCGGAACGGCCCGTCGGCAAAACATGGCTGGGACCCGCCCAATAATCGCCCATCACGGCCGGCGACCAATTGTCCAAGAACACGGTGCCGCCATTTTTCAACGAATCCATAAATTCCTGCGGACGACGCACCATTATCTGAACGTGCTCGCCGGCCAGCCGGTTTGCATGACACGCGGCTTTTGTCGTGTCCGGCTCGTAAATCAATTCGCATTGGGCGGCGACCGCTTTCGGCAAAGCCGCTTGGACCGCGCGAATGAGCGTCCGCGACAACGAAATCAACACGCTGCGCGAATCCGGATCGTGCTCGGCTTGCGCAGCCATATCGGCGGCCACGAATTCGGCATTCGCCGAATCGTCGGCCAACACCACGAGTTCGCTCGGGCCCGCCAGCAAATCGATGCCGACTTCGCCGAACAACTGGCGTTTCGCTTCGGTGACAAGCGCGTTGCCGGGACCGACGATTAAGTCAACCGGCGCAATCGTCTTCGTACCGATCGCGAGCGCGGCCACAGCCGCCGGTCCTCCGACCTGGTAAATTTCGCTGACGCCGGCGATCGAAGCGGCCGCTAAAATTTCTTCGGACAACCGCGCGGGCGGCGTCACGAGCGCAATACGCTCGACGCCGGCCAAACGGGCTGGAATCGCGGTCATAAGAACCGTCGACGGGTACGAAAACCGACCGCCGGGCACATAGACACCCACCGACTTCACGGGCGCATAAATTTGTCCAAGTCGCACGCCGTCTTTCACATACGTCCACGACTGCGGCGTGTGTTTCTTTTCTTGATAATGAAAATCTTGTATCCGTCGCGCGCACGCTTCCAGTGCCCGACGCATCTCACTCGGGATGTTGTGAGGCGCGCGTTTGATCCGGTCTTCAGACACGCGCAACTGCTTCGTCGACAATTTCACTTTGTCGTATTTGCGTGCAAAAGCGATCAGCGCCGCATCCCCTTTCGAGCGAACGTCCTTAATGACGATTTCAACGGTCTTGCGAACGTCTTTGCTCATTTCGACACTCGTTTTATTTTCACGCCGAGCTTCTGCAATTTTTTCTCCATGCGTTCGTAGCCGCGGTCCAAGTGGTACACGCGCAACACGGTCGTTTTCCCTTTCGCAGCGAGACCGGCGATCACAAGCGCAGCGCCCGCACGCAAATCGCTGACCATGCAGCTGCAGCCGGACAATTCGCTCACACCTTTAATTTTCGCGTCACGACCGCTCAACGTGATGTCGGCGCCGAAGCGCATCAACTCCTGCACGTGCAGAAATCGGTTTTCAAAAACGGTTTCTTTGACCATGCACGTCCCTTTCGTGACGCTCATCAGCGCGATCCATTGCGCCTGCATATCGGTTGGGAACCCCGGATAAACATCGGTCGAAACGCCGACCGGTTTTAGCGGCTTCACCCATTTCACATGAGCGGTGGTACCATTTGTTTTGATTTGAAAGCCGGTTTTCTCAAGCGCTTGCACAACTTTCGTCAGATGCGACAAATAAACGTTCTCAATGATCACGTCGCCTTTCGTAACGGCCGCGGCGATCAGGAACGTTCCCGCTTCGATACGATCCGGAATCACGCGATGGTGAACGCCGGCCAATTTCTTTACGCCTTGAATGACGATCTCCGACGTCTCAAGCCCTTGAATCGACGCGCCCATGCCTTGCAACATGCGGCCCAAGTCGACGATTTCCGGTTCGCGCGCGGCGTTCTGAATGATCGTCGTTCCTTTCGCGAGCACGGCGCCCATCATCAAATTTTCGGTGGCCCCCACGCTCGGGTACGGCAACGGAATCAACGCGCCTTCGAGTCCTTTTGTTTTCGCATCCACATACCCTTCGCGAATGCCGATTGTGACGCCCATGCGCTCGAAACCGTCCAAGTGATAATTCACCGGGCGTGCGCCGATCGCGCAACCGCCGGGCATGCTCACTTGCGCGCGTTTGCGACGGGCCAGCAACGGTCCCATCACCAGCACGCTAGCACGCATACGGCGAACCAATTCATACGGCGCATGACCGGTCAATGCTTTGCCTTTGGAAATTTCAACGCGATGGCCTTTGCGCTCGATTTTTTTGCCGAGCGTGGCCAACAATTTTAACGAAGTGTCGATATCGGCAAGATCAGGGACTTGTTCGAGAAGACAGGGTTCATCGGTAAGAAGCGTTGCGAACAAACACGGCAGCGCCGCATTTTTCGATCCGGATATCGTCACGCGGCCTTTGAGTTTTGCGCCGCCAATAATTTCAAATTGATCCACGTTTTCTCCCTTTCGCTATTCGGTCGTGACCGTTGTAATCCTTCAGGATGCACACATCGTCGAATCCGCCCGCCGTCAATAATTCCTGTACGGGCGCGCCCTGATTGTGGCCGATCTCAACGGCCAACAATCCCCCGCTTTTCAAAAAGAACCGGCCCTCACCGATCACCCGGCGAATGGCGGTTAACCCGTCCTCGCCACCGTCCAGCGCAAGCCGAGGTTCGAACGACAATTCGGGTTCACAACGCGGAAGGTCCGGCGCGGCAATATACGGCGGATTCGCGGCGATCATATCAAAAGCCCCCTGCAACGTCGGTGGCAAATCCTTAAATAAATCGCTTTGAAACAGAGCAACTTTCGCATCAAGTCGGCGAACATTTTCAGCGGCGATTTGGAGCGCTTCGGACGACACATCAAGCGCCGAAATCTCGGCGTTCGGCAACAATAACGCCAGCGATATCGCGATGCAGCCGGACCCGGTGCCGACGTCCAAAATTTTCGGCTTAACCAACCGCAAATCACGCGCTTCCATCAACAAATCCTCGATTAAAAGCTCGGTTTCAGGCCGCGGCACGAGCACATGATGATTGAGGACGAAGTCATACCCCATAAAATTCTTAAGACCGACGATGTAGGCGGCGGGTTCACGGTTCAATCGGCGCTCAACAAACGATTCGAACGCGCGCACAGACTCTTCATCAAGCTTCTCGTCGAGTGAAAGCAACAAATCCGACGATGAGCGTCGCAGCAATCCCCCCAACAAAAACCGCGCCTCGCGGGCCGGTGATTCGAATTTGGCCGTCGTGAATTTCCGCGTAGCGCGATCCAATAACGCGTCGATCGTGAAAAGATCGGCGGCGATCACGTAAGATCCCCAGCCTCAGCCAATTCTTGTTCTTTCAATTCCAGTTGACCGATCATTTCGTCCATCGCACCGTCCAAAAACTTCTGAATATTGAACACCGAGAAATTAATCCGATGATCGGTAATACGGTCCTGCGGAAAATTATATGTGCGGATTTTTTCCGAACGGTCGCCCGAACCAATTTGCTTACGGCGCAGATCGCGGCGCTCGTTGAACAACCGATCGTTCTCAGCTTCCTGCAATTTTGCACGCAACAATGCCATCGCGCGCAGCTTGTTTTGACCTTGGCTCCGCTCTTCCTGACACGCAACGACCACACCGGTGGGAACGTGCGTGATGCGAATCGCCGATTCGGTCTTGTTCACATGTTGACCGCCGGCGCCCGAGGCGCGGTAGGTGTCGATCTTCAAATCCTTAACATCAACTTTAATTTCAACCTCGGTTGGTTCCGGCAGCACGGCAACCGTTACGGTCGAGGTGTGAATACGGCCTTGTGCTTCGGTTTCAGGCACGCGCTGAACCCGATGCACGCCTTGCTCAAATCGAAACCACCCGTAAGCATTCTCGCCGGCCACTTCGAACACCGCTTCTTTCATTCCGCCCACACCCGTCGAGTTCAAACTCAAAATGCTTATTGATAATCCTTTTGATTGCGCGAAACGCGAGTACATGCGAAATAAATCGCCGACAAACAAACCCGCTTCGTCACCTCCCGCGCCGGCACGAATTTCGATAATCGTATTGCGATCGGCTTTGGGATCACGCGGATGCAGCAAGCGCTTCAATATCTGAGACTCCTGATCAAACCGCGCGATCACACCCGGTTTCTCTTCGTTGGCCAGATCGGCCATTGATTTATCATTGCCGGCGATCATTGCCTCAAGCGACTCAAGCTCCGCTGATGTTTTCAGCCACGCCTCGGCCGCCTGCACGATCGGCTCAAGTCGCTTGCGTTCGCGCGCGAGTTCGGTGAGCTTTGTATTGTCATTACCTGACAATGCGGCCATTTCATGGTCGAGAGATCTAAATGATTCGATGGCGTCTAACGCTTTTTCTTTCATTTGTTATGAGATGAAACTTGGATTTAAGTGAAACGGGTTGAAGCCGGTGAGACAGAGAAACAGAGAGGCTCGTTTAGGAAACGCGCCAGAGGTGAGTGAGGCTAATGGTCTTTCTTATCTTTCTTTTTTGCAACGGGAGTGGAGGAGAGCACTTTCTTGCCCATGTTCTTGGGCAAAGCTTTTGCGATCTTCTTTTGAACCATCGCTTTGCGAACAACGGTTTTCCCTTCGGTTTTTGCGAAACGCTTACCGAAGCGTTCGACTCGACCCGCCGCGTCGATTAACTTTTGCTGACCCGTAAAAAACGGGTGACAGTTCGAGCAAATGTCGACTTTAATCAGGGCCACTGTTGAGCGCGTCTGAAATTCATTACCACACGCGCACCGTACCGTCGAAGCTTCATATTTGGGGTGAATAGCTGTTTGCATAATGAGGCAAGCTATATACAAATAACTCCCCCCGTCGGCAACAACTTTCTTTGCAGCTTTAAAACGATTAAGTAACAAGAGGCGTATTTATACCGCAAATCACCCCGATTTCTAGGCATGATTCTGTCAGCGGTTTTTAACACCTTTTTCACGTGGTTTTAATGCGATCTTAAGGTAACGTCGCATACAATAATAATGATGACGGACATCAAACGAACCCCTGCCGCCGCACTTTCCATCGTGTATTTTTGCACGCAGGTGGCGTTCGCCTCCGCGCCCGAAAACTCTTTTTGGAAGGAACGCCGATTGGCCGCAGCAACCCCTTCTCCATCTGTGATTTCGAGTATAAAGATTCCGGAGTTAAGCCCTCAACAATTGTCCACGCGCCTGAAGCAATTTAAAAACAGTCGATTTGCGGAGATGATAACCGTCATTCCCGCAGATACCATGAATGTCGATGATGTAAATGAAGCACAGACAGAGTCTCCCCTTGTCGTTCTTTTTCAGGACGTTCACTTAAACCCGGAAGCACAAACGAACACGGCCCGAGCACTCCAATCGTTGGTGGATAAAAATCTGCTCCACTCGATTTCGGTGGAAGGCGCGTTTGGCCCTTACGATTTCAAACAATTCCGCGCGTTCCCCGATAAAGACGTAATCAAACGGGTAGCCGACCAATTTATCCAAGAGAAAAGAATGGGCGCGCCATCTTATGTCGGTATCACGAGCGAGTCGCCGACGCCACCGATGTTCGGCGTAGATGACCCCGCGCATTATCAGGCCAACGTCGATGCGTATCTACAAAGCCGCACACTAGCGCCGAAATTGTCCGAGAAGATCGCATCGATGAACGCGGACGTCAGGAAGCGAAAACAAGAAGCTTACAATCCATTCTTGCTGGCATGGGATGCCCAACGCGAACGCTATTTCAAAAACGAGCTTGGCCTCGGCGAATATTTATCGTTCCTCGCTAAGCAATCCGATGACGTTTCCCCCTCAATCAATAATTTCCTCGACGCCTACAAACTCGAAAAATCATTGGACTTCGGCAAAGTCGAAAACGAACGTCGTCGAGTGGTCGAGAAGATTGTTTCGAAACTCAAACAAAATGATTTGAAATTACTGATCGATCGAAGCCTCGCCTATCAATCGGGCAAAATGGGTTTCGGCGATTTCTTCCGCGAACTACAACGCACATGTACCAAAGCGGGCGTCGACTTAAACGAGACGCCGGCGTTTCAGAAATACATCCGCTACGTATTGATCGCCGATGGCTTGAAAGCGGCAAACCTGCTCGATGAGCTCGACGCACTCGAATCGCGCGTCGCCTCGAAGCTCGCCACAACCAACGAACAGAAACGACTAATCGCCCACGACAATCAACTTAAACTCGCCGAAAAAATGTCGCGCTTCGAACTGACGCCGAATGAATGGAGCAAATACATCGGCGATCCGGCGCTCTCATCGCTAATCCAACCATTTGTAAATTTCTACAAAGAAGCAGACATCCGCAGCGAGACGATGACGGCTGCCTTCTTAAAAAACGCAGCGGACCACCGTTTGAACGCATTGATCATTGGCGGCTTCCACACCGAAGAAATTAAAAAGAAGCTGAAGAAGGGCAAAATCAGCTACATCGTGCTGTCACCGCGCATCACGAAACTTGAAGATTCGGCGTCCGCTTATCTGTCGGTGTTCTCTCGTGAAAAAACGCCGCTTGATCGCCTGTTTGCCGGTGAAAGACTTTCGATCAATCCTTCCGATAGTCAACCGGGAAATCCGGGAACACCGAGTTCCTTCGGAACCGCGCGCCGACTATTGGTTCTCATCGCCGCTCTTTCCGGATTCAATGGGGCATTTCGCGGAAGCGAAGCCAGCGGCACCAGGGTCGAAGTTAATGGTAGTGAAGCCATCGTAAGCGCGCAATACCCCACCAGCAAATCTGAAACGAAAGCAAAAGCGACCTTAAAATCAGACGGCAATGTCGAGCTATCGCTTTCGACGCCGGGCGCGTGGGGATTCGTTTATTACTGGATGTATAAACCGTTGAAACGATTTATGGAAGCGCGAACGGCGGCGAAAACCATTAAAGCGATCGCCGGCGTCGTTGAGGGCGGCGCGTCGATGATTTTCATTTATTGGGCAACGGCGTCGGCCGAGATGAATATTCTCGCCTATATTTGTTGGGTTGCATTCAACTTAACGATCGGCCACGGCATTCTCGGACACTTGGAGTGGGATTCAAATGAACGTGAGCTCAAGATCAAATACACGATGCTTTGGAGCAAGTCCTATTGGCAAGCGAATTGGAATGCTATCGGATCGAACACGATCGGCTTCTTGCTGGTAACGAGCGGATTCAATCTTTGGTTGATAGCGGGAATTCAAATCGTCGCTCACGTGACGGCAAACTTGCATGAATACCGAATCAACGAATTGCGCCGGCAAATCATCAACGCGCGCAAAATCCTGTTCGATCTTGCACGCAAAACAATCCACCAAGAAGAACTTCTCAAGGACGATTCCCTTGATGACCTCATCGAATACGTTGAGGAGCAGTCGCCGCTGGCCTCGATGCTCGATTTCGAAGAGGATCACCAGTCGTTCGTGAACTATTGCTTGCTCACATTCATTCAGCCCGGTTCCGGCAGCTTAATCGCACTAAAAAAGATGAACTCGGTTCTTGGATATGAAAACGTGAATTTGTTCGTGGTTTTGCGGAACCGAATGATGCTGGACCTCGTACGCGCCGAATTAGAGACGTACGGGCCGAACATGCTGAAAAGAATCTACGGCAGCTTTAAACAATTAACCACAGCCGTCGACATGGACGCATTTCGCGCCGGTTTCATTGCGAACAACCCGAATCTTCCCGCCAACGCCGACATCGATGCGTTGGTACGGGCCGAGCTCTCGAAAATTTCAACCAAAGTCGCCAAGGAAGCGGGCATACGAGCCGCGCAATTGCTGACGGAGTTGAATGACGACCAATCGAATTTACCGTTGGTCCAAATCACTCAACTGGCCCAACGCTCGGGTGTATTTCCCGCCGTTATCGATTCGCTGCACGTGCTTTGGGCGGCAAGCGCCCCGGCGAATAAACGGACGGCGCCCAACATTGAAATCCTCACGCTCGACGCGCAAACGACGACCGCGGTCAACCTTGCGAAGATCAGCGGCAAGCCCGACGTCAACGGCGCTATTTATTCCGAAGAAGAAGCGAAACAGTCCGTGGCGCGATTCAATGAGTTGTATGGAAAACTCGGGAGTCTCGGTATTCTTCAACGGACAACGATTCCCATCGGAACTCAAGCGAAGCCGGGCAACGTGAAAATTTTCGATATTCCGAGCGTTTTATCGGCGGCCATCCGGCGAAAAAAAACTGAACAAGTAAAACTTATTTTTATCGATTACCTGCGGAAG
>CAYXDS010000103.1:0-9061 GCA_964463805.1 uncultured Elusimicrobia bacterium | reverse complement strand
ATCAATACATGAGATTGCCACGGCCAAAAGACGGCCTCGCAATGACAGTTATGAAGCCAAAGCATTTTTGCTCTGCCATTCTTTCGGAACGAACCATTGTTCGAAGTTCCAGCCGATGCCCGCCGGCGCTTGTTCGACACCGATGTATTTCTTGTGCACGATCGGCAGCGATTCAGGAATCACTATAAATACATAAGGCGTATCGGCCGCAATCAACGCGTGGATCTGCCGGTAGATCGGTTTCCGTTTCTCAATGTCGAACGTTCGCCGTCCGAGATCGATGAGTCGGTCTACTTCTTCGTTTTTGTAACTGATGAAATTGTATTGGCCTTTCTTGTTGTTGCTTGAATGCCAGATCGCATGGCAGTCGGGATCGCGCGACAACGACCAAGCGAGCAACACCGCGTCGAATTGCTTTTCATCGACATATTTATGGATGAAGACCGACCATTCGACGATGCGGATATCCATTTTAATGCCGACGCCTTTTAAACTGTTCTGAATCACCTGCGCGATCGATTCGCGAACTTTGTTCCCCTGATTCGTGCTCAACGTAAATTCGAAAGGCGTGCCGTCTTTGTCGATAATGCCGTCGCCATCATGGTCTTCCCACCCGGCTTCGGCCAATAACTTCTTCGCATGATCGACGTCGTGCGAATCCGGTTTTACATCGGGATTGTACGCCCACGAGGTCGGTGGAAACGGCCCGGTCGCCGGCACGGCCAACCCTTGATACACGCCCTTGATGATCGCATCTCGATCCACCGATTCCGATATCGCTCGCCGCACGCGCACGTCTTTAAACAACGGATTCAGCAAGTTAAACGCCAAATAATCGTAACGAAAGGCCGGATAGTGATATTTGTTGTAGGACTCGAAAAATTCCGGATAGCCGTTGTATTGATCGGGCGTGGGCGTCATGCCGCTTAACGAACCTTGGCGCAACTCGAGAAATTGCACGGACATGTCCGGAATGATTCGATAAAGATAACGATCGACATGCGGACGGCCACGAAAATAGTTCGGATTCGCCTTCAATACGATTTTTTCATCGCGAACCCATTCGTGGAATACGTACGGTCCCGTTCCGATGGGCGCCTGATTGGCAGGATTTGTGTTGACGTCTTTTCCGGCAAAGATGTGTTTCGGGATGATTCCCATTCCCCACGACTCGAGCGCCGGTGCGAACGGTTCTTTGTACGTAACGCGGAATGTATACGGATCGGGTGCTTCGGCTTTTTGAACGGCCAGATAATCGGATGCGAACGCGGTTCGAGTGTTCGTGTCGACGAGCGTCTGATACGTGAACAGCGGATCGGCCGACGTGAACGGCTCGCCGTCGTGCCATTTCACGTCTTTGCGCAGATGAAACGTGATTACTTTGCCGTTCTCGGTCACGTCCCAATACTCGGCCAAATCGCCGACCAGTTTGATGTCTTTGTCGTATTTGACGAGGCCGTTGAACACGAGGTTGTTGATGTCATTCGACGCGGAATCAGTCGAGAGAATCGGATTTAGATAGGACGCGTCGCCGATCGACGCTTCCACGTACGAGTCGCCGTCCACGGGCGTGAGGTCGACCTTGGAACGGTCGTATTTATTTTTTCTCGAACCAATAGGACCACAACCCATCAACAACGAAAGAACGAGAGCGGTTGCCGTCTTAGTTCGCGAGTTTCGCAGGATAAATCTCCACGGTAATGGACGGGCTTCCCAAAACTTTTTTCGCGACGCGGTGCACATCGGACACGGTGACGCGGTCGACCAACGAGATGTACCCTTTGTCGAAATCCGAGCTTAAGCCCAGGATTTTCCACCATCCGAGGTAATGTGCGCGTTGACTGTTCGTCTGATGGTCGAGAATGTACGTGCCTTTAATGTAGTTCTTCGTTTCAGACAACTCTTTCGCCGTGATCGGCTTGTTGCGCATTTCATCGAGCGCGCTATGGATTCGTGTCTTCGCCTCTTCGAGCCGCGACGGCTGCAAACCCATGTAGGTGACAAACGCGCTGCCACATTTCTTCGACGGATAAAACGCGCCCACGTCGTAAGCGAGACCTTCTTGTTCGCGCAATTGCTGAAACAACCGCGCGCTCATGCCGCCGCCGAGACAGGCGTTTAAAATTTTCAATGCGCCGTAGTCTTTCTCTGAAACAGCCGGTGCTGCAAACCCAATCAATAAGTACGCTTGTTCAAATTTCTCAAGCAACCTCTCCGTTGACGCTGATTTTACGGCCGGCGTTTTCACGGCAGTTTTCATCGCTGTCTTCGCCGACTTCTTCCATTGCCGCGATCCGAACATCGATTCGATTTCATCCTTCACGCGGTCAAACGACCAATTCGATGCGACCGCCATCACAGCGCCGTCGGGTTGCACGGTTTTCTTATGCCATTTCGTTAGGTGTTCGATCGTGATCGCGGCCACGCTTTGTTCGTTCCCACTCGACGGTCGAGCATACGGATGCCGGCCGTACAGCTGATTGTTCAGCGACTCGTTGGCGATGGTAAAGATGCTTTCCTTTTTCGCGCGAATGCCGGAAATCAGCGCTGAGCGTTCTTTTTCCACCTCGGACGGCACATAAACGGTGCGGAACAGCACTTCAGCCATAATCTCGAGCGATTTCAAAAAGTATTCGGAGACGGCGTGACAGGAAAGTTCCGAGTAATCGTGCGTGACGCCGGCGCCGATCGATGCACCGATTGATTCGATGTCTTCGGCGATTTGCCGCGCGGACCGCCGGTCGGTTCCT
Source organism: uncultured Elusimicrobia bacterium (assembly GCA_964463805.1). Classification (GTDB taxonomy): domain Bacteria; phylum Elusimicrobiota; class Elusimicrobia; order F11; family F11; genus JAJVIP01. Next base: position 6,311 of record CAYXDS010000103.1, on the reverse strand, counting down.
TTTGTGAGCAGCGACCACATCAAATAGGTAAGGCCGGATTGCGCATCGGTTTCGCGATCGGATCCGCCCGGAATGAACAGGTGGCACGCGGAAATCGGATCGTTCAGCGTGTGAAGATGAATCAGCTTAAGACCGTTCGAAAGTTTCGCTTCTTTGAGCAACGAATGATTCATGACGCGTAGTTTTCCGGAGCGACCATCGTGACCGTGAATTTCTGGTCTTCGAGGTGCCGATGGTAAACATCCATAAGATCGTTCGGCTGCATCGCGTCGATCTGCGCCAGATACGTGTTGATCAGTTCAGTGTGCCCCAGCACACTCAACGAACCGAGCGTATTCGCCTGTCCATGCGGTGTTTCGGATCCATGCAACCATTCGCTCTTGATGCGCGCCTTCGCGCGCGTGAGTTCCGCTTGTTGCACGGGCGCTTGTTTGAGCCGATCTATTTCCTCAACGATGCGCCACAGGGCTTCCTGTGCTTTCTCCGGCGTCGCTTCGCCGAACAACGCGAAGAGTCCTTTTTGCTGGAACGGGATGTAGTCGCAAGCGATCGAAAGTACGGTCTGCATTTCTTCACGCAGTTTTTGATACAGCCGCGCACTGGCGCCGCCCCCCAGCACATCGGCCAAAAGATCGAGACCCACCACGTCGGGATTCCCGAAGCCGACGGTTGGAATCCCGAGCGCCATGTAATTAAGTTGAACCGGTTTCTTTACGACCGAACGCGTGCCGGTACCATTCGAATTTAAATCAACGACAGGCGTTTGCGGCGGTTTTTTAAAAGGCTGTTTTTCGAAAAGCTGCGTGAGTTGCTTGAGCACCGCGTCTTTTTTGAAGTCACCGGCAACGACGATGCTCATGTTGGACGGCACATAATGCGCACCGAAGTAATTCATAAGGTCTTGGCGAGACATTGCGGACACGGTTTCGGCGCTGCCGATCACTTTGGTGCCGTACGGCGTGTCTTTGAATACGTGCGAGGCGAACTCATCCCACAACGTGGCGTCCGGGCTGTCGTCGCGGCGATGGATTTCTTCGAGGATTACGAGCCGTTCGCGTTCGAGTTCTTCCTGCGGGAACGTGGGGTTCAATAGCGTATCGGCAATGACGTCGATCGCTTTCTTCGCGCCGTACGAGGGAATGTCGATGTAATAATGAGTGGTCTCAAGTTGCGTGGCCGCGTTCATCGCGCCGCCGTTCGCTTCGATGGAGCGCGTGATTTGGCCGGCCGAGCGCGACGGTGTTCCCTTGAACACCATGTGCTCAAGTCCGTGCGAAATGCCGTAGATGGCCGGCGCTTCGTCTATCGCGCCGCAGCGCGCCCAGGCTTGAATGGCCACGACGGGCACAGTCGGGTCGCTTTTTAAAATGAGCTTAAGCCCATTCGGAAGCGTATGGATTTCCGTTCCTTTGAACGGGTGCGGCGCTTCCGTGAGAGTTTGGATCATTTCAGTGCTGTCATTGCGAGGCCCAACGTTGTCTCATGGGCCGTGGCAATCTCATCGATTGATTCTGTATGGAAAGCAATTATGAGATTGCCGCGTCGCAAAAGGCGCTCCTCGCAATGACAAATCATATCGATGTTGTGACGAGCGTTTCGGTGTTGAACACGCCTGGAATCGTGCGGATCTTTTCGACCACAAGCCGGCTCATCGCGGCCATATCGTCGGTTTCGACGTCGACGACGAGGTCCCAGCGGCCATACACGGCCGAAACGTGAGAAATTCCTTTCACTTCTTTAATCTTCGTCAACGCGTGCGTCTCTTTTCCCGCTTGAAGCCGAACTAAAACCAACCCCGTAATCATACGACCTCCTGAGTTAAAGCATCCGGAATCCCGATATCGACCACTTCAATGCGGCCCACGCAGCCGCGGGCTTCCGGTTTTTTTAAACCTTGTTTGATGCTGGCGAACGTCACTGTCATGTCGGCCTGAACCACCTCAGGCCCCACCACGCCATCGTCGCCATGTAAACCCGATGGAATATCGACCGCCACGGTTTTCACCGTGACGATGTAATTCTTTTTAAAATTTTTGATCTGCGCGATCATGTCGGCGACCGGCGGCCGAACGGGTGGAACAAAACCGATGCCGAGAAGCGCATCAACGATGACGACGGGCACCCGCCCCCATTCTTTTTGCCGCTCTTGAAATCGGTCCGCCGATTCGCAGCGAATTCCAAGCTTCTGAATGATACGATAATTGACGGCGGCCTCCTCCTTCATCTTCGCCGGATCGCCAAGAACGAACACATCGGGCCGAATGTCTTGCCGCAGCAAATGGCGCGCCGCGACAAACGCATCGCCGCCATTGTTGCCGATGCCGCAAATCATGACCACGCGGCAGATGTTGATCGGCGCGATCAGCATGTTTTGAATCTGACGCGCGAGTCCGATGCCGGCGTTTTCCATGAGCAAAAGTGACGGAATCCCGTACTCGGCCGTCGCGCGGCGATCCGCGTCTTGAGCTTGTTTAATCGACAGAGTTCGTATCTTCATCGGAGGGCGGTTCGACGCGATTTAAATTGCGGCGCGCCGTGATATAGGCGTCGATGATGCCGAACGACCAGATCACGAGCATCAGCACTTGAAACGTCGTGAACATATCGTTGTTTTCAGTGGCGAGTTTCATCAATGCGTTGCGGAGAACGGTCTGATCGGTGGCCCATTGTTCCGGTGAACCGGGCAAAATCATAGAAAGCCGTTCGGTGATGACTTTCGAAAACCAAAAAAAAGATCCAAGCGACGAAACGAGCAGGAAAAAACCCTTCGCATAATCTTTATTGGCGATTTGCCCGACGCCGGGCGCAACGAGCGCCGACAACAACGCGGGCCAAATAGGTTTCTTTCTCATGAAAACCACTCCTTTATTTTTTCGGCCGACAGACAGTTAATCACGTGTTTCGGTTCGGCCCATCCGCGCCGCGCGATGTGCACGGCGGTCGTCATATGATCCAGTTCCTGCATTGAATGCGCATCGGTGTTCAGCGCGAGCGGCACGCCGAGTTCGATCGCGCGCTTCACGTGCACGTCGCTTAATTCTTGCCGTTCGGGCTGACCGTTGATTTCAATCGCGGTGTTCGTTTTCTTCGCCGTCTGCAAAACGGTTTCAATGTCCACCGCATAACTATCTCTTTTGTTGATGAGCCGCCCGGTTAAGTGGCCGAGAATGTCGACGTTCGGATTCTTGAGCGCCGTGCAAATTCGATCGGTCATAACATCCACCGGCTGATTGAACCGCGAATGCACGCTGGCAACCACGCAGTCGAGTTCAGCGAGCACGTCGTCAGCATAGTCCATTTCTCCGTCCACGAGAATATCTACTTCGGAACTCGTGTAGATACGCAAGTCGCCGCTCGAGTTCATTTTGCGCACTTGCGCCATTTTCTTGCGCAACGCCGCTACCGGGAGACCATGGGCGATGGTCAGCGACGGCGAATGGTCGGCGGTAAAAAACCATTTCCACCCGTGCGCGCGCGCGGCGCCGGCCATTTGTTCGAGCGTATGCGCGCCGTCCGATAAATTCGTGTGGTTATGAAAATCGCCGAGCACATCTTCCATTTCAATCAACCTCGGCAGAATGTTCTTTTGAGCCGCTTCAATTTCGCCACGGTCTTCCCGCAGTTCGGGCGCGATCCACTTAAGGCCGAGCCGTTCGTACACTTCTTGTTCGGTGCGGCCGGCCACCGGTTTCTTCTGATCTTTATCGGTAAGTTTGAACAAACCGTACTCGTTCAGCGTGAGTCCTTTTTTAAGCGCGAGTTCGCGCAGCCGCACGTTATGCTGCTTCGAGCCGGTAAAATACAGAAACGCGGCGCCGAACGATTCCGGCGGAACCACGCGGAAATCCACTTGCACGCCGTTCGTCAGTTGGACGCTCGCTTTGGTCGGTCCCGACGCAAGCGTCTGTTCGATGCCGGGGATCGATAAGAAATGCGCGATCGCTTTTTCGGGGCTTGAGCTCGTGCAAAGAAAATCAAGATCCCCAATCGTTTCGCGCCACCGCCGAGCCGATCCGGCCAATTCCAGCTGCTTGATGTGCGGTGATTTCGCCAGATGAGCGCGAACCGCCGTCGCCAACTGCTGCGCGTGACTGATCAGCATGCGTTTCGACGCGCTCTCGGCAAACGCGACGTTCTTTAAAATTTTTTGTTCGAGCTTTTCGCCAAAACCTTCCAGTCCTTTCAAAACACCTTTCTTGGCGGCCGTTTCAAGTTTTTGGATCGAGTCGATGCGCAGTTCGCGGAACAATTGCGCGGCGCGTTTGGGCCCGACGCCGCCGAGCCGCATCATGTCGAGCACGCCGCGCGGAAATTTCTTTTGGAGTTTCGAGTGCTCAGCGCTGGAACCTTTCCGTTCGAATTCCTCAAGCAGATCGGCGATGCCTTTACCGATTCCCGGAATCGCCATGCGTTGCTGGCGCGTCATCGGTCCCAAATCTTCGGGAAATGTTTCGACCGTTTGAGCGGCGCGTCGAAACGCGCGGATTCGGAACGGATTGTCGTTGCTTAGTTCAAGCAAATCCCCCATCTCGGTCAGCAGTTTCGATATTGATAGATTGTTCATGGAACGGTGGAGGCGAATTGCGCCGCTTCTTCAAACGAGGTGGGACCGTTGTTGAAGATCACATAACAAAGCGGCGTATCGCATAACGATTGGACTTTTTTCAAATCCGCCAAGGGAATCGGTCCATTGCCGGAGGTTTTTCCGCGCGCGCCGAGCCGGTAATAGCGCATCGGCGCGTTCGGCGTCGGTTTGAGCGGTCCCAGCGGATTCATGACCGGCATCAGCCGATAGGCCTCGGACAAATCATCGACAAGCTTAACCGGCCACGTCGCCGGCGGTTCCCATGCGAATAACACATGCCCGCGGTTCGGCTTTGAGAAAAACGTTTGAACGCGTTTGATGTTGTCTGGATTCGGCGTGAACGTGCCCGGCAACTGAAACAGAATGAGTCTCGACTTCAACGTTTCGGCCGCTTGCAAAGTTTTCTGATAGGCCTGGCGCGCGATCGCAGAATCTTGGAACGCGGTCATCGCCGAAATGCCGGTTTTTGAATTTTGCGCGCGCGTGCGGGTGGCGTGCGTGATTAATTTTGACGCGCAGACAATGAAATCAAAATGAGGCGGCGCTTCTTGGCGCCACTTCACCAGCGTTTCCGGTTTTGGAAATTTGTTGAACATCGCATCCAATTCCACGGTCCGCAGCTTCGCTTCGTATGTTTTCTTCCCCACCGGAAAACCGGCGCACGCAACTTTGATCATGGTCGTTTGAGCGGCATTTTGCTAAATAAATTTCATGTGCGGCATTTGCGGTCAACTTAGTTACCGATCGGACCCGGTGAATCCTTCGCTCATCGAACGGATGAACCGGTCTATGACACATCGCGGCCCCGATGAAGAAGGATATTTCAACGGTTCGTTCGGCGGCGGCTCGATCGCGCTCGCGATGCGGCGGCTTTCGATCATCGATTTGTCGACCGGTAAACAGCCGATCGAAAACGAAGACGGCAGCGTGGTCGTCGTCTACAACGGCGAGACCTACAATTTCCAGGAATTGCGCGCCGAACTCGAAGCGAAGGGACACGTTTTCCGCACGCATTCCGACACCGAAGTGCTTGTGCACGGCTACGAAGTTTGGGGCGACGAGATGCCGGCAAAGTTGAACGGCATGTTCGGCTTCGCGCTGTGGGATAAGAAACACGAACGTTTGCTGATAGGCCGCGATCGCATGGGCATCAAACCGGTTTATTATGCAGCGCTGCCGAACAAGCTCGTGTTCGGTTCGGAGATAAAAGCGATCCTGCAAGATCCGGATGTGCCGCGCGACATCGATCCATTCGCCATCGACGATTTTTTATCGCTGCGTTACATTCCGACGCCGCTTTCCGCCTATAAAGCGATCCGCAAGCTGGAACCCGGCACCCTTTTGATTTGGGAAAAGGGCCGCATTTCATTTAAGCGTTATTGGGATTTCACTCCGCAGCCCGGCCCGGATAAAGGACTCTCCTATTATCTTGAAAAGACCGACGCTTTGCTGGCCGACGCAGTCAAACGGCAAATGGTCTCCGACGTCCCGCTCGGCACGTTCTTGTCGGGTGGACTCGATTCGCCGACGATTTCGTATTACGCAAAAAAAATAAAGCCCGATTTGTTGACGTTTAATATCTATTTCGCCGAGAAGTCGTTCTCGGAACGCGAAGAAGCGAAAGGCGTGGCGAAATTCCTCGGCTCGCTTCTCATTGAATTAGAAGTATCTCCGGATATTTTGTCGATTATCCCCCAATTGATTGACACGTTCGACGAACCGTTCG
>CAYXDS010000102.1:0-9072 GCA_964463805.1 uncultured Elusimicrobia bacterium | reverse complement strand
TCTTCGAGATCGCGCCTGAGATGAACGGTTGCGCGGCGCCCATCATCTTGATGTGCGCCATCGGCGCGATGAACCGTTTGCCTTTGGTTCCGCACTTGTTCGCGCAGTCAAACACGGCCAAATGTTCGTCCTTCAGATGCGGCGCGCCTTCGAGCATCATCGTTCCGCAAACATACGCGTTCGCGTCGGCGATTTGTTCGCCCGAGAAGCCGAAGAACTTCAGCATGTTGAAATTCCAATCGTTCAACTGCGCGTCGGAGATGCCGAGTTTCTGCGTGCAGAAATCCTCGCCCAGCGTGAATTTATTGAACACGAAGTTGATGTCGAACGCCTGCGGCAACGCCGCTTCGATTTTGTCGATCGCGTCGTCGGTGAAGCCTTTCGCCTTCAACGTTTCATGGTTGATGTGCGGCGCGCCGTCGAGACTGCCGGCGCCGCGGCAATAGCGGACGATCTCGTCCACTTGCTTGTCCGTATAGCCGAGTTTGCTCAATGCGGGCGGGATCGAGCTGTTGATGATTTTGAAATAGCCGCCGCCGGCGAGTTTCTTAAATTTTACGAGCGCGAAATCCGGTTCGATGCCGGTCGTATCGCAGTCCATCACGAGACCGATGGTTCCGGTCGGCGCGATCACCGTCACTTGCGCGTTGCGATAGCCGTGCAACTCGCCGAGCGCGAGCATTTGATCGGCGTCTTCACGCGCGGCCTTCAACAGTTCGGCCGGGCAATATTTCGGATCGATGCCTTGCGGTTTGATTGTGAGGCCTTCGTAATCTTCGTCGGCCAGGTTATATGCGGCGCGACGATGATTGCGGATCACGCGCATCATTGCGTCACGGTTGGCGAAATAACGAGGGAACGGGCCTTTCACTTGCGCCATTTCCGCCGACGTCGCGTAGGCGACGCAATGCATGATCGCGGTCAGCGCCGCGCAAATCGCCAGCGCTTCACTCGAATCATAGGGAATGCTGTTCACCATTAAATACGCGCCCAAATTTGCATAACCGAGGCCGAGCGTGCGGAAGTCGTACGACTTCTGCGCGATCGACAGGCTCGGGAACTGCGCCATCAACACGCTGATTTCAAGCGTGATCGTCCACAGGCGGTTCGCGTGGCGATAAAGTTCGATGTCGAATTTCTTCGAGACCTCATCCTGAAATTTCATCAGGTTCAACGACGCCAAGTTGCAGGCGGTGTCGTCGAGGAACATGTACTCGCTGCAGGGGTTCGATGCGTTGATGCGGCCGTCTTCGGGGCACGTATGCCACTCGTTGATGGTCGTGTCGAACTGCAGCCCCGGATCGGCGCAACCCCACGCCGCGTAGGTGATGTCGTCCCACAGCTGACGCGCGTTCACAACCTTGCATGCTTTCGGCTCACGGCCATCGCGCGCCGCTTTCGCTTTTTCGGTGCGCCACACGAGATTCCAGTCGCCGCCGAGTTCGACCGCTTCCATGAATCCGTTCGTTACGCGCAACGAGTTGTTCGAGTTTTGGCCTGACACCGTTGTATAGGCTTCGGAGTTCCAGTCGGTGTTGTAAACCGGGAATTTGATGCCGGTCACGCCTTGCTGCGCCAGTTGCAACGCGCGCTCGACGTAATTGGCGGGCACACACGCGCCGGCCGCCGCTTTGATCGCCGCCGCGAGACGCGTGTTCTTTTTGCGGTCAAACTTATCGACTTCTTCGGTCCAGCCGTGCGCCGCTTTGATGATTTCGTTCAAATGTTTTTCGCAGAGTTTGGAACCGGTCACAAGCGCCGCCACTTTCTGCTCTTCGACCACTTTCCAATTAATGTATTCCTCAACGTCCGGATGATCGACGTCGAGCGTGACCATCTTCGCCGCGCGGCGCGTGGTGCCGCCGGATTTGATCGCGCCGGCCGCGCGGTCGCCGATTTTCAAGAACGACATGAGACCGGATGATTTCCCTCCGCCGCTCAACGGCTCACCAACGCCGCGGATCATTGAAAAGTTGGAGCCGGTGCCCGAACCGTACTTGAAGATGCGCGCTTCGCGCACCCACAAATCCATGATGCCGCCCTCGTTCACGAGATCGTCGGAAACGGATTGGATGAAGCACGCGTGCGGCTGCGGGTGTTCGTACGCGTTCACCGAACGCATCATGCGGCCCGTGGTCGGATCGACGAAATAGTGTCCTTGCGCCGGCCCTTCGACGCCATACGCCCAATGCAAACCGGTGTTGAACCATTGCGGCGAGTTCGGCGCGGCGATTTGATTGGCCAACATCACGAACATTTCGTTGTAATAATTAAGAGCGTCTTCTTCGGACGCGAAATAGCCGTATTTATAACCCCAATAGGTCCAGCAACCGGCCAAACGGTTAAACACTTGAGCCGCATCGGTTTCGCCGGTGGTGCGCTTGTCTTCGGGGAGCTTCGCGAGTTCGACCGTGTCCGGCACCGAACGTTGCAACCACTCGGGAATATCGGCTTCAGCGACTTTCTTCAGCGCGACCGGAACGCCGGCGCGGCGGAAATACTTTTGCGCGATGATGTCGGTGGCCACCTGCGACCAACCTTTCGGAATCCGCGCGTTCTCCATTTTGAACACAACGGAGCCGTCCGGATTCGAGATGATCGAAGTGCGCAAATCCCACTCTATGAATTGAGACGGATCGGTCCCGGCCGGGCAAAAGCGGGGGCTGACTTTGAGTCCTTTTTTGAATTTGTTGGTTTTCGTTAGGGATGGGGTCGGCATGTGAAAATCACCTCTGGAAAATTTAAATACCACCAGTAGCGGCAGATTGTTTTTCTACTACAACATATTGAAGGGTGTCAAACTTTCATTTCATAGGGAAAAACGCGGATCTCCGACGGAAAATTATTTTTTTTCAGATCCCGAAAAAAAATTTTCTCGACGGATTTTCAGCGTGATTCGCGCTTTGTTGCTGTGTTATAATCCGCGCCGCATGTACCCATCTCCACAACGTCCGCCTCGCTCGCGAATGAAGGCGGCCATCGTACTGGTGGGCCTGGTTTCTACCGTCGTGCTGATCACGTTTTTGGTTCGTAGCAACATCTCGAACAGGCTTTTGAACCGACCCCCGGCCCCACCCCCGGTCATTATTACCACCGGCACCGTGCAAAGCGGCGACGTGTTCGCCGTGATGCTCACGCGACGCGGCGGCCTTCAACAGCAATACGTGGCGCCGATCGAAAAGGCGTTCTTCAAGCAATTCAAAGATAAAACCATCCAACCCAAAGATTTCTTCGAAATCATCACGTCGACCACCGGCGAATTCCAAAAATTTATTTACCGCACGGATCCGACCCACGCATTCGAAGTGACGCGCAGTTCGAATAATGTTTACGAAGCCGAAGCGACCACGCAAAAAACCGTTTGGATCGAGAAACGCATCAGCGTGCAAGTCACGAAATTTCTCGAATATGACTTGCGTGCGGCCGGTTACGATGCGACACTCATCGACAATTTAACGACCGAACTCGGCGACAGTATTTTCGGATGGCGCGTGGACTTCTTCACCGAGCAACGCAAAGGCGACAAGCTCGATGTGGTGCTCGAAGAAGAATATTTAATTGGTCAAGACAAACCGATCAAAGGCGGCAAGTTCATGCGCGTTATCGTCGCTTCGTACACCGGCTCCGGAACAAAGAATAAGGAAAACATCGCCGTACGTTACCAGCCGCCGGGCGCGAAGCGCCCCGAATTCTACGATCCGGACGGCGGCGCGATGCGGCGCGCATTCTTGCGCGCACCGTTCACAAAAGGCGCGTTCCGCGTATCGTCAGGATTCAACAACCATCGCTTGCATCCTATTCTCCGGATTTATCGACCCCATCACGGCACCGACTATGCGGCATCGGTCGGCACACCGGTCGCCGCGATCGGCAACGGCACGGTCGTGCGCGCCGAGTGGTATAAAGGCTACGGCAATTGCGTGGACGTGCGGCACAACAACAAATACACGTCGCGTTACGGACATTTGTCGAAAATCGGTGTGCGCCGAGGACAACCTATCGCACAGGGCCAATATATAGGAAGAGTAGGCAACACTGGACTCTCCACCGGACCTCATTTACACTTCGAAATGTTGGTAGACGGATCCCAAAGGAACTTTTTAACTATGAGTTTTCCCGCCTCCTCTTCGGTTTCAAAAGCGGATATGCCCGAGTTCATTCGCGTGCGTGATGAAGCGCTGACGCGGCTCAAGGGCGCAGCCCACTAATGCGTCACTTTATGTCATTGCGAGGCCGTCGTGTGGCCGTGGCAATCTCATCGATTTATGGGATTGCCACGTCGCATAAGACGCTCCTCGCAATGACAACATACTTTTCCTTACTTTGCGTTTCCGCGCGAGCAGCGGCGTTGACCACTTACGTGACCGAATCCGGACAAACGCGCGATGCGTTGCCGCAGGTGCTGGTCAAGTATAAGCCGGGGCGATCGGCCGGTGTGAAAAGCGCGGTGTTACGCAGCGTCGGCGCCGCGTCGAGGAAAGAAATCGGCAAGCTCGGTATTCAAGTGGTGCCGGTGCCGAAAGGACAGACGCTTCAGTCATTCGTCGCTCAATTGAAACGCAACGACGACGTCGAATTTGCCGAACCGGACGGCGTTTTGCGCGCGTTCACAAACGATCCTGACTTCAGCACTCAATATTCGATCAAATCTGATCAAACCAAAGTGGTCGACGCATGGAGCACGACCACCGGCAGTCCAACCGTCGTTGTGGCCGTCATCGACACCGGTATAACGCTCACGCATCAGGATCTCGTCAACCAACTCTGGACGAATCCAAGTCCGAGCGGGACGTCGGGCCTACATGGCAAACAAATCGAAATCGACTGGGACGGCGACGGCGATTGCACTGAAACCGATCCGCGCCTGGGTCCCGAGCAATGCGCCTCGGGGACGCCGACCGACGACAACAATTCCGAATATCATGGTACGCGCGTGTCCGGCATCATCGCGGCCGAGACGAACAATGCTTTGAATATGGCTGGTGTCGCGTACGGCTGCAGAATTATGGCTGTGAAAGCGCTTAACGCGGACGGTCTCGGCAGTTATTCGGCGATCGCCGAGGCGATCGAGTATGCGACCGATAACGGCGCGACGGTCATTAATATGAGCTTGGGCGGCGATTTGGCGGACGGATCCGACGCGGTGATCGCCGCGGTCAACCGCGCAATCGACAACAACATTGTGGTCGTGGCCGCGGCCGGCAACAACGGCAATGCGTCGCCGGTTAGTTTTCCCGCTTCCATCAGCTCGGTCATCGCGGTCGGCGCCACCGATTCGTCGAAGACGCTCGCGGTTTTTTCGTGTACCGGCAACAGCTTGGACCTCGTCGCGCCCGGCGTCGGCATTTTGTCGACGATTCCGCCGAACTCCACAAGTTCGAGCGGCGGTGACGGCACCTCGTTCTCGGCGCCGATCGTCGCGGGTGTCGCCGCGTTAATTCGGTCGATCTCGCCGAACATGTCGGTCGCCGACGTCACCAAATACATCGATTTCACAGCGACCGACCTTGGTTCCGGCGGCTTCGATAAATCCTATGGCTTTGGTTTGTTGAACGCAGCTGCGGCCGTGCAAGCGGCGCAAACCGGCGTGATTCCGGTTTCAAATGCGTCTCCGAACGAGACCTATCCTTATCCCAACCCATTTCGACCGCTCACCGATACAAGCGTGACGATCTCGGTACCGTCCGACATCGGCACATCGGGACTTGAGATCACGTTCTACAACGTGGCCGGCGAGCGCGTGCGCACGCTGACCGGTACGCAACACTGGGACGGCAAGAACGACAGCGGCAATCTGGTCGCGTCCGGATTTTATTTCTACATTGCCAGGACCTCGCGCGGCGACGCGAAAGGCAAAATTACGGTGATTAAGTGAAGACCGCGCGGCTCGTCCTCCTGGCACTGCTGACTCCCGCGCTCGTGTTCGGCGCCGACGGCGCCGGCACCACCGGGTCCCCGTTTTTGAAAGTGCCGATCAGCGCGCGCGCGATCGCGTTGGGCGGTGCGATCGGCGCGACCACCGGCGACGCGGGCGTCATCGATTACAATCCGGCCGCGCTGGCCGACACCGAACGCACCGACATTCAATTGGCCTATATCGACTATCTTGACGACACCTCGCTGCAATCGGGCACCGTTGCTTTTCCACTTTCCATCGGACAGCCGCCGCGGATTGAGCCTCTCGAAGGAGTGGAATTCACTCCGAATAAACTTTCCGTCGGCGTTGAGTACCGCCAGTTCCGCGCGGAGGACACGGGCCGCGATTCAAACGGCGTGAAACTCGATGAATTCAGCGCGCGCGACCAATTGATCGCGCTTGGACTTGCGTATCCGATTATGCGCACGGTGAGTTTAGGCGCTACCGGCAAATTGATCAGCAACAAGCTCGCTGATAAATCGATCAGTACGTATGCGTTCGACGTCGGCACGCTCGCGCGCTTCTCCAGCCGTTTGAGCGCCGGCGTTTCCGTGCAAAATATGGGCAGCGCGAAAGCGTTCGAAACCGAATCCGACCCGTTGCCGATGCTCGTACGCAGTTCGATCGCTTACCGATGGTCCAATTTGCTGTTTATCGGGGACTTGGCCGGCGAGCGCGACGGTGTTTTCCGCAAATCAGCGGGCGCCGAGTGGACCATCAACCGAACGTTTAAATTACGCGCGGGCGGGTACCATGACACCGCGTTTCAATTCACGGGCGGACTGGGCGTACGTATCGCCGGACCGCAGAAAGCGTATCGCACGCCGGAGCGCGCGTCGGGCCGCACAAAAGCCGCGGCCGCCAAAGAACCGGTGGCCAGCGACGTCGCGCAGCAATTGCTGTCGAAGGCCGTCGACAAACTCACGAAACAATTCATTGAAGCGGGCACCGGTCTCGATCAGCCAACGTTGGCCGTGCTGCCGCTCAAGTCGAAAGAAAAAGTTTCACCGACCGTTGATCAAATTCTCGCGCGCGACTTTAAACGAAAGATCGAATTCCAAACCGCGGCCAAATCGGGATCCATGGACGCGTCCGACAGCGAAATCGTTCTGCTCGGCGAAGTGACGCGCGCCGAGGACAAGTACAAAATCAACACGCGGCTCGTGCGCATGGACGACGGCAAAACGATCGCGTCGAATTACGCAGAGATCGCCGTGGAAGAGTTCGCGCAACGTCAGGTCGCGGTCACCACGATCGCAGATTCCGATCAAGCGGGGTTCGGGCGCGTCGATATCGGCCTCGATTATGGATTTTCCACCAGTAAGGATTTGGGGCTGACCAATACGGTCACACTTAGAATTCTCTATTAACCTTCCTTGAACAAGCGGACTGTTTCGGCGATCATCGTTCTCATGTTGGTTTTGGCGGGGGCCGCTTTTTTTTATTTGCGTTGGATTGGGAATATCGGTGGACCTCACCCTGGCCCTCTCCAGCAAGCTGGAGAGGGGACCGTTGCTCCCCAACAAGATGTGCCGCGCACCGACGTCGAATTGACCAAGCAGCAGATGTTGAAGCAATTAGACAAACAAGAAAACAATTCGCGCACGCTCGCTCTTCCAAAGGCCCCAGCCGAAGTTCCGGTGCCGGAGGCACTTTCGATTCCGACGCCTCTTTCAGTCCGCGCCGAAGGCCGAAAAAAACGCGAAGGGTTGCCGATGGGCGTCGTTATTGTCGACGACGTGCCCGCGTATCCGCAAAAGAACGCGCGCAACTCGCTCTACCGCATGATGACCGGCGACATGGTGCGCGTTTTCCCCGATCAAGACGCCGAGCTTTATCACGTGCAACCGGGACTCGATATTTATTTGGTCGCTACAACCAAAGAAACGAAACCGGCCGGCGAACGATTTCCGGACGTCGACGTGTGGGTGCGCAAATCCGATTTAAAATTGTTCGAGCCCGCCGACGCAAAGGACTTCATCATGGAGACGTCGCCGGTCACGCTCGGCAACGATCCCTCATTCTCAACCATTGGATTTTACGAACGCGCGATGAAAAATCCGGACCCGGTCGTGCACCGCGTGGTGGGCCCGAGATTAATCGCGCTCGTGCTGCTGCATGAAGATTACAGTTCGTCGTGGTCGGTTCTTTATCGTGATCGCGACCAAAAAATCCGCGACTACGCGCTGTCGGCACTGAACCAACGCGGCATTGGCGAGAACCGCGAGGTGATTGAAGACTTAATCGCGCGGCTTGCTGAACTGACAAAAGACCGCGCGAGAGGTGAAATTGAACTCGAAGTACTTTCGATTTTGAACGTGCTAAAGAACAGCCATCATCCGCGCGTTCCAGCTGCTCTGGCCAGCTTCAAAGAAACCTGGAAAGACACGCAAAACCTACGCTTGAACGCAGAACTCGACGAAATCCTGAAAAACCCCACCCCTTAGTTCCCCTCCCCGTCAGGGGAGGGGCCAGGGGTGGGGCCTAAACCGAAGCAATCGCTGTTGATTCCAATCCCCGTTAACGCACCTGCACCTACAGCAAGATTTCCCGGACATTTCCAAGAACCGCTCCGGGTATTCCCCACCCCTAACCCCGCCCCAATGGGCGGGGAACTGTTGCGTTGTTTTTGGTAACGTCCGCGCCATGATTTTCCTGTCGATCGTTTTGGCGACCCTGTTGGTCGGGCTTATTTCGCTCGCGGGTATCGCTGTTTTCTTTCTCAAGAGCGATCCCAGCAAACTTACGTTCTATTTCGTGAGCCTCGCTTCAGGCACGATGCTCGGTACCGCGTTCATGCATTTGATTCCCGAGGCGCTTGAGCACGACCAACACACGGCGCTGGCCAGCATCTGCGCGGGCGTGTTCGTTTTCTTCATTCTTGAGAAACTTTTGATTTGGCGGCATTGCCATTCCCATCCGTTCACGCACGACCATCACCGACCCACCGCCGCGCGCATGGTCGTGGTTGGCGACGCGATCCATAACTTCATCGATGGCGCGATCATTGCCAGCTCATTTCTTGTGAGCCGCGAGACCGGCATTTCGGTGACGGCCGCGATCATCTTGCACGAGATCCCGCAGGAGCTCGGCGACTTCGGCATCCTTGTGCACGGCGGCTATTCGGTCAAGAAAGCGCTGACCGTTAACCTGAT
>CAYXDS010000101.1:0-9103 GCA_964463805.1 uncultured Elusimicrobia bacterium | reverse complement strand
GGAACCATGAATCGCATGAACAATTCTCTTAAAGCAACACTTCTAACTATTATATTGTTGATGAAACCTACCGTGTCATTCGCCAGGGAAATGTGCACTCTCGGTATTGATGAAATGGCAACCTGGGGTGAACAAGCGCAATACAGCATTGATTACAGGATTGATGCTGATCTAGTAACGATACAGGCATATTCAAGAATTCCTCCGGATTACGGTGTTACACCGGTGTCAGGCTCGGGAACCAATTCAAACGGAGTCGTAGCTCTACACATAATCGGGCCGCAAAATAGAAATGTCGATATCAAGCTGGATGCAAGAACGAAAACAGTCGCAGATTATAGGGTCACGCCCATACCGAATGATTTCTCTTCGTACAATGTCTCACTAAATTTTTGTCTCTCCTCAAATAGAGTTTATGTTTGGGGAATTTACCGGGACGTTCTTGGTCGGGAGCCCGACGTTATGGGCTGGAATGCCTGGACCGATAATTTGGATATGCACGGGTGGACAAGGAAACGGTTAGTCGCTGAAATCATCAAAAGTGTGGAATTCCGACAAAAAGGAACAAATGCGCAGTATGTTACGGGACTCTATCGTTTCCTTCTAAACCGTGAACCCGATACGAAAGGATTTAATACGCACGTCAACAATCTCAACTCGGGTGCAACGAACCGCTTGGCTTTGTTTGAGGGTTTTCTCTCAACACCTGAATATGCGGGTACTGGACCCTACACACCGAAATAATTTGATGGGACAGATGGGGCAATTCCAAGCCGCGACATGCGACATTTCCTTCCTAAAACTTACAATCGTTTTACACCAAGAATTTCCCACCTGACATAAAATTCGTTCTCCCTCCTTTAACCCTCCGAATCTTTTCTTAGGACCACCATGTTGTTGTGTAATTACAATGTAGTTGCATTCACCAAATGAGACCGCTACAATTCAGTTGGGACGATGCGAAAGAAAGAGATAATCAGAAAAAGCACGGCGTCTCTTTCAATGAAGCGAAAACCGTGTTTTATGATGACAATGGGCGAATTGCTCATGATCCGGAGCATTCAGAAGAAGAAGAAGACCGGTTTATCTTGCTCGGGTTCAGCGAATCATTGCGGATGCTCGTAGTTTGCCACTGCTACAGAGAGCGGGAAGGAATGATTCGGATCATCACGGCACGAAAAGCCACGAGACGAGAACAGAAAAATTATTTGGAGACAAAATGAGAAAGGAATACGACTTTTCGAAATCAACAAAGAACCCGTATGCACGGGCGCTGAAACAGCAAATCACGATTCGGATTGAAGAAGAAACGATTAATTACTTCAAGAAGTTGGCGCAAGAATCAGGCGTTCCTTATCAGAGTTTGATCAACCTCTATCTGAAAGATTGCATGCAATCCAATCGGAAACCTTCTTTTAAGTGGGCGGCATGAAGGATGATGCGGTCAAGTCGCGACATGCGATATTTCCTTCTAAAACTTACAATCGTTTTACACTGGAATTTGCCGTTCTGCCGTAAAATCTAGGGCACAAATGAAAACGTCATTGTTTGATAAACTCCAACACATGAAAAATTTCTCTCTCTCGGAAATTCTGAAGATGAGTGTGCCGAAACGGATTAAATTGGCGCAAGCGGTGTGGGATAGTGTGGCGGAAGTGCCGAAATCCTTACCGATTACTGAAGCGGAGCGAAAAATACTGGATCGCGAGCTGCGGTCTTATTACGCCAATCCTGGCGCATCGATTCCCTGGTCGAAAGTAAAAACAAAACTCCTCCGCAAAACGTGAAGTCACAGCTGTTCCTTCGCGCCAGGGCGTAGAAGGATGTCTCAATGGCCTACCGCTGGTACGAAGAGCAAAGAAAAGGGTTGGGGCGTACCTTTTTAATATCGCTGGAAAAATCCTTGCACTCTATTCAAACGCACCCTGCCCTATTTCCGATCGTTCATAAAAACACGCGGCGCGCTCTGATTCGACGATTTCCATATGCAGTCTTCTTTATTCGAGAAGAAGACGCGATGATCATCCTGAGAATACTTCACCAAACCCGCAATCCCAATCGATGGAAACTTCAGTATATTCCGCGCTCGCAGCGTGCATAAGGAATTGAGAGGTCAAGTTGGCGACATGAGACACTTCCTTCCAAAACTTACAATCGTTTTACACCAAGAAATTCTCTCCTGAATTAGAATCTCCCCATCGTCCCCAATCTAACTAAGGATTCGCCTTTTACCGGGCGCGGCATTTCATCCTATGTGGTTCCAGATCATTGGGGAAATAAGCGATACTAAAGTTATCGCAGTCGGCCATTCGATTCGGGAGATTTCTCGTTTACGTAAAATTCATGGAAAAGGCCGATGGAGAAAAATGAAAGGGCTGGTGAAAGTCTTGTTGCCGGGCGGAAAATTGCGTTGGGCGGAGATTCATTGGTACGAAGCCCATGGGGTCGGGAAAAAAGAATTTAAAATCAAACGCCTGTGCTGAGGGAATTTATGAAACATCGAAATCCAACCAAACAATACGTGGTGTGTGTTAAGAACAAAGGGTTCGAAGTCTCTTTGGAACGGCGAAAAATATATCGAGTCATTCCAATTAAGAGTGAAAAAGACCTGATTAAGGTAGTCGACGAGTCTGGCCGACCCTATCTTTATCCGGCAGAGTTATTTGTCGCGATCAAATTACCTCAAAATATAAAGCATGCGCTGTCTCTTGCCGCCTAGATTCAATTGACCCTAATTGAAATCGCCAAAATCTACACCGACCTAGTCACCGCCGAAAACGCCATCCCTGACAGCGAGCACATCGCAAAAGATGAAGTGAACGCGCTTCGCACGAAATATCATCAGATGTTGATGGACAAGATGCGCGAAGATGGGATTGAGTTTTCGGACCGGTTTGAAGCAACGAACTTTGCATTCGAGATCGTTAAAGAAGGAATGCCGATGCGGCTTTCATGAAGAAATTTATGAAATATCGAAATCCAACCAAACAATACACGGTGTGCGTTAAGAACAAAGGATATGAAGTGTCCTTGGAACGGCGAAAAATCTACCGCGTCATACGCTAGTTTCCTACCTTCTTCTTCTTCGATTCTTAATCCAAACCTAAGGCGTATTTAAGACCTACCGACTTACCATTCTTTTAACTCGAAGAAGGTTAGGAGGATGTATGAAAAATTTACGCCGGTCGTTATTCAATACGCTAATGGGTACGGCCATTTTTTCGTTGTCGATCGCCAATGTCTCACTGGCGCAAGATAGAGGACAAGCGCCGGCCCCCGATAAGCCCACACTCATTGGAGGCTTTCACACGCTCGTTCAAATCGCTATTGATTATTTCAACACGGATGATGGAATTGACTGTAATTCTTTATGGGCTACGATTTCCTATTTAAACGACAGACTGAAACAGAACATCACACCCCAAGAAAG
Source organism: uncultured Elusimicrobia bacterium (assembly GCA_964463805.1). GTDB lineage: Bacteria > Elusimicrobiota > Elusimicrobia > F11 > F11 > JAJVIP01. Next base: position 5,673 of record CAYXDS010000101.1, on the reverse strand, counting down.
AAAAGACATTGAGGACACACTAAAGGACTTGCAACAGCAGGCGCGGGATAATTGTCCACTTTAAGCGTGTCGTTTCAATCCCACCTGAAAACCTTCGGAAGATACTTGGTGTGCTGACCACGCTTTAAGGTGCCAAATTGGAACCTTAAAGAATCGTATTCTTTGCTCGTTAACGTGCACATGAAGTCTTCCGGGAATTCTTTAAGATCACAATTTGTGACCTTAAAGAGGCTGCTTAAATAATAGAGTCAAGTCGTAATGCGAACCATCTATTACACCGCCACGAGCCTCGACGGTTTTATCGCCACATCGGACCATTCGCTTGAGTGGTTGTTTCCGCTCGGCGACGTGAACGAGACGAGCTATCCGCAATTCATTAAAGCGGTGGGCGCGTTGGCGATGGGGGCGAACACCTACGAGCGGATGTTGCGCCACGTGATTAAAGCCGATTCGGCCGCGCCCGGAAAATGGCCCTACCGACAACCGACCTGGGTTTTCACGCATCGTAATTTACCCTGTGTTCCGAACGCCGACATCCGGTTCGTGAACGGCGACGTTCGCGCGGTCCACGAACAAATGCGAGCCGCCGCGAACGGAAAGAACTTATGGATCGTCGGCGGCGGCGAGCTCGTGGGCCAGTTCCACGATGCGGCGCTTCTCGATGAGATCATCGTGCAAATCGGCTCGGTGACGCTCGGCGCCGGCCAACCCCTGCTGCCGCGCAAAATCCTGTTCCCCAGCCTTAAACTTCTTTCAGCGCAACGTTTCGGAAATGGATTCGCCGAACTTCGTTACGAGATCAAGAAATGATGGATCAATTGTCCTACCACGTACAATTCCCTTTGGCCAACGAACAATTCGCGTAATTGTTTTGCACCCATTGTTTGGCGTCATCTTCTTTGCAGGAGAGAACCGTTTGCTCGTACTTGTAGTCGCCAGGATTAAGGGGGCAAGTCCAAGTCGCGACAGACGACATTTTGCCGCTGTCACGACTTAAATTTTAACTTGGCTATCGGCTCTATTGACCCTGTTGTTCCAGTTCCTGGCCTTTCTGCTGGATGATCTGACCCTCGGTCTGGCTGTTTTGGATTTGTTGTTGATTTTGCTGGGAGAGATTGCGGCTGCGGTTTTCCAGATCGTTCGCTTCGCTGCGCTTGCGGGCCGCCTCGTCGTTCAGGTCGCTGATGTCCTTGTTGTTTTTCTTTGAATTTTTCTCCGCTTCCTTATGCGCTTTGTTTTGGATCTTTTGGCCTTTTTCGACCTGATCCTGCCCGCTTTCCTGGACGTCGTCGCCCATCTCGCGAATTTCATTATTTTGTTTTTCGATCGCTTGGTCCGACGCATCCTTCGCATGGGCGACTCCGCTGCCGGCCAAAAGCACGCCGGCGATCGCACCATTAAACACGAATTTTTTAAGCTGGTTCATAAGGCCTCCTGTTGTTTTGAATTGTCTGCTATTTCTACGAACCGCCTGTGAAATGGTTGAGTGGAAATGGGATAAACTGCGGAGATGAAATGGGCGGGTAAATCCGATCGCGTCACGTTATTTTTGGTCGCACTCTCGTTGTGCAGCGCAGGATGCTTGAGTCCCATCCGTTTTTCGGAAACGAAAGGCGTCGTCGTGGACGAAAATGGCAATGGCGTCGAGGGGGTGTCCGTCGATGTCGCATACTTGGAAACCGTCTACAACCCCGTGGATTCGGCCAGTTCGGTCGCAATCCAACGCGAGACGACCACGACCGATCGCAACGGAAAATTTTATTTTGCGGTGCCGCGGCTTAATAAGCGCTGGGGAGTCAAGCCGTTTTCGAAATTCATCAAGACCGTGAAGCCGGGATATTGTTTCGATGAGACGACCGCCGCTCAATTGGCATTCGCCGCGCATCCCCGTCGCTACGATCCGACGGACGTCGAATATCAGGGCGCATGGTACGAATCTTATGCGTTCAGCGTGACGGCGGCGCTCAACGCGCTCGATGCGGACGTGAGGATCACGATGCATCGGATGGCGCCGCTGATCTTACCGCGGCTGATCGCCAACCTGAAAAATCCGGACCAACCCACGCGCGCCAAAGCCGCACGCACACTGGGATTGATGGGATCCGATGCCACGAGCGTATTGCCCGCACTCGAAATTTCCGCGAAAGACGAAGACCGCGCCGTTCAAACCTCCGCGCGACAAGCGATCCGCATTATTCAAGGATTGGAAAAGAACGATCCGTACCATTACTACGAATAAGTAACGCGACCTTATATCGATCGGCTTTCATGAAGGAATTTAAGTCTATTTCTTCTTCTTTTTAAACCGGTTTTAAAGTCATAATTCTTCTCATAAGGAACACGCCTTCTTTTGTCATCGCTTGCTTAAGATTTTCGGCGACCACGGTTTGAAACAAGGCCGTTTGAATCGGGTCATTGGCGCTGCGTTTAGGTGTGTTCGCGAGCGCGGCCGCCTGCTCCTGCCTTTTCTTCGAGGCTGCTTCAGCTTCCGCTCTGGCATTTGGATCATCGGTCGAGATGATGTTCCCATCCTTTGATTAAATCACAACGTTTTCAACGCGTGGCCAAGAGGTGAAGAAACGCCAAAGACGCTCACGTGGACATTATGGTCAAATCGACCCTTGATCCGTCCAATCTCGGAGCTGTGGGGATTGAAAGTGGCGAACGTGTCGGCGTTCCCGAAAGCGGAACGAAAAGGAAAATATTTTTTATATGTGTTCACGCGAAACCCAGATGGAAAATGGGATTTCAAACGAACGCCGAACAAAGTGTTCATCAACGATTAAGAAGACACTGGGCTCAAAAACCCCACGTCGCACTTAACGCAAAAGCATGAACCGTCGTTTTGTATTCGCCGTCGGCCGACGTGCCGCTGGCGGCGCCGACATTGTTGTTGATCTTACGATCGGTGAACAGCACGAGTGCATAAGCGAAGTCGAGTGCGAATCGTTCTTTTCTAAATCCCGCCCCGCCCATGAAACCGTTGCGCGAGCTTTCCGGATTCGTCGGATCCCACGTTGAATCGGGAATCACGCGCGGGTAATAAAAATAACCGCCGCGCAATTGCCATCGCTCATTCACGTCGTAAGAACTGCCGAGTCCGAGACTCCAAGTGTTGTGCCAATCTTTGTCGACCGGATTGCCACTGTTCAGCACGGCCGAACGCGCCGGGTCGCTGTCGTGAAAATCAAACGCAAGATTGTCCGTGGTGGAATAATTGGTCCATTCGCCGTCGATTTCATGCGTCCAGCGACTATGCGTAAAAGCATAACCGGCAATGAACGACGCCGGATAACGAAGATCGGACTCCGTATCCACTGTGTAATCACTTCCACCAAACACCGTGGCAGCCGTTCCATCAAGTCCTTTTAATTTCGTTTTTCCGCTCACGTGCGTGCGAATATCACTGCGGTAGGTCAACCCAATGCGGTGATTATCCATCGGATGAAACAACAAACCGAGATCGTATCCCCATCCGTCTCCGGTCAACGTCAATTCTTTGTCACCGTCCGGAGAAGTCGTCGGCGAGCTGTTCAACGCGCTGTTTAACGCGGACTGATTGATTCGACTTTTCAAAACCGCTTCGGTTCGACTGTAAACGAAGCCCGCACCGAACGACAAGCGATCGTTCACTTTAATAGCGAGAGTCGGATTGATATTGATCGGAGCAAGTTTGCTGAATGTGGCCAGGTAACGAAGCGGGCCGGTCTCGCTCCAATGCGTTTGCAAACCAAATGGAGAATTAATGCCGATCGCCAGTTTAAACCGCTCGTTCTTAAGAGGCATCGCCGCATAAAAATTTGGAACGGCCACGAGAACCGGTTCACTTTTCTGCGAACCACCGCCGTCGGCTTGGTAATCGGTTTTCAACGTCACGGGCACCACGCCGAGAGAAACACTCGGCCGTTGGACGTGGGTCAAACCGGCTGGATTGAAATAAACGGCGGAGAGATCGTCTGCCGTCGCAGCGAACGCATTTCCCATGCTCAACGCTTTAGCGCCGACGATTTGATTGGTGAGTCCCGCCGATCCGACCGCCCCTGCATTCGAAACCCCTGACGAGAGAACAACAACGAGTAACACTCCGCGCCCCAAATGTCGCATACGCCCCCTCTGACTCACAAAACATATATTCCTAATTAAACATATAAATAATGTTTACACGCATTTGAGTCAACGTGCAACCCCTTCCATTGCCATGCCTTGGCGCATATGGTTTTTCCGAGAAAAAACTGACGAATAAATCGCAACCGTGACGGGCGGTTACGTGTCAAAATGAGGTGTCATTCCGTCGATTTTTTTCTCATCCCCTACCGATTGTCGCCACTTCCGTGATGTTGATGGCCGTTCCCGCGCGAGCGGCGAGCACATCCATGCGCGCCGAGGCGATTAACAGTTATCAAGAAGGCCGTTACGATGAAGCGGTAAAACTCACGCGTCGAATCCTTGCGGCCAATCCGAAAGACACCGACTTGCTGCGTAATCTCATGTGGATGCTGTGGAAAAGCGAACGCTTCGATGAAGCCCACAAAGCGGCCGGAGTTTTGCTCGATCTAAAAAAAGACGATGTCGAAGCGCAGCGCATCTATCAAAACGCACCGGTAATGGCTTTGCGCGCGAGAGCGAATTCCGAATTCGCGATGGGCCACGTCGATCAGGCAAACGCGCTGTACCGGCAAGTGATCGAATTGAGTCCGACCAACACGTCGAACATGAAAGATTTGATGTGGTCGTTGTGGAAAAGCGAAAAATACGATCAGGTGCTCGACGTCGCGCATAAAATTTTGGCGGTCCGCAAAGACGACCGCGAAGCGTCGGACATGCTAAAGCGCGCGCCGATCGAAGCGCAACGGCAACAAGCGGTGAAGTTATTCCGTGAAGCGCGCTACGAAGATGCGTTGCGTCAATACGAAAACTTGGTTGCGCTGGCGCCCGACAGCACGAGCTTTCTCAAAGATCTTTACTGGTGCCAATGGCAGACCGGCGCGTTCGATGACGCGGCCGCGACCGCCATACGTCTGACGAAAATTGCGCCGAACGACGCGAGCACGTGGAGTTTCCTGGGCCGCGCGCAAGTCGCACAAGGCAAACATCAGCAAGCGCTCGAAAATTATTTGAAAAGCGTTTCACTGGCGCCCGCTGATTCGCAACTGCGCGCACGCGTCGGCACGTTGTTCGTCGATCTGCGCGAATACGACGCGGGCTTGAACACGCTGAAACCGCTGATCGGAAACGCGCCGGCGTCGTCGAAACTCTACGCGTCGATCGCAAAAGCGCAATTTTACCGAGGCGCGTACGCGGAGTCGGCCGAAAACTGGAAGAAAGCGCTCGAAGACGCGCCCGACAACCGGTTTTACCGTTATCATCACGCGGAAGCATTGTATTTCAACGGCCAAACCGATCTTGCGCTAACGATCATGAAAGGGCTGGCCGCAACGCCGGGCGTCGCGAAACCGCAAGCGATCGACTTCGTGGCGAACCAAGCATTGGCGGCCGGTGACACGGCGACCGCCGAAGAATTCCTCGAGCGCGAGCTGAACGGCGCGCCCACCGTTGAAAACGAGAAGAGATTGTTGAAGCTCGCTCAGATCTACAACACGGACCGCAAAGATAAAGAATTTTTGAACACGATCCATCGTTATCTGGCGTTCAATCCGACCAGCACCACCGCAT
>CAYXDS010000100.1:0-9147 GCA_964463805.1 uncultured Elusimicrobia bacterium | reverse complement strand
CCCGTACGTGTTGAAGATCCGCACGATCCGCGTCTGCACGCCGTGCGAACGATGATAAGCCATCACCATCGCTTCGGCGAAACGTTTTGCTTCGTCATACACGCCGCGCGGACCAACCGGATTCACGTTGCCCCAATAGGTTTCGGGCTGCGGATGGATCAAAGGGTCGCCGTACACTTCCGACGTCGATGCGAGCAGAAACCGCGCTTTTTTCGCTTTCGCGAGACCCAGCATTTTATGCGTGCCGAGCGCGCCGACTTTCAGCGTTTGGATCGGAAATTCGAGGTAATCGGTGGGGCTAGCGGGACTCGCGAAGTGCATTACCGCAAAGAGAGGACCGGAGAGATACAAATCTTGGGTGACGTCGTGACGGATGAATTCAAATTGTTTTTTTTTGAAAAACGGCGCGATGTTGTCCGGTTTGCCCGTCAACAAATTATCGACGCAAATGACGCGCGTGCCCAGCGTCAACAAGCGCTCGCACAAGTGACTGCCGAGAAATCCGGCGCCGCCGGTCACCAACACGCGTTTATTTTTCAATTCGTTCAGCTTCAAGGGGATTACCTCCGCCCAAGTATGCGCGGTTCATTAGAACAAAAGCAAGGTTTCAGTACAAAAAAACGCGGTGATTAATGCCGTCTCCCCCGCGCAGGCGGGGGAGACGTCAAAATAGACTTCCTCCTTGAGATAACTTAATTAACAGCGGCGCGAATAGGATTAGGAAGACCGTGGGCAGAATGAAGACGAAGATTGGGAACAGCAAACGCAGGCCCGCGGTTTGGGCGCGGCGTTCGATTTCGGTAAAACGGGATTGGCGCAGCATGTTCGCTTGGTCGATCAGCACGTCGTGAAGAACGCTGCCACGGCGCATCGACTGGGAAATCAATGCGATCACCATTTGCAAACGCGGATCCGGCAGGCGTTTCGCTAAATCTTGGAATGCGTCAATCCGAGATTGGCCCCATTCGATCGAACGGCTGAACGAACGGAAGTGGTCGGCGAATTCACTGGGTGGGAGCGCGTCAACCGCCGTTTGCCAGGCCGCATCGAGCGTGAGACCGGCCGATAATGCCAGCGCGAGCAGGTCGAGAAAGTCCGGAAAGATTTTCATTATCGCGCGAGAGTTCATATGGCGCCGGCGCACGCGTGAGGGATCGAGCGTCGCCAACAATCGCCGGTCCAACGCGATGCGTGATATCCACATTAGTATGGACCCCGTCAATATTGCAGCGACCGTGCCGATGATGAACGCAGTGCCGAAAATCATAATTCCACACGCGCAAGCCGGTGAACGAGCATCAACCCGATTAAAATAAGGACGGCAACCACGCCTAGCACCATAAAACCGATGCGCGTCGTAAACAATGGCGCCAAATAATCGGGTGAGAACACGCCGAACAAAACGAGGATTCCGGGCGGGGTCAGACCCACAACCCATGCCGACGCGCGACCTTGCGCGCTTAACGCGCTCGCGCGGTCTTCGATTTCATTTTTTATGCGCAACGCGTTCGCCGATCGTTCGAGCAAACGCGCCGTTTGACCGCCGGTTTCGCGCGTTAAAATGAGCGCCGCGCGAGCAAGCGCAAGATCCGGCTCCGCGAACAACGTATCGACGCGCGCGTTCGGCGGCATCCATTCCCATGTTTCATCGATTCGTTGATTGAGCACCGACTTTAATGGCTCGGGCGCTTCCACGCGCAGCGCTTCGAATGCTTGTTCGATCGAAAGCCCGGCCTTCAACGCACCGGCCACGAACACGAGCGCGGTCGGCCACTGATCGCGCAACACGGCACGGCGACGATACCTATGCCATCGCTCAAACACGGACGATCTCCACGAGCTTTCGCTCACCGCCGGATCGTTTCATGTGCACGAGTAAATCAATGCCCGCTTCGATTTGTTCGCGCACGACCGCCAACGGCCACTCGGGCGCATTCAACAACACCAACGACTCGAGTCGCTTCAGCGCTTCGGCCGCCGAATTCGCGTGCAAGGTGGTCAGTGATCCGTCGTGACCCGTGTTCATTGCCTGCAACATCGGCACAACTTCGGATCCGCGGCATTCGCCAATGACGAGTCGATCGGGACGCATGCGCAGCGCGTTGATCACCAAATCCGACATCGATATGTGACCCAGACCCTCCGCATTGCGCGCGCGCGTTTCGAGTTTCACCACGTGCGGCTTGCGGATCTGCAATTCGGCCGCGTCTTCAAGCGTGATGATGCGCTCATCGTCCGGAACGAGATCGGTGAGTACGTTCAGCAACGTCGTTTTTCCCGCGCCCGAATTTCCGGTCACGATGATGTTATCGCGATCGGTCACCGCGCGGGCCAATTGATCCGCTTGCGCCGTGGTCAGTGTGTTTGTGTCGATCAAATCATTCATCGATTTATACAGCGGCTTAAATCGCCGGATCGTCATGACCGGACCGTTCAAGGACAACGGCGGCAACACCACGTTCACGCGCGAACCATCGGCGAGACGCACATCGCATAACGGCGACGACAAGTCCACGCGACGACCCATTCGACCGACGACGCGGTCGATCACCGTGCGAAGTTGAACCTCCGAGTCGAACACGCGGTCGCATCTCTCGATTCGGCCGTTTCTCTCGAGAAAAATGCTCCGGTGACCGTTCACCATGATTTCCGATATCGATGCGTCGCGTAACAGCGTTTCGAGCGGGCCCAAACCGGTCACGTGATCGAACACGCGGCGGCGCAACTCGGTCAATGCGGCTGCAGGCAATTGCATGCACGACGCGGCAATGATTCGCTGAAGTTCTTGGTCAATCTGAAATGATAATTGCTGCGCCGAAAATTTTTCAGCGTTCGCGTTGCCGCTCAACGATGACCACAGAGCGGCCGTTAATCGGCGTTCCAAGTCCGTTTCGGATTTATCGTCGCCGGTTGCCACAACCGGAGTCCCCGCTCGATGGTCCCACCATTCGCGCGTTTCCTGCGCCCAGCGTTCCAACGCAACCGAAAAGGCCGCGCGCGGTTTCGCGCTCTGAATGACGAGCGCACGGCGTTCCGCCTCGTTTAGCAACGCCGGATCGTACGGCAGCGACAGGTGCGGAGGACCCATATATTTTTCGATGGCGGCTGCCGGCAACGCACCCGGCAAACCGTCGTTCCACAATACGCGCCGAACATTATCGGCCGGTACGCCGGCTGCCGTTAACGCGGCGATCAACCGCCGCGCGTGATGCAAATCTTCCATCGTCGGTGAAAAACCGACCCAACAAAGCGCGGAACGACGCGACGGGTCGGATAAAAACCATTCGACCGACGGCGGCAACGCAACCTGTGTCGCTGCGACGGTTTTTTCGCTCGCGCATGAACGGAATTCGACGCCCGGAGTTTTTTGCAACTGCAACGGAAACGCGGCGCCGTCCGGGAACAGACAAACGATTGTCCCGCGTTTTTGCGCAAGCGCGACAGCAAACGAACATAACACGACCGTTTCGGCCGTGCGCGTAGAGCGCGGCGGAAAAATCCCGACCGCGTCCGAAAGATTCGACATAACCGCTCCTTTAAGTTGTCATTCCCGCGAAGGCGGGAATCCAGTCACCTAAAGTGTCTGGGCCCCCGCCTTCGCGGGGGAGACGACATTTGAATTATTCTGTAAGGGGTTACTGAGGTTCTGCGAGGGGGTTGGAAGCGGCCGCCGGCGTTGAATCGTCCGACGGATTTTGACTGGAATTCATTTGAAACTTTCTTTTCTTTTTATCGGCGGTCAGAGTGAGGTTGTAATCGGACCCTTTGAAATTCATCGTCACTTGCGCTTCGATGTTTTCCATCCACCGTTTAAACATATACAGACCGACGCCGATGAAAAAAAGCATCAGCATTGTCATCGGCAGCGACATCCGGATGTACGCGCGCCACCATGGAATCGCTTCCTTCGGGCGCAACACCTTAAAACAGGACAAACAACAATACGCTTTCGGCGGATTTTCGGCGCCGCAGTGATAACAACGAAGTGTTGCTGCGTGGTGCTTTGCGTGAGCCATCGGTCGTTATAAGTCCTTTCCGGTCACATGCTCGAGCGCCGGCGCTTCCGTATCGAGCGGTGAAGCCAACGCGAGCGTCACGTGAGCCTGCATCGCCGCCAACCGCGCCAACAATGCATCGCGCGGCGGCAAAATCAGTGTAACCAAGATCGAATCGGATGCCATGACTTTGGAAAAATCGTCCGCTTGCGCGGGCGCACCGCCGGTTCCCTCCCATAATTTGTCTTGAACCGCGCCCACGCGCACGTTTGTCAATAATAGACGCGCGCGCCCGCTCGATGTCCACAAAACATGAACGAGATCTCCGGGCCGCAACAAGCCGGCGATGGCATCATCAAGATTCAATCTCAACGCGACCGCCGTTTCACCGGGCTGCAACGTCCACGCGAGTCCCATCGACGACGAATCATCGGCCAATTCGGACCGCAGAACGATGTCCGCTTTCGGCAATCCGACACGCGCTTTAAATCGCGGTTTTCCTTGCGCGTTCAACAACGCTGACTTGTCCGCCAACGCGCCCGGCGGCACGAACCGTTCCGGCATTTCGATCGTTTCCACCACATCGACGGTCAAGTTCTTGCCGACGCCAATGTAGCGTTTGGCGCGCAACACCGGCGTCATCTTGGACGCGTTTATTAAACGGTCTTGCTGTTTTTCCAGAAACTTCCAAGCGCCGAAGGTGGCCACGACCATGACGACAGCCGATATCGCCGTAATTTTCGGCGGACTCAATTCTATTTTTCTCACATTTTCTCCTCTTGTTCGCATACGACGATTTCATCGACGGGCTGAGGGAACCCGCGGACCGTCGCCCGCACGCGTGTTTTCATAAGCCGGTAAAACTTCGACGATGCGCTGTCGAGATATCGGCCCGTTTCCACGGTCCATGCGGATGAAAGTACTCCGAGCGACGCGGTCAGCGCGTCGTTGATTTCGGAACGGGCGGCGGCATCGGACACCCGACCCGTCGCCTGCAAAAATGTTCCGAGCCGTGCCGCGTTCTGCACGCGCAATCGCACCAACGACACGCGTTGCAACGAAATAAAACCGACGAGCAATGCGCTCCAAACGACCAGGCTCAACACAAATTCGACAACAAAGTGCCCTTTGTCTCCCCCGCGAAGGCGAGGGCCCAGACACCTTAGGTGTCTAGGTTCCCGCCTTCGCGGGAACGACGACTGATTTATGTTCCTTACCGTTGAATCGATCCGCCGGCCGATCGGCACGCTGATGGTGGTGCTTGGCGTGTGCCTCGGCGGATTCGTCGGCATGTTTTACCTTCCCGTCGATATGATGCCGAACGCCGACTCGTCGCAAGTGACGATATTCGTCGGCGTGCGCGGCGGCATGCCATCCGAAGACATCGAACATTTGGTAACCGAACCGATCGAAGAAGCGGTCGCCACGATGAGCGGCCTCAAGGAAGTTCTCTCCACCTCGAAGAAAGACCGCAGCACGGTCACGTTGTTTTTCGAGAACGCCGACAACGTGAAGCGCGCGCAGCTCGAAGTGTCCGAACGGCTGGCCCGCATCAAAGGCAAAATGCCGAAGGAAATCGATAAGCCGATCGTCGCGCGCTACAACGAAAACGATCACCCTGTCGTTATTTTGAGCGCGACGTCGTCCGTGAAGACGCCCGAAGTGATCCGAACGTTGATCGAAAAGGATTTGAAACCGGCGCTGTCGCGCGTCCCCGGTGTCGGAAACGTCGAAATCTCGGGCGGCCGCCAGCGTAAAATTCTCGTCGAGTTCGATAAATCGAAGCTGGAAATGCACAACCTGTCGATTCTCGACATCATCCATCAGCTCGGCGCGGCGAACGTGTCGCTGTCGTCGGGCAAATTCGACGTGGGACGCGACGCATGGTCGGTGCAATTCGCCGGCGATTTTAAATCGCTCGACGAAATGCGCGAGTTCGGCGTATCGATCACGAAACAGGGCTCGCGAATCCGACTCAAAGACGTGGCTACCGTGCGTGATTATTATCTCGAAGCCGAATCGTACTCGCGCATCAACAACCAGCCGTCGGTGTCGATCTACGTGCAGAAGGAAAGCGGCGCGAACACGATCAGCGTCGCGCGCGAAGTGTTGAAAACGGTCGTCGAATACCAGGCGACGCTGCCGAAAGACGTGGGTATCGGCGTGTCGGTGAATCAATCGGTCGTGATCAAACAAGCGATCGCCGATGTGCGCGGCGCGCTGACCGAAGGTGCGATTTTAACGGCGATCGTATTGTGGATTTTCTTGAAACGGCTCAAACAAGTCGGCGTGATCATTTTGTCGATCCCAGTGGCCGTGCTCGGCACGTTCTTCATGATGTTGCTGCACGGCGTGGTCATGGAAAAAATGGGGAACCCGCCGATGTTCACGATCAACGTGATGTCGTTGCTCGGCGTGGCGCTTGGTATCGGCCGCATGGTCGACGACTCGATCGTCGTGTTCGAAAATATTTTGCATCGGTATCAGTTGCGCGTGGCGGCCGGCGACAGGAATTTCGATAAAGTGGAAGTGGCGATCGATGCGACGCGCGAAATGGCGTTGGCCGTCGCGTCCTCCACTCTGATCCTCGTCGTGATCTTCGTGCCGATCGTGTTGTTCAGCGAAGATATTCGCAAACAATTCGCCGACGTGGCGTTCACGGTGATCGTGTCGTTGTTGTGCTCGTTGGTCATGGCTATCACGATCATCCCGTTGTTGTCGTCGCAATTAAAGATAACGCCGTCGGCCGGCGATGATAATGCCGACTTATTCGAATGGGAACGGAAACTCGGCGTTTGGTGGAGAGAGAAGAGGATGGCGTTGTCTTCCAAATTCGTCTCCCCCGCGCAGGCGGGGGTCCAGACACCTCGATACGCTGCCTGGATTCCCGCCTTCGCGGGAATGACGAAAAAAATAGGATCGATTAATTTCCCACGTCTAATCCGCCGCAGCGAAGCCTGGGCCATTCGCAAGCGCGGGCATGTGATGATCGGCGTCGCCGCCTCGCTGGTGTTTTCAGGGGTCATTTATAACCGGTTGCCGAAAGAGTTTATAAGCAGCGGCGAGAAGGACGAATTCATCATTTTCGTCGAATTACCATCCGGATCAAAACTCGACGTGTCGGATAAAGTTGTGGCCGCCGTCGAAAACGAAATCAACGCGCTGCCCGAAGTGAAGAGCGTGATCAAAACGGTGTCGGCGCGCGTCGAAGGCTGGTCGTCGAAAATTTACGTGACGCTCGGCAAAGGCGCGCAACGGTCGCGCTCCGCCGAGGATATCATCCGGGCTCTGCGTCCGAAGCTGAAGAGCATCGGCGCCGAATACGAAGCGTTCGTTTATTTTTCGGAAGCGTCGAGCTCAAAAGAGCTGACGATAGATTTGTTTGGAAAGGACTATCTGAAGTTGCGCGATTTGGCCGTCGAGACCGCGAAACGCATGCAGCAAGTGCCGGGACTTCGCGACGTGAAGCTGCGCTACAAACCGGGACAACCGGAAGTGCGGCTCGAAGTCGATCATTCGCGCGCGGCGTTGTTCGGATTAAATTCAAAAGACATCGCCGATTCGCTGCACGCGCAAATCCGCGGTTTGCGCGCCACGTATTTCAACGCGGGCAACGAGCAAGTCGAAACGGTCGCGCGTTTGTCCGAAGAAGACCGCCGTACCATCGACAATTTGAGCAATCTAACGGTCATGTCGAACAACCGCCAGCGGCACGTGGTGCCGGTCATGCAGATGGTTGAAATTCAGCATGGGTTCACGCCGAGCGAAGTGTGGCGGCGCAATAAAGAGCGCGTGATTCAGGTGTCGGCGAATCGCGACAAGCTCGCGTTGTCGACCGCCGTGGATAAAGTTCAGAAGTCGTTGAAGGATATGCACGTGCCGGTCGGTTACCACTATGAGTTCGGCGGCGACTATCAGAAACTCGTGAAGAGCGAAAAAGAATTTCTGTACGCGTTCATCGTGATGACCACGCTCGTGTACATGGTGCTCGCGTGTTTCTTTGAATCGTACTCGCAGCCGTTTTTGATGCTGCTCACGTTGCCGCTGGCGACGGCCGGATCGATGCCGGCGCTGTGGGCCACGCACACGTCGGTCAATATGGGCGTGTATATCGGCTTGCTGATGTTGGGGGGAACCGTGACATCGAACGCGGTCATCTTGATCGACCGCTTGAACGCGGTGCGCCAGACGCGGTCGCTTTACCGCGCGGTGTTGAAGGCCGGCATCGAACGAGCGCGCCCGATCTTCATGACGTCGTTGTCGACGATCGCTGCGATGCTGCCTCTTACGCTTGAGAAAGGAGAATCATCCGATATGTGGGCGCCGCTCGCATTGACGGTGGTGACGGGAATCGCGGTGTCGTCGGTACTGACGCTGATCGTAATTCCAGCGGCTTACGTGATGATGGAAGATTTAAAGAAAAGATTTACTTCTGCTTCTGCATCCTCTGCTGCTGTTCCTGCAATCTCCGATTCATCTCGTTGATTTTGTTGATTTCTTCTAGCGTTCGTAGCGTGCGTTGAACCGCCGCCTCGTTCGCCGCGGCCGCTTGCGACGCGCTCGTCGATTCCATCCCCTTCGGCAATTTCCCGGTTTTTCTGGCCTCTTCTAATTCTTTAGCGTTGTAAGTTCGAACGGACCGGCCGTCGCTAACCACTCGGCGTTCTTGGGGGCCCGCATAGCTGGCCACTCGCTCACGGTCCTTCAAAAATTTTTGAAAGACAAAATAAAATCCTACAAGGATTATCGCGAATACCAGCACAAATAAAATCGGGGTTTTATACCGCATAATATTCATCCGATTGATATAGACCCAACGCAAACGTGATTGCTTGGTTTAGATCATTGATCTTGGACGGGCTTAATAGGCTGATGTATTTTTTGAGATCGGTTTTGGAAATAGTCCTTATTACATCGCAATTTATAACCGATTGCTTAGTCAATCCTTCTTCCTGGCCAACTTTGACTTCAACGGGGATTCCTCTAATCCGGCCAGTCAAAATCGCAACCGTAACAAGCTCTCGCCGTTCGATAGAGTTGTTTCGCGAGATTAAGACGACAGGGCGATAGCCCGAGGGCGGCGGGAGATTGGCCCACCAAATGGAGCCCCGTTGCATTACCATGGGTAGTCTTTAAGACATTCGCGGATGCT
>CAYXDS010000099.1:0-9378 GCA_964463805.1 uncultured Elusimicrobia bacterium | reverse complement strand
ACTGTCATTGCGAGGCCGTCTTTTGGCCGTGGCAATCTCATGTATTGATTTATGAGATTGCCGCGGCCCATGAAACAAAGGCGGGCCTCGCAAGGACAAAACAAACATGATCAATTACATTTTCAAACGATTGCTGTTCACGATTCCGATGATGCTGGGCATTTCCGCGCTCACGTTTCTTGTGATTTGTTTGGCGCCGGGAGGGCCGGCGGCCGGCATTATGCAGGACTTAAATCCGAAAGTATCGGCCGAGTACAAGCAGAAACAGATGGAGCATTATCATTACGATAAACCCGTGCATGTTCAGTATTTGCTGTGGCTTAAACAGATCGCGAAGTTCGATTTCGGCGAGTCTTACAAAGACGGGCAACCGGTTTCAAAAAAAATCGCGAGCCGCTTGCCGCGCACGCTGCTGTTAAATTTATTGGCGTTGATTTTAATCCTGCTGCTCGCGATGCCGATCGGTATTTTTTCGGCGCTCAAACAGAATTCGGTTTGGGATCGCGCGTTGACCGTGTTTGTGTTCATCGGTTTTTCGATTCCATCGTATTGGGTCGCGCTGTTGCTCATGATCGAGTTCGGAATTCATTTGGGTTGGCTGCCGATCACCGGTTTCCGCTCGATCCTTGCCGACGAAATGACGCCGTTCCAACAAGCGTGGGATATAGCGCGCCACCTGGCGTTGCCGTTGATGGTCACGTGCCTGACCGGACTCGCGAGCATGTCGCGTTACATGCGCAACGGCATGCTGGAGGTCATTCAACAGGATTACATCCGCACCGCTCGTGCGAAAGGATTGCCCGAAAAAAAAATCATTCTCACGCACGCGTTGCGCAACACGTTGATCCCGGTGATCACGCTGTTGGGCTTCGCTTTGCCGGATTTGATTTCAGCGGGAGTGATTTTTGAAACGATTTTTTCGTTTCCGGGGCTCGGACGCTTGGCGTACGAAGCCTCGATGTCGCGCGACACTTTTCTCATCATGCCGACCGTCACGTTGAGCGCGTTGCTCACGTTGGTCGGAAATCTCGTTGCGGACGTGTGTTACGCGTTTGCAGATCCAAGGATCAGGTACCGTTAAATGAAAAAGATTTTCGCTTTTTTTATATCCGCACTTTATTTATCAACGACGCTTTCGGCCGGGGAGCCTTCATTCGCTGGAAACCAAGACACCTGGGCCAATTGGCAGCGGCGTTGGGACAGCGCGTTTCTCAATATTCCATCCAATTCGTTGCCGGGCCGAACGATGGGCATCATTGTTCCCTCGGATGAACGCGATGATATTCTGCCGATGTCCGCATTCGGCTATCAAGTGCTGTCGCGCGGCTCCTTTCATACGGCCGTCATTTTGATGCCCGCGCCAAAGGACCTGCCGACCGAAGGGCTCACGATTCCCGGCGTCGATACGATTGAGACGACGTTCGGACGATTTCCGGTCGACACGCAATTACGCGATCAATTCCTAACGGGCACCGGCGTCACCGTCGATCCGACGTTGTTCGCCACGAATGTTCCGAAAATTTTGTTGCGACAACTGGCCGGACTTAAATACGTTCTAAAAAAAGACGTGACAACTTTACGCGTGCTGCCGATCTACGTGAAGTTCTCAGATATCAATGCGCAAGCAAAAGACGCCGCGCCTTTTTTCGTCGATCGAATCCGCGATTACGGCGCGGACAGCGACGTGGTGTTCATCGTGCTCGCGAATCTTTCAAAAACCACCTCCGAAGACAAAATCATTCAAGCCGATGCGCCGTTGCTTAAAGCCCTTCGCGAACTGGATATCGAAGCGATGTTGAATTCCAAATTCCAAGATGTGACGAACGAAGATTTCGGCCCGTTGCTATTGGGAACGCTGACAATGCGGTGGATGGGCGGCGATCACGCCGACATTCTTGCCTACGCGCATTCTGGACAGCTCGTTCTCACGAAAGATAAAAAAGCGCCGACCAGTTATTTGGCGGCCGGCTTTGCATCGAAGCCGCCGATATTTCCGAAAGTACCGCACGTGCAACAGGACAAAATGTCCGATCTGTTCGGAGAATTGGTTCGTTCCGATCTGCTCGCGCTTGCGCGTCAAACGTGCAATTCAACGCTGGATCCGACCGCCGCGAAGCCGCCGGCCATCAACAATCTTCAAGCGGCCAAGCAATGGCCCGTTTATGTGACGATCTTCGACGCATCCGGGAAATTGGCCGGTCAAGCCGGCACGCACGTGGCACGCGGACCGCTCGAAGAATCCGTGCGCAAATACACTTTTGAAGCAGTGCGACGCGCGCAGCCGGAACTTACAAAAGCCAACGCCTCTACGTATGTCATCGAAGTTTCGATTCCTTACGGATTCGAAAAAGCAAAGCGGCCGGACGACTTAATCCCGTTGTTGAACGGCGTGGTTGTCGTCCAAAAATTGAAAACCCAAGCGATGCACCCGGATTTGTGGCGAATGTATCCGGATCCGCACCAAATGTTGGGCGTTATATCGACGCGACTCGGCTCCGAGCCGTGGGCGTATGCCACCGACATGTCACATTTGGACACCTTTCGAGTGTTTTCGTTCAATGAAAAAGAACCTTTCCAGGATTTGGGCGGCGGCAAAAAGAAAAAGAAGAAATCGAAAGATGAAAACGCCGGCGATGGGTTCGACTCCGGCGGCGGTGGAGGGGGCGGCGGCAGCCCGTTCGGCTTTTAATGATTGAATTTTATTGGAGACGGTTTAAATCAAACCCATTGACGCTGGTCGGCAGCGCGATGATCGTCGCGCTTGTGTTGGTCGCCGTCGTCGCGCCATGGATCGCGCCGCACGATCCGCTGCGACAAGATTTGTTGATGCGGCTGCAAGCGCCGTCGCACGTTCACTGGTTCGGCACCGATGAGCTGGGCCGCGACGTGTTCAGCCGGATTCTCGTCGGCACGCGCATTTCGCTCTCGATTGGATTCGCGGTCGCGTTCATCTCGATTTCCATCGGAACGTTGTACGGGCTTGTGTCCGGTTATTGGCGCGGCGCCATCGACGGCACGCTGATGCGGTTCGTCGATATCATGCTGTGCTTTCCAACGTTGTTTTTGATTCTCATGGTGTTGGCCGTCATGGAGAAACCGAACATCACCATGGTTATGCTCGTGATCGGACTCACCTCGTGGCCCGGCCTCGCGCGCATGGTGCGCGGCGAAGTGTTGAGTGTGCGCGAGCGCGATTATGTGCTCGTCGCCCAAGGGCTTGGACTTTCGACGCCGCGCTTGTTGTTCGCTCATATTTTGCCGAATGTGATTTCACCGGTCATCGTCGCGGCCACGCTGACGGTCGGCAGCGCGATCCTAACCGAATCCGGATTATCGTTTCTCGGTCTCGGCGTGCAACCGCCGACGCCTTCTTGGGGAAATATTCTCACCTCAGGCAAAGATTTCATTCATATTGCATGGTGGCTGTCCTTGTTTCCTGGCGTTGCGATTCTCTTCACGGTGCTCGCTTTCAATTTAATCGGAGAAGGATTGCGAGATGTGTTGGATCCGCGCCTATGAGTTCCACTCTTCTTTCGATTAAGAACCTCACCGTTGACTATCTTCGCGACGGACAACCGCATACGGCGGTCCATAACGTGAGTTTCGATCTTAAGAAAGGTGAGTGTTTGGCGTTGGTCGGAGAATCCGGCTGCGGCAAATCCACGTTGGCATTGACGTTGATGGGGCTCTTGCCGAAAAAAGAAAGCCGCATCATGAGCGGCCAAATTGAATTGGACGGTCAACCGTTGCTGGCCAACAACGATGAAGAATGGCGCGCGATCCGAGGCAAACGGATCGGCATGATCTTTCAAGACCCTTTCTCGTCGCTGAATCCGGTGCTGACGATCGGCCGCCAAATCCAAGAAACGCTCGATTTGGGTTCGCCAAAGTGGAACATGAAAGAGTTGATGCGGCAAGTTCAACTGAACGACTCGGACCGTATCGCCGCTTCGTATCCGCATCAACTTTCGGGCGGGCAACGTCAGCGCGTGATGATTGCGATCGCGCTCGCCCGCGGCCCCGAAATTCTCATTGCCGACGAACCGACGACCGCGCTGGACGTGACCGTACAAGATGAAATCATCAAACTTCTGAAATCGCTTCAGAACGAAACGCACATGGCGATGCTTTTCGTCACACATAATTTTGGATTGTTGAAAAATGTGGCTGACCGCGTGGCCGTCATGCGACGTGGGGAGATTCTTGAGACCGGTGATGTCAGCGCCGTTCTTGCGCAACCGAAAAACGACTATACGAACGGATTGCTGCGCTGCATTCCATCGTTAAAGAAGAAAGCCGGACCCTTGCCGACTCTTGAGGAGTGGGCATGAAGCTCGTCGTTTCGCACCTCGACAAAACATTCAAATTGAGTCACGGCGCCTTATGGGGAACACCTGGAAGCGTGCACGCGGTCAACGACGTCAGTTTTACGCTGGAAACCGGCCAAAGTCTCGGTGTGGTTGGAGAATCCGGCAGTGGGAAGACCACCGTGTCCAAAATTCTTGCGGGGTTTTATCCGGCCGATTCGGGTTCCGCGACCTTTGGCGAACATGATTTATTGACGTTGAAGCGGCGCGAGCGCGCGAAAGTCGTGCAGATGGTTTTTCAAGATCCGTTCGCTTCGTTGAATCCGAAATTGCTGTTACGCGTGCAGTTACAAGAAGCCGTAGGGGCCGGCCTCCGCGCCGGCCCGACAGCACGGCAACTCAATGAATCGCGCGGTTCGGGCGGGCGCGGAGGCCCGCCCCTACAAAATTTGATGACGGAGGTTGGCTTAAATGCGGACATGCTCGATCGTTATCCGCATCAATTGTCGGGGGGGCAGCGTCAAAGATTTGCGATTGCGCGCGCGCTGGCCGCTGAACCGTTGCTGCTGATCGCCGATGAGCCCGTGTCGAGTCTCGACATCTCGGTGCAGGCGCAAATCATTAATCTGCTGAATCATTTGCGCGCCACTCGAGGCTTCACGCAACTTTTGATTTCGCATGATCTCGCCGTCATCGCCAACACTTGCGAACACGTGCTCGTCATGAAAGACGGCGTCGCCGTAGAATCCGGCCCCGTAGAATCCGTCCTCGCCAAACCGCAACACGCGTACACCCAACGCCTGATCGCCGCCGTACCGACGATTTAAGTCCTATAATTCGCGCCATGATTGTTTCTGATCTTATCAGCGCTCAGGCGCAGAATCGCCCGCAGAAGACCGCGCTTATTTTTCGAGACAAGAAGATTCTCTATAGTGAACTTGAAGATTTGATTCTTCGTTGCGCGAAAGGGTTGTCGAACCTCGGCGTGAAGAAAGGGGACACGTTTGCGATCGTACTGCGCAATTGTCCGGAGTTCATCGTGCTTTCGATGGCGCTGTCGAAAATCGGCGCGGTGTGCGTGCCGATCAATTTCCTTGAAAAAGCCGATCGCCTTGAATTGATCATGAACGACGCAAACGCTGTCGGCGTGCTGACCGCGAAAGAATTTTACCGGCATACGGCGACCGCGGCCAAAAAAGTGGCTTCGTTGAAACACTTTTTGCTCAAAGACGGAGATCACAAAGAATTCAAAGCATTCTCAACGGTTCTCGGCGATGAGAAATGGACCGGCGGCAATCAGGCGACGGCGGATGATCTCATGATGTTGTTGTACACGTCGGGGACCACCGGTCAGCCCAAAGGCGTGATGCTTTCCCACAAGAATTTCCTGGCGAACGTGGATCAGTGCATGAGCGCGATCAAACTGAACGAAAGAGACCGGTTCCTCTGTTTGCTTCCGTTGTTCCATTCGTTTTCTTGGACTACCTGTTTTTTGATTCCGATGAAACTCGGCACGCGCACCGTCATCATCGAATCGCTGCTGCCGTTCGACCCGGTGATCAAAGCGATTTGGAATCATAAAGTTACGCTGTTCGTGGCCGTTCCGCAGATTTACGCGGCATTGAGCTCACGCGTACAAGGGGCGAAAGCGTTTTTGTTGCGACTGTTGAATCCCGTCCGCGCGTGCATCTGCGGCGCGGCGCCGCTGCAGGAAAATGTGCATGTTGCATTCGAGAAAACGTTCGGCACCACATTGATTGAAGGCTACGGGCTCACCGAGGCGTCGCCGGTCGTGTGTTTGAATCCGACGGAGAAGCGAAAAATCGGCAGCGTCGGCAAACCGTTGCCCGGCATCGAAGTGGAATTGCGCGACGAAGACGGCCAGAAATCGAAACCCACCGAAGTAGGCGAAATATGGGTGCGCGGCGACAACGTGATGAGCGGTTATTACAAGAAACCGAAAGAAACCGAAGAGGCGCTCACGAAAGACGGCTGGCTGAAGACCGGCGACATGGGGAAATTTGATTCCGAAGGTTACTTGTCGATCGTCGATCGCAAAAAGGATTTGATCATCGTAAAAGGACTCAATGTTTATCCCCAGGAAATTGAGAATGTGATCGCGCAAGATCCCGGCGTCAAGGAAGTGGCCGTGGTCGGCAAAGTCGACAAACAGAACGGTGACGAGGTTGTGCGCGCGTTCATCACGATCAAGGAAGGGCACAGCGTCGAAAAGAAACATTTGTTCGAAATTTGTCGCGAATATCTAGCCGCGTACAAAATGCCGAAGGAAATCATCGTCATCGATGAAATGCCGAAGAACGCGTTGCAAAAAATTCTTAAGAAAGAACTTCGCCAGCGACCATGAACGAATTTTTAGAGGACCTTAAAGGCTCGGCTGCGCACGTGGTCGGCGGCGCGGTGCGAGATCGATTGCTCGGGCGATCGTTCATGGACACCGATGTTATCCTTCCCGACGATCCGGCCAAGATCGCCGCACGGCTGGCGACGAGGGTCGCGGGCAAATCGTTTGTTCTGGATGAGAAACGTCGTATTTTTCGTGTGACCTTGCCGAATGGGAATTGCGTCGACTTTGCAAAATGGCAAGGGAAAACCTTCGAACAGGACATTGACCGTCGTGATTTCACGGTGAACGCGCTGGCGGTTCCGGTCGCCGAATGGGGAAAATCCTCGTGGAAGAAGTCGATCGTCGATCGCCACAACGGCCTTCGCGATCTCAAGAAAAAATCAATTGTGCCTGTGTCGACCTCTGTGTTCAAAGAAGATCCGCTGCGATTGTTACGCGCGTTCCGCATTGCCGCCGAACTTGATTTCAATTTACCGAACGACACGCTGAAAAAGATTTCGCAAGCGAAATCATTGATCAAAAAGCCGGCGCCCGAACGCAAACGCGAAGAAATGCTTCGACTGTTCGAAACCGCCCGTTCGTATTCGTACCTCGTTCAGATGGATAAATCCGGCCTGCTCGACGTCGTTTTTCCCGAAGCACCGAAGCTGCGGCGAACGGCCCCCGCATATTACGGCAAAGGCGGTGTGCTTAAACACACGCTCGACAGCATCAAATGTTTTGAGGAAATTCTTACGGACAAAACATGGTTTCCAGGTTTGAACGCGAAGATTCAAGCGTATTTGGCCGAGCCGATTGGCGCTTATCCGCGGCTCGCGCATTGCAAATGGGGACTGTTGCTGCACGACATCGGCAAACCCGATACGAAAAAAATGATCGACGGCCGCCTGCGCTTCTTCGAACATGAGCATGTGGGCGCCGACAAAGTGCCGGCGCTTGCCAAGAAATTCCGCTGGTCGTCCGATGAAACGTCGCGTTACGCAAATTTCGTTCGGCAACACATGCGGCCCGGCAATCTCGCGTCGCATCAGCCGGTGACCGACAAAGCCATCCATCGTTTCTTTCGCGATCTCGGCGACGACGCGATCGCGATGCTGTTGATTTCGTTGGCCGACCATCTCACGTACCTGACCATGCCGCAGCGCCGCAAACGCCATTCGGATCATGAAAAGGTCACGATTAAAATGGTTCGACGGTATTACACGCAACGTGAAAAAGTGGCGCCGCCGAAACTCGTCACCGGACACGACGTCATGCGCGCATTTGATTTAAAACCGTCGCCATTGATTGGTGCGTTGCTGACCGATTTAACCGAAGCGCAATCCGAAGGAAATATCCGCACGAAAGATCAAGCGCTCATCTATTTAAAAGGACGATTGTTGTGGCATCTCGACAAAAACCCGCCGATCCAAACGAAACCCATTTAAATCTCGCCGCGCGAACGGCCGAACGCGGCATTAAGAAACTCGCGGGAGGACCGTTCGGCGCCGTGATCGTGCGCAATGGAAAGGTGATCGCGGCAGCGCATAACACGGTGCTCAAGGATCAAAACGCCACGCGTCACGCTGAAGTCAATGCGATTCGGATCGCCTCCAAAAAACTGAAACGCTTCTCGCTGGCCGGATGCGACATTTAGTCGACAACCGAACCTTGCCCGATGTGCTTCTCAGCCATTCATTGGGCGCAAATGCGCTCCGTCGTCTATAGCACCGTGATTGCCGACGTGCATAAACTTGGATTCAACGAGATGCCCATTTCTGTCGTGCGCATGAAATCGCTTGGAAAAAGCCGCGTTCGCCTCAAACGCGTGAAAAATCTTGCCTGCAAAAAACTCCTCGACCATTGGAAACGACTTGCTAAGAAACAAACATATTAGCTGTCTCCCCCGCGGAGGCGGGGGCCCAGTCACCTTAGGCGCCTGTTCGCCATGGGCGAACGCCTTCGTGGGAATGACGCTTCTTATGTTACTGATGGCGGTTCCTTGTTTCGCATGGACATACAAAGGCGTGTGCTACGACGCCGATTGGGAAGATCCGACATCGCGCTACGGTTCCGCAAAGTCGGAGAAGCAATTAAAATTTCTTCAATCGATCGGCGTGGACACGATTGTCTTTATGCCGGTTGCTTATTACGAAAACGACAAGTGGTTTGAAGTGAGCATCATGCCTTCGCTGCCGAAAGGCATGGAGAAAGATATTCAAAACGCCAAGAGACTCGGGCAGAAAGTGATTCTGCGGCCGATCATTGGGTCGCGCGACAGCGGCGAACGCATCGGCGATTGGAACCGTAAAATCGGATTACCGAAGGAATCCGAATGGCAAACGTGGTTTGAGTCCTACGAACGAATGATTTGCTATTTCGCGGGCATCGCGCAGCGGCTGCACGTGGACGTATTCGTTGTCGGCGGCGAATTCGAGCGCGCTACGCGCAATCGCGAACGCGAGTGGGGGAAAATCATCCGCTCAGTCAGCGCCATATACAAGGGACCGCTCACCTACGCAGCCGCCGACATGAACGAAGCGTCGGCGATCCGCTTCTGGGGATTGCTCGACATGATCGGCGTGAACGCGAGCTTTCCGATTGCGAATCCTGAGGAGCCTTCCGAATACGAATTCCGCCAAGCCTGGTCCAGTTACCGTAGCCAACTCGGCCTTTTGTCGCAACGGAACGGATCGAAACCAGTGCTCGTGACCGAAGCCGGCTATG
>CAYXDS010000098.1:0-9437 GCA_964463805.1 uncultured Elusimicrobia bacterium | reverse complement strand
CCGCGAAACCTGGCGATGGAAATTTTCGAGCCGTCCCGATCAAGAACCGCTCGGGCTCGTTGCGCGGGATCGCGCGACGCGCAAACTTATCGCTTTTTACGGATCAATTCCGTTCGACCTCAATGTCGATGGTCGACATGAAAAAGCCTATTTGATCGTCGATACGATGACGGACCCGACCTATCAACGGCGCGGCACCTACGTCGATCTGATGTTTCGATTGACCGATGCGATCCTGGATCGACGCGGACTTCTGGTGGGACTGCCGAACGAACATGCGATTTCAGTCTACCGGAAACTCGCGAAAAAAGTGGACACGCTGATGTTGCACGGATTGGTGCTGAACTGGAAAAACCTGCTGGCGGGTCGCGTCGGATTCCGTCCGTTTGAAAAGGCGTTGGGAACCGTGCTCAACGGCGCGGCGAAGATGGTGCCTTCAAAAATAAATGGGTCTTCGCGTCATGTCAAAAAGGCCTTCGATTTTCCCAAGGATATTGAAACGCTGTGCGGTTCGGCCCTCTCGTCGTATCGCGTGCGAACGCGGCGCACCGCCGCGCATTTGAAATGGCGCTACATCGATCATCCGAAAAAACCCTATCGGATTTTCCTGCATCAATCGGGAACGAATACCGACGGCTACATGGTCACTTCCGTGACGGAGAAATGGGGATTGAAAATCGGTTATATCGTTGACGCCGTGATCGAATCAAGAGCCACGGACGGCAGCGGACTGATCGGCGCGGTCTTGTCCGATTTCAAATCCGAGGGTGTCGACGCCGTGATTTCAGCGGCGCCGGCAGGATCGCCGCTGCAAAAAATATTAAAAAAATTCCATTTCTTCGGATCGAAGCTTTCGTGGGCCAAACGCAGCTTCGATCTCGTGGCGTTCGATCATTGGGTTGAAGACGAAACGCCGGCCCATGAACGGCCCTTCACGCCGGTTTTTGAACAACCGGCGAGTTGGTATTTCACGTTGGGGGATTCCGACATTGTTTGACGCGTACTCCGACACGGCCATCGTTGTTCCCGCCTACAACGAAGCGGCGTCGATCGGGCTCTTATCGCGCGAATTGCGCACGCGATGCGCGCGCGTGATCGTGGTCGACGACGGTTCGCACGACCGGACCGGCGACCTTGCGGAAGCCGAAGGCGCCATCGTCGTTCGCCATCCGACGCGTCGCGGCAAAGGCGCCTCTCTGCGGACGGGTTTCGAATGCACGCGAACACTTCCCATCGATTGGGTCGCCATTCTCGACGCGGATCTCCAACACCGCGTCTCCGACCTTGATCGGGTGGTTCAATATGCGAAACAACATCCGTGCGACATGGTCATCGGGCAACGATCGTTTTCAAGCGACATGCCGTTATCGAGACGCGTCGTAAATCGTTTTATGTCATTCGTGATCAATCAACTCAGCGGCGCCAAAATTTCCGATACGCAATGCGGCCTACGCGTGTTATCGAAAAACGTAATCGATCGATTGGATTTGCGATCCAGCGAATACGAGATTGAAACGGAAATGGTTCTGAAAGCCGCTCGGCAAAGATTTAGGATCGGGCTCGTCGAAATCCAAACCGTGTACACACCAAACGGCAAAAGCTCCATCCGTCCCGTTGCTGACGCCGTGCGATGGCTTCGTTTGATTTGCGGAGGCGCCGGATGAGGAAATTTTTCGATTCACGATGGTGCCTGCCGTTGCTCGTCGCATTCGGGTTCGCAGTCCGGTTGCCCGGTTGTTTCTGGGGCGTCGATTTTTTCCATGGGGGCCCGTTCATTTTCAATTCGGCCGATGAACAAACGGCCGCTTTCGCCATCGCCCGTTTTGTGAACCAAGGAATATTTGCGGCACGGCTCGATTATTTTTACGGGCTCGGCGGCGAAATGATTCCGCCGATCTTCCTGCTGCGCTGTCTGATGGGGGAGCTGACGCGACCGCAAGTGGTCATCGCGATGCGCGTCGTCAACGTGTTTTTCGCTTGCGGCACCATCGTCGTGACCTACAAAATGGCGCGCGCGTTTTTTGAAGATACGCGCATCGCATTTTTCTCGGCTCTGTTTCTCGCGCTTTTTCCGCTGTACGTAATTCACAGCCATCGCGCTACGCCGGCGATCGGCATGGTGTTCTGGACCTATTTGTCGCTATTCGCAAGCTATTTATTTCAAACCAAAAAATATGATCGGTATTGGTATACCGCTTGCGCGGCCGCCGGCGCGGCGATTGCGGTCAAATACGGATTTATCACGTTGATTCCCATTTTTTATTTGGCGTGGACCACGCCATCGATGAGGCATAGACGCTTGATCGGTCTCTGCGTCGTTGTGGTTAGTTTTGAAATCATGAATTGCTTTATGCCCGTCTGGAAACAAGTGGCCGCGATGACCGCCGATTTCATTCCGGACAATTTTGCCGCTCGCAGTCATGCCTATTGGTTTAACCCGATCGCCTATCTGATCGCGCTCGCTCCGGGCCTCGGCATCTATGGATTGCTGATGAGTTTGGTGGGATGGGTCGCGTTGAAACGAAAAGAATTTTCCTCACGGTTCATTTATCTTGAAATTCCACTGATCGTGCAAGCGATCTTGGTCCTTTCGATGTCCGCCACTTTTCCTCGGCACCTGATCCTATTCTTTCCCTATCTTGCTTTACTGGCCGGGATCGGACTGGTGCGGCTCGAAAAAGCGGGGCGCGCATTTCCGGTCCTCGTCGTCGCCATCTTGGCGTATCAAACGACGACGGTTGCGTGGATCGAATATCAACATGTTCGCACGCGCGCCGCCGAAATTCGCCAATGGTTGTATGAAAACATTCGGGATGAGGAAACAGTCGACTTTGGCCTTTCGTATTTGGAGATCGACCGCAACCCGTTTTCCCTGCCGGAACCTTTTTTGGCGGCGTCGGCCGACGATGCGCGTTTTTTGCTCTTCGGCGAAGGGTTCGCCTATTTTCCATTCTTCCGATCGATTCTGAACCCGCTGCAGCGAACGGTTGAACCCGCCTATCGGTACGGTTGGCAATATCTTTCAAATCCTCGGTTGGTACAGGCCGTTCTCTATGGGGATCCACGCTACGAGCGCGTCGCGGCGTTTCCTGCCATCGAAATCATACCGGAATTCATCGTTTATAAACGTTGGTTCGGCAGTTACAACGATCTCGAAGGAGACTGGTCGGCGTTCAAAAAAAGAACGTCATAACCTTTCATACACGGACACGTCTCCGGTTTCAAAAATCAAAGAAGAAAAGAATTTTTTGTACAGCAGGTATTCAGGCACAAATCCGGTTGCTTCAAAACGTCGACTCTCGAAGAAGGTGCTTCGTTCGTCGATAATGTCCTTAATTTTGGCATTGTCACTTATCAGCCACGAATGGAACATTTCTTCGACCTTCGGCGAATCGGTCAACGGAGTTAGATAAGACCGCAGGAATCGGTACCGCATCTCGCTCGACAACAAAACGAAGCGCGCGCCGTCCGGATATAAAGTTACTTGCGAATGTGGGATTTCTCGCGTGCCCATGACATCCAATAAAAGCGCCGATGGCACGCAAACAAAGTCGCCGAACGACATTTGACTCGAAATCAATTGCTGGGCGAGGAAATATCGATTGCGCATGTGCAGCCATTCAATCGACGCGGCGCCGGCCACTTGATACCAAAACGTCACCGCCACCGCGAACGAGGCTACTTTCTTTCCTTTCTCGCGCAAAATCCTTATCGCTTCCACGCATCCAAATCCAGAGAGTACCGCGGCGAATGGAGAAAAAATCAATAAATGACGCGGGAAATTCGCGGTCAAAAGCGAAATGCTCACGAATTGGACGAACAGCGGCAAACCCAAAATGAAAAAAATGTCGCGTCCCTCGGCCGCCGGAAAATGGCGTCGCACCCAAAGTAAGCCGAAAATGGCCAAGCAAAATCCGGGAAGGCCCAAAGAAGGGATCAGCGTAATCACATACATCGGCGGGTTTGTCCAAAGATGATGACGGCGTTCGGTAAAATTATCGGGAAGCAATTGGTTCCCGAAGCCGGACAAACCCCACGGACTATGGAAACCGTTCATCACGAAAAAAACGAGAATCAACAACAAAGGCCCGGCCCACAGCCGCAGCCGCGCACGACCGCGACGAAACAAAAGGAAGAAGATCGGAATTAATAAAACGAACGAATATTTAACGGCCATTGCGTAACCGGCCGCCACACAACCCAAATAAAAGTCGGAATCTTTATCCGATCGATAGAAACGGATGAAACCGACCATCGCCACGACCGTGAAAAACGCCATTGTGACGCCCGGAATACTGTGGTGACTATACGCGACGTGAAGAGGGGAAAAAGCAATAAAGACGCCGGCCCACCAACTTACGCTTTTCGAGCCGCCCAGAATTTTTGCCAGTTGGATTACCGCCGGGACCGTGAGCGCACCGAATAAAATGCCGATGACGCGACCACACATTAAAATCGTCATTTCCTTGGAAGGCGCGCCGAAAAGCATCGCGGCGTTTGTGGTTAATCGCACGAGTACGGGCCAGCCCATGTAATAATCGTTTCTTTCGAATACGCCTTTGAAGATCCAATGCCATATTTGGCGCGTCATCAAACATTCATCGACGGAGAGATAGGTAAACGTGTCCGGACGAAACAAGTCGAAACCCCAAAACAATCCCGGCAAACGAACGATTAAGGCCAGAACGGTAAGAATCGCCACTAATCGCTGAAAAGAGTGACGTTCTTCGATATCGAGAATCGAATTCACTCTTAAAGGAAACTATATAAGGGAGGGAAAAAAAAGTGGGAACCGCCGCTTAGGCGATTATGGTTCCCATCTTATAGCATCGAAATCGACGTCCAGATGAATTCTATTGCCTAGCGCCGCGTATCTCATACCGAACGGTCGCCGGATCTGCGAAAGGTCGATCTCCCCCAAAGCGGACACCGGAATTCTAACCGTCTGCCACGCGAAACTTTTTGGGTCAAAGTTCACCACATCCTGTATACGAACTGAGGCAACTTTGCCGGCGCCATCCTCAACTTCTATAAAAATATTGTCATTGGCAACGATCGGGCGATCGGTGCGAATAAGTCGCGCCATAAACACGATCGCCGAACGGCCTCTCAAGTCCACGGTTCGGCCGGTTCCATTGCCGTCGAACGTCATGACGAACGCGCCGGAACCGTCGGTATCGGTGTGAATACGAACGAAATAAATGCCTTCACCGGCGACCGGATTTAACTCGACATGTGAAGCGCCCACACCGGTCGTCTTTCCGCCGTCCGTTATCGTATTTACGAGTTGCATTTCATGCTCGGGGTCCAACCCGACACCGTACATGCGGAAGTTGGGATCGTTGCTGGCCGCGCTGCCGTTATCGCTATAAAGATTATAAGTGGACGCAACATCCGGGGCGGATACCGGTTGCGGAGCCGGTTGAGAAGCGGCCGACCCGGAACCTTCATGATCTTTTCCGAGCATATGGTCCAATCGGTTACATGCAGACACCAACACCAAACTTGCGACCGTCATAGGAAGGATCATTTGTTTTTTATTCATACGGGTCATACGATGCAAGACGTAAATTGGTTCTGGATTTTTTTCACCTTTCGACTCTCAAGGCCAAACCTGTTAATATTGTGTGCTTTTTAAGCAAACGAAAATTGTGAACTCGCAACCGCTTCGCATCATGACCTATAACGTTCGCAGGTGCACGGGCATCGACGGCCGTGTATCTCCGGAACGAATCGCTGAAATAATTTCAGCGAACGCTCCGGATCTTGTCGCATTGCAAGAGGTCGATGTAAATCGCAAACGGACCGGCTTTGTGAACCAACCGCAACGACTCGCCGAACTAACCGGAATGCAATCCTTGTTTTTTGCCCGTTTGACGAAAGGAAACGAAAAATACGGCATTGCGGTTTTATCGAAATTGCCTCTACAAATCGTAAAAAGCGCGCCGCTTCCCACCGAAGACGGATCGCTGCCTGATAATGAGAACACGGGCGCCATTTGGTGCGAAGTGAGGAGCGGCGCCTGCACGTTTCAATTCATCGCGACTCATTTCGGACATTCGGCGAAAGCGCGATTAAAAAACATCCGCGGTCTGATCGGGCGCGAGTGGCTCGGAGACGTCCGCTGCAAACCGCCGATCGTCTTGTGCGGGGATATGAATACCACGCATCAATCGCCGGTTTATGCCGAAGTTCATTCCGTTTTGGACGACACGCAACAATTGTTCGGAAAATACCGAAAGACATGGCCCAGTTTTTACCCCGTCGCCCGCATCGATCACATTTTCGTTTCAAAAGGCGTCGGCGTCCGCGATATTCTCGCTCCTAAAAACAGAAACGCTCGCCTGGCCTCGGACCACCTACCGCTGATCGCCGATCTGCTGATCCATCCCCAATAAAACCTGTTTTTTTCCGTGGAAAACTTGCGCCGCCCATTTAAATATGGATAATAAGGATTATATTGATAGAAAGGAGCGATCCCACGTCCGATGATCCGTCGTCCACCATGTCAACAATAAAGAAAAAAATTCTCGTCACCGACGATGACCCTGAAATTCAAAAAGTGGTCACGCGTGCGTTACGGCGTTTCGGCTTCGAGGTCGTGTGCGCGTCGCATGGACTGGAAGCGATACAACTCGCACACACGGAAGGTCCCGATCTCATTTTGATGGACCTCAACATGCCCGGACTTCATGGCGAAGATGTCTATCAGGAATTGCGATCACAATTCAAAACGCGAACGACTCCCATAATTTTTATTACTGCCCAAACAGGCAAAGAAGATGTAGCGCACGGGTTCGCGATCGGCGTCGACGATTACATTTGCAAACCGTTCCATATCGAAGATCTCATCACGAAGATCAATTCATCGTTGCGAAGGGCGTTGATCCTCCGCGACGCTAACCCGGTCACTAAATTGCCGGGGGAAAATTCCATCAACAAAGAGATTTTACGAAGACTTGACCGAAAAGAACCCTTCTCCGTGCTATATGCGGGATTAAACGAATTCAAAACCTATGTCGAACGCTACGACGTCGCTGCCGGCAACGCCTTGATTGAAATAACAGGACGCATCTTCGAAGAAATGGCCGGGGAAAAAAACACGCTGATCGGTCATCTTGGTGGCGACGAATTCGTTATCGTCACCGACGCCGATGATGTGAAGGTGCTTTGTGAAAACATTCTGCGGACGTTCGACTACATGGCGCAACCGGTGGCTCTGGGCATCGGCGTGGTGAACGTTGATTCGCCGGACAAATGGTCGTTGGCGACTATTCATGCGACAGGAGCCGAAGTCAAGAAGGCCGCTCAAGCCAAACAGAAGTCAGCGATCGCGTTTATCGATGATTCGAAAATTTACAGCTACGGCACCGACAAAAAAACAGACGACGGCACCGGTTCCATTTTTTGACCGGGACGTTCCCAAAGCAAGTTGATTTCGGCGATCCCACCCGCGTCTCCATACGTCAGCTTAATTGCATGGAGCCCGGCGCTCAAACTGACCTTTCTGTTTTTTCTCGACAACGGATGCACGCCACCGTTGTCGATCACATCGACGTCGTCGATCGTCAATTTTGAGCCGTCGTCTGAATCAAGAGAAAACCGGTACACTCCCGTGGAGGGAATTCGGATATAACCGGTCCAACGAACCGAGAACGGAGCGGACACCGGTTTCTTTTCTTCCCGGTCGTAATAAAAGCCGATGGGGGCCAGCGACCTTTTTTTTGAAATAAATTTTCCATCGTACGTGAAACCCGTATAAATTTCCTGCCAAAGGCCCGGAACCAGCGAGCCGGAAGGTTTTGTGTTCGAGAGCAGATCCGGCACGGAAAGAGAAGCGTCAAACGCCGCCATCAAATCGTTGTTCACCCACAATTCGAGATAATAACCTTCGCGCAACATGTAATTGAATATGGAATAACTGTTTTTTACACGGGACCGCAGCGCGTTATGCTGCGAAACATTGATGATGATCACATCGGCGTCACAATTACCCTCGGTGATGATCCTGCCCCAAAACGCCGACCCTTCGTACTCCTTCAAATAAAATGGGATCGGCCAATACTCTTCCGAAAAAATATTGATGCGGAGCGAATTGCCGCGGCCGGTTTGAGTGGCGATGTCTTCGATCTTTTTGAACAACTGAAAAACGTTCCGAGACGTGTGTACGTACACTTGCGGATGGCGTTCGTCGTCCCACTCTTTGTAATTCAAACGCCAAGCGATCGGCCATTGCGATACGACCATCATGCTGAACGTCAATACAACGGCGGTCAACGCGCGGCTGCGCAACGTGGGATCCGTCAACGCGAGAATCCAACGTACAACCTGTTCGATGCCGTAACCGGACAATAACGCCATCGGAATGATGAAATTTTCCGCCAGCCACGGCGTCTTGTACGGAATCAACGAGTACATGACCAACGTTCCTATGCCCCAATAGGAAAGAAACAAACCGCGACGTTCATTACGCACGAACGCGAGCACGATGCCGAGTATCGACAACGTTAGCAGCCACGTCTCGTACGGCGACAATATTTTCAGGATGAAATACGACCACGGCTTGACGTGCCCCGATTTGAATCCCTGTTTGGCCCAAGGCAGGTACGCGACGAAAAACGCTTTCAGACCTCCGGGATTATGAAAGAACGAACTGAAAAAAATCGCCCAAATCGCCGATGCCATCGCCAACGCGCCCCACAGATGGGGTCCGCGAAAAATTTTTGCATCCGACATAAACGCTTCGCCGATCGCATAAAGCGAGGCACGCCGGTCTTTTCCGTTCAACAGTTCGGCGGTGAATATCGTTGCCGCATACGACAATGTGAGAATGATTATATGCAACAGGCCCGTTTCTTTCGTGCAAAGCAATAATGCCGTTGAAAGCGCGGCCATATAAAGGAATAGAGGATCGCGTGTCTTTCTCAGGTACCAAAGCGATAGCAACGCGCCGAACGTGAACAACACCACATAGGTTTCGTGAATGAAGTAGCGCGAATAGAACAGAAACGTCGCCGAACTTCCGGCCAAGACGAAAGCTGCCACCGCTCCCCAAGCGCCGACGATCGGTGCACAAAAAAGCACGCCGGCCAACACGAGAAAACTCACGCTTACGATCATAAACCGCGTGGTAAAAACGGTAAGTCCGTCGGTGTTCGTGAGTTTAAAATGGCTTGGGTCGTTCACGAAGCTCGCAATCCAACTTGGAATCAGTTGAAAGTAGTACAGCGTGGGGCCGTGATAATTGTTCGGATCGTATTTGTAATCGTTCGACTTCATCAGGTTCTGCATGAAGAACCCGTTCACGCCTTCGTCGTTGTGAAACGGGCGCATCGTTAATCCGGCAAATCGCGTAATGATGAAAAAGACGAACAACGCCCATATCACGAGCGTTCGAGGGGATTTCAGTAAGCAGCGCATCAAAGTGATGAACTCAA